>CAZBAK010000004.1:0-68481 GCA_964489715.1 uncultured Tissierella sp. | reverse complement strand
AGCGCCCGGCTCATAACCGGTAGGTCCGGGGTTCGAGTCCCTGAAGGCCCACCATAAAAAAACACAGAAACTTAAGTTTCTGTGTTTTTTTTATTAAGATTTATATTGTTTTATAAACTATCTCTTTAAGAAGCATTAGAATATTCTCTAATATATAATTAGATTTAACTTTTAATAAAAATATATTGTTAGGTATATTGTAAGTATCATTAGAATTTATATTAAAAGATAGGTCAAATTCATTTTGATCTATATATAGGGCTATTTCTTCAGGACTTACTAGGGCTTTTTTTGTATAAATAGTTATTTTGAATTTATTTGGATCTTCTATTATTAGATTGAAATTATTACCATAATATATAAATTTCCCATCTAAACCTTTTATTCTTCCTTTAAATACTAGGCTAGCCTTAGATTGCTCTATATCCTCTAGTAAGAAAGCTATTATTTCATCTTTTCTTACAATTTCAAATGATTTTTTTTGCTTTATAATATCTAATATGTCCATAATATCTACTAGATAGTATAGATCTTGGAAATTGTGAGCTAGTAATCTTTCTTTTAAACGCTTATCCTTGCTTAATATATAATCTTTATAGAAATTGATACAGTCTTTACCACTATAGATGTCTTCTCTATAGATACCTAGGTATTGTTCTATTGATTTTAATTTCAAATTCTTTAATTGTAAGATATCTTTATTTTTCCTAATAATAGAATATAGATCTATGGATTTTTTTATATCAAGAGTGAAGGAAAAGCCAAAGGATTTTAATTTTGAATTTATAAAAGGAATATCAAATGTGTTTCCATTATAGTTTACTATCCTATGGAAACTCATAAGAAATTGTGATGCTTCTTCAATCACTTTAAGCTCATCCTTTAGATTATTGGCAAAGTATTGTGCGATTACCCAAGAATCTTCTTCTTTATCAAAATATAAGATACCTATTAAATATACTATGTCTTTTTTCCTACTAAAACCTGTTGTCTCTATATCAAAAAAACATGTATCCCTGCATATATTTATATTTTTATTTAATTTGTCTCTGTGAATTTTATTTTTAATAGTTTCCATATTGATCACCTGTTTTTATGATATCTTAAAAGATAATAAAAGTACAGTTTCTTTATAAATTCTTTATTAAAGAAGTTTAAATAGAAGAAAATATATATTGAGATATTATTAAAATACTAAATTAAACTTTATAATAAGAGCAATATCATATATAATTATATGGAGTATAATAAGAAATATAGGAGAGGTAAAATGATTTATTTAGACAATTGTTCTACAACAAAAATGAGACAAGAGGTATTAGAGCTTATTTATAATTCAATGAAGGAAGATTTTGGAAATCCCTCATCACTTCATAGATTGGGCTTTAATTCAGAACAAAAAATTAAGAAATCAAGAGAAACAATAGCAGATTATTTAAATGTAGATGAAAGGGAAATTTACTTTACATCTGGAGGAACTGAGAGTAATAATATAGGGATTCAAAGCATAGTAAATAGTCTCTCTAAAAGAGGCAATCATATTATAACAAGCAAGATAGAGCATGCATCTGTTTCTAATCTTATGAGAGATTTAGAAGCTAGAGGATTTAGAATTACATATCTAGATGTAGATAGATCTGGTAGTATAGATTTAGATATGTTGGAAGATTCTATAGATGATGATACAATACTTGTTTCTATAATTTTTGTAAATAATGAAATAGGAAATATACAAGATATAAAAAAGATAAAAAAAGTAATAGCTAGTAAGAATTCAAAGGCACTCTTGCATGTAGATGGTGTACAGGCCTTTGGGAAAATAGACTTTGATTTAAAAGATCTAGCTATAGATACATTTTCTTTTAGCTCACATAAAATTCATGGACCTAAAGGCATAGGAGCTATTTATATAAGACGAGATTTAAATCTTTCTCCTATAGTATTTGGAGGAAATCAAGAAAGAGGAATGAGATCAGGAACTGAGAATGTATCTGCCATTATAGGATTTGGAAAAGCAGTAGAAATTATGGGAAAAAATAAAGAAGCAGAAAGAGAATATATATCAAAATTAAAGAACTATACTAAGAATTTAATAGAAGAAAATATAAAAGATATAAAAATAAATTCTGAAGATAGTGAAAGATTTTCTCCATATATACTTAACCTTTCTATTGTAGATACTAAAGGAGAAGTTTTGCTACATTTTTTAGAACAAGATGACATTTATATATCAACTGCTTCTGCCTGTTCAGGAAATAATAGCAATAAAAGTGATGTCCTAGAATCAATTGGATTAACAGATAAAGAAATAGAAGGAACCATTAGAATATGCTTCTCATATGAAAATACAAGAGAAGATATAGATTATTTTGTAAAGAAATTAAAGAAAGCAGTAGAAGAAATAAGAAAAATAATGAAAAGGTGATAATTTGGACAAAGTAATAAGTGTAAGTTTAGGAGAAATGGTATTAAAGGGATCTAATAGAAAATATTTTGAAGATCAACTGATAAAACAAATAATAAGAAAAACAAAAGATATAAAATTTGATAAACTATATAAAGAACAAGGTAAGATATATATAGAAGCTGATGAATATAAATTTCCAAGTATTATAGATAGACTTAAGAGCGTATTTGGACTTGTATATATAAGTCCTTGTATTAGAGTAGAAAAAGATATAGATAAAATAGATAAGGCATGTAGCTTAAATATGAAGGAAAGATTAGAAAAAGATTCTAATATAAAGACATTTAAAGTAGACACCAGAAGATCAGATAAAAAATATCCACTGACCTCTCCAGAGCTATCAAGAGAAATTGGAAAAAGATTACTAGATAGCTTTGATACTTTAAAAGTAGATGTTCATACTCCAGACCTATATATGTATATAGATATAAAGCAAGACCATGCCTATATATATAGCGAAAGAATAAGAGCCTATGGAGGAATGCCAGTAGGAACAAGTGGTAAAGGCTTACTACTTATGTCTGGAGGTATAGATAGCCCTGTAGCTGGTTTTATGATGGCTAAAAGAGGTGTTAGTTTATCTTGTGTACATTATCATTCATATCCATTTACTTCTGAAAGAGGAGAAGAAAAGGTAAAAGATCTAGCTAAAAAGCTCAGCCTCTATACAGGAAAATTGAAATTCTATAGTGTAAATATATTGAAAATACAAAAGGAAATAAATGAAAAATGTCCAGAAAAAGAAATGACTATTATTTCTAGAAAATTTATGATGAGAATAGCTGAAAAAATTGCTAATCACTATAATATAGATTCTCTTATAACTGGGGAAAGCCTAGGTCAAGTTGCAAGTCAAACTATACAAGGAATATCTGTTACAAATGAATCTGTATCTATACCAATATTAAGACCTTTGATAGGTATGGATAAGGTGGATATAATGGAAATAGCTAGAGATATAGATACATTAGAAATATCTAATCTTCCTTTTGAAGATTGTTGTTCTCTGTTTTTACCGAAAAACCCAGTAACTAGGCCAAAGATAGAGGACATAAAGGAATCAGAAGAAGTTTTAGATATAGATTATTTAGTAAATAATGCTATAGAAAATATGAAAACTTATACAATTGGTTAGTATATTCTAAATAGTATAAAAATTAGGAGGAAGATATGAAAAAATTTTTAGTACCAATAATTATAGTTCTTGTTATAGCAGGAATATTTATAGGTGGTTATAATAATCTAGTTAATTTAGAAGAAGATGTAGAGAACTCTTGGGCACAAGTTCAAGTAGTTTTAAAGCGTAGAACAGATCTTATACCAAATCTTGTAAAGACAGTTCAGGGCTATGCTGATCAAGAAGAAAAAGTATTGACCCAAATAACAGAGGCAAGAAGTAAAATGAATAGTGCTAGTAGTCCTGAAGAGTATGCAGAAGCAGATGCACAACTTACCAGTGGATTGAACAGCTTAAATGTAGTAGTAGAGAGTTATCCAGATTTAAAATCCAATCAAAACTTTCTGGAGTTACAGGCAGAACTAGCTAGTACAGAAAATAAAATCTCAACTGAAAGAACTAGATACAATGATCAAGTTGCTAAATTTAATAAAAAGGTAAAAAGATTTCCAACAAAAATTTATGCTGGTATGCTTGGATATGGAGAAAAAGAGTATTTTAAAGTAAGTGAAGCAGATACTGAAGTTCCAGACGTCGAATTTTAGGGAGTGTTTAAATGATTAAGAATAAACAAAAAAAATCAATATTTATTCTTAGTTTTATATTCTTAATATTTTTAAATATATTTTTAAATATAAATATTGTAAATGCTAAAACTAGTTTTCCTAAGCCAAGTAAAGAATTCTATGTTTATGATGAAGTAGGTATAATAAATCCTAAAGTAGAGAATTATATTATTGGAGTAAATCAAGAATTATATGAAAAAACAGGAGCCCAGGTTGTAGTAGCAGTTGTAGATTCACTTCAAGATCTAGATATAAATACCTATGCTACTGGTCTTTTTGAAGAATGGAAGATAGGTAGCAAAGAATATGACAATGGATTGCTTATATTGATAATGCCGGTTGGAAAGCCTAATGAAAGACAGATTTGGATAGAAACCGGTTATGGCTTAGAAGGTGCACTTCCTGCAGGCATAGAAAAGAGAATAATAGAGCAAGATATAATCCCTTCTTTTCAAGAAGAAAATTATAATGAGGGAATAGCTCTTGGCTTTAATAGAACTATAGAGTATATAGAAAAAGATTTAGATATAGTATTAGACAAAGAAGGTCTTAAAAGCAATTATTACCCCACTGAAAATGAAAGATCCATTTCAATATTACCAATAATAATATTTTTACTGGTATTTGGATTTATTGATATAAGGTTTTTTAGAGGTATGCTAATTGCCAGTATCTTAAGGGCAATGATGAGAGGTGGAGGCAGATCAGGAGGCGGCTACGGCGGAGGAGGTTCATCAGGAGGAGGTGGACGTTCTGGCGGTGGTGGAGCTGGAGGTAGCTGGTAAATAACTTAATAGGTATAAAATTTAATATAATTTTTTAAGGATCTAAAGGTAAAAATCTTTACTTTTAGATCCTTTTTTATTTTAAACTTAAAAAGTGTTGACATTAAATATAAGTTTCTTTATAATAAGTAATTGTAGAAAGTTTAGTATAAATAAACTAATTGTTTAATATATGACTAAAAGCAAAGGGTGACTAGGATGAAGATAGGAGATAAGATTAAGAGAATTAGAATAAAAAATGATCTTACACAAGAAGAATTAGCTAATAGATGTGAATTGACAAAAGGTTTTATTTCACAGGTGGAAAGAGATTTAACTTCTCCTTCAATTGCTACTTTAGTAGATATATTAGAAGGACTTGGAACAAATTTTAAAGATTTTTTCAATGAGAATATAGATGAAAAGATAGTTTTTAAAAGAGAAGATGCTTTTGTAAGTGAAAATAAAGATTTGGAATATAAGCTGGAATGGGTAATCCCTAATGCTCAAAAAAACATGATGGAAGCAATTTTGGTTAGTTTAGAAAAAAACGGAAAAACAAAAGAAGATTTTCCCCATGAAGGTGAAGAATTTGGACATGTTATAGATGGTAGTATTTATCTACATATAGGTAAAGATAAGTACAAGCTAGAGAAAGATGAGTCTTTTTATTTTAAGGCAAATTCTAACCACTATATTTCAAATGCAGGTAAAGATAAGGCTAAGCTAATTTGGGTGAGTACACCACCTAGCTTCTAAAAGGAGGAAGACAATGAATATTATAGAATTAAAGAATATATCCAAAGAATATGGTGATGTAAGGGTCTTAGATAATATAGATCTATTTATAAGAAAAAATGAATTTTTAACACTCCTAGGACCTAGTGGCTGTGGAAAGACTACTACCTTGCGTATAATTGGTGGATTTGAAGAACCTACAGATGGTATAGTTATATTTGATGATAAAGATATAACTAAATTGCCACCTTATAAGAGAAAAATTAATACAGTATTTCAAAAATATGCACTTTTTCCCCATATGAATATTGCAGATAATATATCTTTTGGATTGAAAATTAAAAAAATGGGGAAAAAAGAAATAGATAAAAAAGTAAAAGAAATGTTAAAACTTGTTAACTTGGAGGGTTTTGAAAACAGAGCCATAGAGTCACTTAGTGGAGGGCAACAACAAAGAGTAGCTATAGCTAGGGCTCTTGTCAATGAACCAGAAGTACTACTCTTAGATGAGCCTTTAGGAGCTCTGGATTTAAAGCTTAGAAAGGAAATGCAAATTGAACTTAAGAATATGCAGCAAAGAGTAGGCATAACATTTATCTATGTAACTCATGACCAAGAAGAAGCACTTACAATGTCAGATACTATAGCAATTATGGATAAAGGTAAAATCCAACAAATAGGAACACCAGTAGACATATATAATGAACCTAAGAATGCATTTGTGGCTAAATTTATAGGTGAAAGCAATATTATAGATGCTGTAATGGAAGAGGACTTTGTAGTAGAGTTTGGAAATAAGGTATTTGAATGTGTTGATAAGGGATTTAGAAAGCAAGAAGATGTGGATGTGGTAATAAGGCCAGAAGATATAGAGATAAGCAGTGTTGAAAATGGCAAGTGGCATGGTATAGTAGAAAGTGTAACATTTAAGGGGGTACACTATGAAATGCTAGTAAATTCAGATGGATACCAGTGGATGATTCATAGTACCATTATGAAAGCTGAAGGAAGCCATATAGGAATGAATGTAAGCCCTGAAAATATTCATGTTATGAAAAAGGTGAGAAATTAAATGAAATTTAAAAGAGCAGCTTACCCATATATATTTTGGATGCTGGTATTTATAGTTATGCCATTATTTTTGGTTATCTATTTTGCTTTTACCAGTGGAGATAGTCAAAGTTTTTCAGAATTTGTTTTTAGTTTAAGCAATTTTAAGAGATTCTTTACTCCAACATATTTAAAAGTACTTACAAGATCTGTAAATTTAGCTTTAATATCGACTATAATAGCTTTAATAATAGGCTATCCATTGGCATATATAATTTCTAAAGAAAAAGTTAAGAGACAGAGTATAATGATTTTAATGCTTGTAATTCCAATGTGGATGAATTTCTTATTGAGAACTTACGCATGGCTTACTCTTTTAGGCCGAAATGGAGTTATAAATAATATATTAGCTAAGATAGGAATTGAACCTTTAAATTTAATGTACAATAATAAGGCCATATTACTTGGTATGGTATATAATTTCTTGCCCTTTATGGTGCTTCCAATATATTCTGTTCTTACAAAGATAGAAAAGAATCTTATAGAAGCAGCTGAAGATCTAGGGGCAAATAAGGTCACAGTCTTTAGAAAGGTTATATTTCCACTTAGCCTTCCAGGAGTTATAACTGGAATTACTATGGTATTTATTCCGGCCATAAGTACATTTGTAATCTCAGACTTACTTGGAGGAGGCAAGTATAGTCTTATAGGAAATGTCATAGAACAGCAATTTAGAGTTACAGGAGACTGGCACTTTGGTTCAGCCTTATCTATAATTCTTATGATATTTATTCTTATAACCATGGCCTTTACTTCAAAAGTGGATAAGGAAAAAGATGGAGGAGGTGGAGGACTATGGTAAAGAAAATTTCAAAAAAATTATATGTGTTTTTAATGTTTGCCTTTTTATACTTGCCAATAATAGTCCTAATTGCTTTTTCATTTAATGATTCTAAACTTCAAGGAGTATGGTCAGGCTTTACCTTAAGATGGTATGTAGACTTATTTAAAGATGCTGAAATCTTAAGGGCACTTTATACAACAGTTTTAATAGCTATAATATCGGCTTTAATATCCACAATAATTGGTACATTTGCAGCTATTGGTATACATGGTATAAGAGGATTTAAAAGAAATATGATTTTAAATTTAAATTACTTGCCAGTATTGAATCCTGATATAGTAACGGCTATATCCCTGATGGTATTATTTAGACTTTTGAAATTTGAATTCGGCTTTATAACAATGCTCCTATCACATATTGTTTTTTCTATTCCCTATGTGATACTTTCGGTTTTACCAAAATTAAAACAAATGAACGCCAATTTAGCTGAAGCTGCAATGGATTTAGGGGCTACTCCATTTTATGCTTTAAGAAAAGTAATAATACCTGAGATCTTTCCTGGCATAATAACTGGAATGCTTTTAGCCTTTACTTTATCTATAGATGACTTTGTAATAAGTTTCTTTAATACAGGCCATGGGGTTTCAAATTTAAGTATTACCATTTACTCTATGACAAGAAAGGGTATAAACCCTATAATAAATGCTTTATCCACCTTAATGTTTATAGTATTATTAGTACTTTTATTGATAATAAATAAAAGATCAGATGAAGATTTAAAAAAAGGAGGCAATTAAGATGAAAAAAAGAAAAATTTCCATTCTATTAGTTTTATTAGTAGCTTCTCTTACAATACTAACAGCTTGCGGAGAAAAGAAAGAAACTCTAAATGTATACAACTGGGGAGATTATATTGATAAAGATGTATTAAAAGAATTTGAAGAAGAATTTGATGTGAAGGTTAGATATGATGACTTTGCAACAAATGAGGATCTTTACGTGAAAGTAAAACAGGGAGGAAGTTCTTATGATGTAATATTTCCTTCAGACTATATGATTGAAAGAATGATAAAGGAAGATTTGCTGCTAAAACTTGATAAATATAATATACCAAACTTTGAAAAGGTAGACGGAAGATTTGTAAATCCAGACTATGATCCAAATAATGAATACTCCATGCCCTATATGTGGGGAACTGTAGGAATTATATATAATAAGACTAAAGTAAATGAACCAGTAGATAGTTGGGCGGATCTGTGGGATGAAAAATATAAAGATGAGATAATTATGCTTAAGAGCCAAAGAGACACCTTGGCTGTAGCATTAAAAAAGCTAGGATATTCTATGAACACTAGAGATTTAGAAGAGTTAGAAGAAGCAAAAGAAGAACTTATTAGGCAAAAACCCTTAGTGTATTCATATTTAGGTGATGAGATCAAAGGTGCAATAGTAGGAGAAAATGCTGGTATCGGTGTAGTATGGTCAGGAGATGCAGTAGCAATGATAAGGGATAATCCTGATTTAGAATATGTTATACCTGAAGAAGGGACAAATCTTTGGTATGATGCTATGGCTATACCTAAGTCTTCTGAAAACAAAGAATTGGCAGAGGAATTTATAAATTTTATGTTAAGACCAGAAATTTCTGCTAAAAATGCAGAATATATAGGTTATTCAACACCTATATCGGAAGCAAAGGAGCTTTTATCAGAGGAGTTAAAAAATAGTTTAGTTGCATATCCTACAGAAGATATGATTGAAAATGTAGAGGTATTTCAAGATCCATCAGATATCATAAGTGAATACGATAGGATTTGGACCGAAATTATGAGTGCTGAATAAGTAAAATTTTAGGAGGAAGATAATGAAATATATTGAGAATTTTTCCAATGACCCAAGATACAATCTAGCATTTGAAGAATATTGCTTTAAATATTTACCAGCAGATGAAGATTATGTTATACTCTGGATAAATGGTCCGGCCATAATAGTTGGTAAAAATCAAAATACTTTGGAAGAAGTAGATATAGACTATGTAAAGAATCATGATATAAAAGTAGTTAGAAGAATTACAGGTGGAGGTGCTGTATATCATGACCTTGGAAACTTAAACTTTTCAATAATAAAAAATACTGGTGTAAATAAAAAAATAGATTTTAAAAGATACAATATACCAATTTTAAATGCTCTAGAGAGATTAAATATAAAAGCTGAGTTATCTGGTAGAAATGATATTACAATAGATGGAAAAAAATTCTCAGGTATTGCTCAATCAATGTGGAGAAATAGAGCACTAAACCATGGTACACTTTTATTTGATACAGAACTTGATGTGCTTTCCAAAGCTTTAAATGTAAAGCAAGATAAAATAGTTTCAAAAGGAATTAAATCGGTTAGGAGTAGAGTCACAAATATAAAGGAGTTTTTAGATAAAGATACTACTATGGAAAGCTTTAGAGATATACTTTTAAAATATATCTTTGAATTTGAAGGAGAAGAAGTACTAGAGTACAAACTAAGTGATAAAGAAAAAAAAGAGATAGATAAATTATTCCAGGAAAAATACAATACTTGGGATTGGAATTTTGGTTATTCACCACAGTTTAATTATAAGAACTATAAAAAGTTTCCATTTGGTGCTATTGAAGTAAGGCTTCATATTAAAAATGGAGTTATAGAAACTTGTAAGTTTTTTGGAGATTTCTTTGGGTCACAAAATATAGAAGATTTAGAAGAAACTCTAGTAGGACAAAAATATAAAGAAGAAAGTTTACTTTCTTCAATAAGTACGGAAGAATTAAAACAATACTTTGGAGATATAGAGAAAGATGAATTTAAAGAATTAATATTTGGCTAAATAAATAAAAAATCCTAAAATTGAAATGTGTATATAAAAAAAATATTGCAAGAAAGACTAAGGCGAAATTCATAATCGTCTTAGTCTTTCTTACTTTTAACAGATATTTCTGACAATATGAATGAGGGAGAGGGGAAAGCTTCATAACGTTGATAATACAAGCTTTGACCTGGTAATTAGAGCTAAAAAAAACTTGTTATTACATCTATATATGTTATTATTAAGGTGATAGTGATAGAGAAATTATAGACTATTAAATTAGGAGGCTAATAAAATGAGTAAAAAGACACTGGTACTAGGAGTAATTGGTTCTGATTGTCATGCTGTTGGAAATAAAATTTTAGATTATTCTTTAAGTGAGGCAGGATTCGATATAGTAAACATTGGAGTACTTTCACCTCAAGAAGATTTTATAAATGCAGCTATTGAAACCGATGCTGATGCTATACTAGTTTCATCTCTCTATGGACATGGGGAAATAGATTGTAGAGGTATGAGAGAGAACTGTGAAGAGTCAGGCTTAAAGGATATATTGTTATATGTAGGTGGAAATATTGTAGTAGGAAAGCAAGAATGGGAAACAGTTAAAAATAGATTTGAAGAAATGGGATTTGATAGAGTATACCCGCCTGGAACTTCTGTAGAGACTGCAATTAAAGATCTACATGAAGATTTGACCTAGGGGGTAAAATAATGAATTGTTATCTTTTTATTGACTTTGGTAGTACTTATACAAAGGTAACTCTTGTTGACATTGAAAGAGAAGAAATTTTAGCAAGTGGAAAATCCTATACTACAGTGGAAACAGATGTAACAGAAGGATATAGAAGAGCTTTAAAGGAACTTTATGAAAAAATAGATATAGAGATAAATATTGTGAAAAAGTTAGCTTGTTCTTCAGCTGCAGGTGGACTTAAAATTGTAGCAATAGGGCTTGTTCCAGAGCTTACTGCAGAAGCAGCTAAGAGAGCTGCTTTAGGGGCTGGAGCTAGAGTTATAAAGACCTATAGTCACAATTTAAATATTAAGGAGATTGAGGAGATCAGAGTCTCTAGTGCTGATATAATTCTTTTGGCAGGCGGTACGGATGGTGGAAATCATGCCTGTATAAATCATAATGCTAAGATGATAGTAGACAATAATATCAAGATTCCTGTAGTAGTTGCTGGCAATAAAAGTTGTAATGATGAGATAGAAGAGCTATTTAAAGAAAAGCTGGAATACTATATTACAGAAAATGTTATGCCAAAATTAAATCAAATAAATGTTGGACCAGCCCGTGAAACAATTAGGAGTATATTTATGAAACAAATTGTTCATGCAAAGGGAATGGAAAATGTTGAAGAAAATATTGCAGAAGTACTTATGCCAACTCCTGCAAGTGTATTAAAAGCTGCAGAAGCACTATCTAGAGGTAGTGAAGATGAAAAAGGAATAGGAGATTTAGTAGTACTGGATATAGGAGGGGCTACAACAGATATTCATTCTATAGGCGAAGGTGCTCCTAGTAAACCTTCTGTAATGATAAGAGGACTTGAAGAACCACTAGCAAAGAGAACTGTAGAAGGTGATTTAGGAATGAGATACTCAGCTCTTTCTATTTTAGAAGCAGCGGGGAAAAATATGTTTAGAAAATATATAGATTTAGAAGATTATAATTTAAGAGAAGAACTTGAAAAAAGATATAAAAATACATCATTTATTCCAGAAACTGAAAGAGATATAAGATTTGATGAAGCTATGGCAAAAATATCTAGTAATATTGCCATGTCAAGACATGCGGGTGTTGTAGAGTCTGTATATTCTCCCTTAGGAGCGACTTTCGTCCAAACTGGAAAAGATTTAATGGAATTACCTTTTATAGTTGCTACTGGAGGCGTACTTGTAAATAGTGAAAATCCTGGTGAAATTTTAAAATCAAGCCTGTTTAATATAGATGATCCTACTTCTTTAAAACCAAGAAGACCTAGTTTTTTAATAGATAAGAAGTATATTCTTTCGGCTATGGGGCTTTTAACTATGATAGATCGTGATATGGCAGTAAGAATGTTAAAGAAATATATAACAAATTCAGGAGGGGTATAGGTGGATCTAAAGAATAAAAAAATAGATCAAGACGAATTTTTTAAACAAAGAGAAGATGTTCTTAAGCAATGGAAAACAGGAGCAGAGGTAAATCTAGAAGAAGCATCAGAATATTTGAGAAATATTCCAGAAGAAAAGAACTTTGCAAAAAAACTAGAAAAAGCAAAAAATGAAGGAAAAACTTTGGCTCAACCTAGAGCTGGAGTAGCACTTATAGATGAGCATATTACTCTATTAAATTTCTTAGATAAAGAAGGTGGAGCAGACTTACTTCCTTCCACCATAGACTCATATACCAGACAAAATAGATATGAAGAGTGTCAAGTAGGAATAAATGAATCCTTAAAAGAAGGTAGATCTTTACTTAATGGATATCCAGGTGTAAACCATGGAGTTAAGGGCGGGAGAAAGGTTTTTGAAAGTGTTAATCTACCCTTGCAAGCAAGACACGGAACACCAGATTCAAGATTGTTAGCTGAAATAATACATGCAGCTGGTTTTACATCCAATGAAGGTGGAGGAATTAGTTATAATATTCCCTATGCAAAGTCTGTTCCCATGGAAAAAAGTATTAGAGATTGGCAATATTGTGATAGGCTAGTTGGATATTATGAAGAACAAGGGATATCTATAAACAGAGAGCCCTTCGGTCCTTTAACGGGTACTCTAGTGCCGCCATCTACATCAAATGTTGTAGCTATAATAGAAGCTCTTCTTGCAGCAGAGCAGGGAGTAAGAAGTATAACAGTTGGTTATGGACAATGTGGGAATTTGATACAAGATGTTGCTGCTATAAGAGCATTAGAAGAACAGACTGAGGAATACTTAAAAAAATATGGCTATAATAATACAGTTGTTACTACAGTATTTCATCAATGGATGGGTGGATTTCCAGAAGACGAATCTAAAGCCTTTGGAGTTATATCCACTGGAGCTGCTGCTGCAGCACTGGCAGGTGCTACAAAGGTAATAGTAAAAACTCCTCATGAAGCTATAGGCATACCAACAAAAGAAGCAAATGCACAGGGAATAAAGGCTACTAAGATGGTATTGAATTTATTAGAAGGACAAAGAATGCAAATGAGTAAAGAACTTCAAACTGAAATAGAAATTATAAAACAAGAAACTAAATGTATGCTAGAAGCTATAATCAAGGCAGGAAATGGTGATCTAGCCATAGGAACTGTTAAGGGCTTTGAAGAAGGTATAATTGATATACCATTTGGGCCTTCAAAGTATAATTATGGTAAAATGATGCCGGCACGTGATAACAATGGTGCAGTTAGATATTTGATGACAGGTAATATACCTTTTACTAAAGATTTGAAAATATTTAACAAGGAAAAGCTAGGAGAAAGAGGAAAGTTTGAGAAGAGAGAAGTAAGTTTTCAAATGACAGTAGACGATATCTTTGCAGTAGGTAAGGGTAAACTAATAGGAAGACCGGAGGGAAATTAAATGAAAATAGTTGATATTATTTGTTCAGAAGGAAAAACAGGATTTTATTTTGATGATCAAAAGGCTATAAAGCAAGGTGTTAAACATGATGGTATGTTTTATATTGGGGAAGCTGTAACAGAAGGTTTTGACAAGATAAGAATACCAGGTGAGAGCATATCAATAATGTTAATTTTAGAAGACGGACAAGTAGCCTATGGTGATTGTGTTGCAGTTCAATACTCAGCAGCAGGAGGTAGAGATCCTTTATTTTTAGCTCAAGATTTTATTCCTATAATAGAAGGAGAAATAAAGGAAAGATTGCTGGGAAAAGAAACGAGAGACTTTAAAAAATTAGCAGAAGAAGTAGATTCAATGAAGATAGATGGCAAAAGACTTCATACGGCTATCAGATATGGACTTACTCAATCACTTCTTGATGCAGCTGCAAAAGCTAAAAAGATAACAAGAGCAGAAGTAGTTAAAGAGGAGTATGATACAGGAGTAGAACTAAAAAGAGTACCTATATTTTCACAATCTGGAGACGATAGGTATCTAAACGCAGATAAGATGATTATAAAAGAAATAGATGTAATGCCTCATGGATTATTTAATAATATTGAAGAAAAATTAGGTCTCAAAGGTGAAAAGTTAAAGGAATATATTCAGTGGTTAAGAGAAAGAGTAATAAAGCATAGAACAGATGAAAATTATAATCCTATTTTTCATATAGATGTTTATGGTACTATAGGAGAAATGTTAGAGAACGATCTAGAGGCTATGACTAAGTATCTGGGAGAATTGGGAGAACTTGCTAGACCCTTCTCTCTTAGGATAGAAGGTCCTATGGATGTTGGAGAAAGAAAAGCTCAAATGGAAGCTTTAAGAGATTTAAGAAAGAGCTTAGAAGATAATAATATAGATGTAGAACTTGTAGCAGATGAATGGTGTAATACATTAGAAGATGTTAAGTATTTTGCTGAAAATAAAGCAGGTCATATGATTCAGATAAAGGCCCCTGACCTTGGTGGAATAAACAATTCTATAGAGGCTATACTATTTTGTAATGAAGTTGGAATAAAATCTTATTTAGGTGGAACTTGCAATGGAACAGGTAGAAGTGCAGAAATTTGTACTGATGTAGGTATAGCATGTAATGTAGGACAAGTTCTTGCAAAGCCAGGTATGGGTGTAGACGAAGGTATAATGCTGGTTAATAATGAAATGAATAGAGTCTTAGCCTTAGCTAATAGTAGAAAATAAGTTTATATTATAAAACTAAATAGACCGCCTTTAGGGCGGTTTATTCTTTAACAAGGGTAAACAAATATAAAGGATGATGATAATGAGAGAGATTGATGCGGAATTAATAACAAAAGAAGTTAAAAGGATGGTTATGGAAGCAAATTTTTACTTGCCTGAAGATGTTTTAGAATCTCTTGAAAAATCTAAGGATGTAGAAAAATGGGATCTTGCTTCTAATACCTTAGGTAAAATCATAGAAAATGCAGGAATTGCAAAAAATGATAGAGTACCTATGTGTCAAGATACAGGTATGGTTATTGTATTTGTAGATATAGGCCAAGATCTTCATGTGTCAAATGGTTCTATAGAAGATGCTATCAATGAAGGTATAAGACAGGGTTATGAAGAGGGTAGATTAAGAAAATCAGTAATAAAAGATCCTCTAAACAGGGTAAATACAAAGGATAATACTCCAGCTGTAATTCACTATAATATTGTTTCAGGAGATAAAATGACTATTGAAGTAGCTCCAAAAGGTTTTGGATCGGAAAATATGTCTAGAGTAAAAATGTTAAAACCCTCTGAAGGAATCCAAGGGGTAAAAGACTTTGTACTTGAGTCAGTAACTATTGCTGGACCTAATCCTTGTCCTCCAATAATCGTGGGAGTAGGCTTAGGTGGAAGTTTTGAAAAGGCGGCATTTTTAGCTAAAAAGTCCTTAATGAGAGACCTAGAAGAATATTCTCCCAATCCCTTCTATGAAAAACTAGAAAAAGAACTTCTTGAAGAAGTGAATGCTCTTGGAATTGGGCCTCAAGGATTTGGAGGAAGAACTACAGCTTTAAAGGTAAATATAGAATATTATCCAACTCATATAGCTGGACTACCGGTAGCAGTAAATTTAAACTGTCACGCAGCTCGCCACAAAAAGGTTACTCTTTAGGAGGGGAAAGATGAAAAAAATACTTGAAACACCTTTAAAAGAAGATGATTTGAAAGATTTAAAAGCAGGCGATGATGTATATATAAGTGGTTATATTTATACAGCAAGAGATGCAGCCCATGCTAGGCTTGTTCAACTGCTAGAAGAAGGAAAAGAGCTACCATTTGATCCTAAAGGAGCAGTTATATACTATGTAGGACCTACACCTGCCAAAGATGGAGAAGCTATAGGTTCAGCTGGACCAACCACAAGTTATAGAATGGATTCATATACTCCACAGCTTTTACAAGCGGGGCTTAAGGGGATGATAGGAAAAGGTAAAAGAAGTGAAGAGGTAAAGAAAAAAATTGTGGAAAATGGAGCCACATATTTTGCTGCTATTGGTGGGGCTGCAGCCTTAATTAAAAAATGTATAAAATCTGCAGAAGTTATAGCTTATGAAGATCTAGGTGCTGAAGCTATAAGAAAATTATATGTAGAAGAATTCCCAGTTACAGTTATAAATGATTTAAAGGGAAATGATCTTTACCTCCAGGGAAGAAAGGAATATTTAGAATGGACAAACAAATAAAAATAAAAAAAATGGTTACAGCTGGAACAGTTGAATCAAATGATATTTTAATTATGCTCTCAGAAGGAGAAGGCTCTATAGATATAGATTTAGAATCAGTTGTAGAAAAACAATATGGAGAAAAAATAAGACAATTAATCTATAAAACACTTGAGGATGAAGGGGTTAGAAGTGCAAAAGTAATAGCTAAGGATAGGGGAGCTCTAGATTTTACTATAATAGCCAGGGTTAAAGCTGCTATTAATAGAGGAAGTGGTGAAAAAGATGAACTATAGAAGTCTTCTATTTATACCTGGAAATAATCCAGGCATGCTACAAAACTCAGATATACTTGGAGCAGATGCTCTTTTTATAGATTTAGAAGATGCAGTAGCCTTAAATGAAAAAGATGCAGCTAGAATATTGGTTAAGGAATATTTAAGTTTTTTTAAAACTAAAACAGATATATTTATTAGGATTAATCCCCTAGATAGTCCTTATTTTTATAAGGATTTAAACAGTCTAAAAGATACTAATATAAAGGGCATTTTACTTCCAAAAGCTGGAATAGAGTCTGTTGTAGAATTAGATGGATTCTTAGAAGACAATAAATTAGATTTTGAAATTATAGCCTTGGTTGAAAGCGCTATGGGTATTGAAAGTACTTTTGAAATACTACAAAATTCCAATAGGATATCAGGTCTGTTTTTAGGGGCGGAAGATCTTACTCTAGATCTTGGAGCTAAAAGAACAAAAACTTCTAGAGAGATAGATTATGCAAGAGCTAGAATCATTTCAGCTGCAAAGTCTATGGGAGTACAAGCTATAGATACGCCCTTTACAGATACTGATGATATTGAAGGCTTAAAAGAAGATATACTCCTAGCTAAAGACCTAGGTATGACAGGTAAAGCTGTCATAAGTCCAAGGCATGTTGAATATGTAAACCAATTATTTACTCCATCTAAAGAAGAAATAAATTATTCACATAGGGTAATAGAGGGAGTAAGGGCTGCAAATGAAAAAGGTCTAGGAGCTTTTTCAATAGAAGGTAAGATGATAGATAAGCCTATTATCTTAAGAGCATTGAACACCTTAAAATTGAGTGGAGAATACAAGGAGGAATATGATGAATTACTTAAATAAAGATTTAAAGTCACTAAAAGTTTTAAAACAATCAGAATTTCCTTCCAAGGCTCCTAAAAAAGAAAAAAAAGTTAAAGATCTAGAAGATCTTTTAAATATATTAAGCTTAAAAGATGGTGCAGTAGTATCTTTCCACCATCATTTAAGAAATGGGGACAGAGTTTTAAATAAAATAATGAAAGCTCTTCAAAAAAGAGGAGTGAAAGATTTAACTCTAGTTGCAAGTTCACTTTTTCCAGTTCATGAAGAATTAATTCCTTTAATTGAAGATTCCACTATAAAAAATATAGTGACTTCATATATTACAGGAGATTTAGCCAAGGCTATAAGCAGGGGTAAATTAAAGGGAAATATAATAATGCAATCTCATGGAGGACGTGCTAGAAGTATAATAAATGAAGAAATCTTAATAGATGCAAGCTTTATAGCTTCTCCAAGTTCTGATCTTATGGGGAATATATCTGGAGTAAATGGAGAAAATTCATGTGGTAGCCTAGGATATGCTATAGCAGATAGCCAAAAAGCTAAAAAAGTAATAGCAATAACTGATTCTTTAGTAGAATACCCTAATTATCCAGCAGATATAAGTCAAGACTATGTAGACTATGTGCTAGAGATAGACTCTATAGGCTTTAAATCTGGTATAGTATCAGGTACTACAAGAGTTACAAAGGATCCTATAGGACTAAAAATAGCGAAAGATACCTTAGAGGTTATGAAAGCTACAGGTCTTTTAAAAAATGGCATGAGTTTTCAAAGTGGAGCAGGAGGCATATCACTGGCAGTTACTGACTATTTAAAAGATTATATGATAGAGAATAATATAAGGGGAAGTTTTGCATCTGGTGGTATAACAGGATATTTGGCAGAGATGTTAGAAATGGGGCTATTTTCTAGTCTATTTGACGTTCAATGTTTTGATCTTGAAGCTATTGAATCACTAAAGAGGAACCCTAATCACTTGAGAATGAGTGCATCTCTATATGCTAATCCTGAGCTTGCATCTGTAGTGGATAATCTGGATTTAGTAATACTTGGGGCTACAGAAATAGATAGAAATTTTAATGTAAATGTAACAACAGGTTCAGATGGAGTGCTTATGGGTGGCTCAGGAGGACATCAAGATACTGCAGCTGCTAGTAAGGTTTCTATAATAGTTTCAAAACTCCTATCCTCTAGAATACCTTTTATAAGAGATCGTGTAGATGTTGTAACCACACCTGGGAATACAGTAGATATACTTGTTACAGAAAGAGGTATAGCCGTCAATCCCTTGAGAGAAGATCTGATAAAAACTTTTAAGGAATCTAATATAGATATAGTAGATATAGACAGTCTAAAAGCATATGCAGAAAAAATAATGGGTAAAGCTGAAGCTATTAAAAAAGGTGAAAGAATAATAGGAATATCAGAATATAGAGACGGTAAAATATTGGATTATATATATGAAACTAAAAATTAGAAAAAAATAAATAGGGTAATAGTACTATAGGGAGTTGCTAAGAGCAGCTCCCTATCTTGTAATCAGTTTAAGGAGGGAAAGGATGTTTTTTAGTGATGAAATAAATAAAAATAATAAGATGGACCTAGAAGATATAAGAAATTTTTTGAAAAACTTTGAAGTAGCTTATGATTTCCCTGATAAGACATTTGTTGTAAGGAAAGAAGGCAATATTATATCTACTGGATCAGTGGATGGAAATGTTTTAAAATATTTTTTTACATCTCCTGAGTACAAGGGAGAAGGAACAATATCTATTATTTATAATTCTTTGCTAACTTATATATTAGAAAGTGGTCATAGCTCCTATTTTGTGTTTACTCTTCCTGAAAACAAGGAAATCTTTCAATCACTTGGACTCAATATAGTGTATAATACAGATAGAGTAGCATTGCTAGAAGGTGGATTTTATAATTATAGTAAATGGATTGAAAAAACAAAGAAAAGTCTAAGTCCGAAAAATGGGAAAAGAGGGGCTATAGTTATGAACTGTAATCCCATGACTCTAGGCCATAAATACTTAATAGAGAGTGCCATGGAAGAAGTTGATAATTTAATTATATTCCTAGTAGAAGAAGATAAGTCGGAATTTAAATTTGCTGATAGATGGAGTATTTTAAGAGAGGAATTAGCTAAAGAAAAAAGAATTGATATTATAGGATCAGGACCATATATAATATCAAGGGCTACTTTTCCAACTTATTTCTTAAAGAAAAAGGATGATAATTTAGATACATATACAAAACTTGATGCAGGAATTTTTGCAGAAAAAATAGCTAAAGATCTAGAAATAGATATAAGATTTTTAGGTTCAGAGCCCTTTGATAGAGTGACAGAAATTTATAATAAAAATATAAAAGAGATATTTGATAAACACAATATAGCTTTGGAAATTTTAGACAGAAAAGAAATAGACGGTAATATTGTAAGTGCTTCTAAAGTCAGAAAATTACTAAAAGAAGCTAAAGAAATCCAAGCATACAAATATTTACCTCAGGCTACAATAAATTTCTTAGAAGCAGAAAAAGGGAAAAAGACATTAGAGAGAATGAGAAAATAAAATATATAATTGTCAAAAGGAGGAACATTATGAAAGATAGATCTAGTGGAATACTACTACACATTTCTTCTTTAGCTGGAGATTTTGGTATTGGAGATTTTGGAGAAGGAGCATATAATTTTGTTGACTTCCTATCTAAAGCTAATCAAAAAAATTGGCAGATATTACCCCTAGGTATTACATCTATAGGTGATTCCCCCTACCAATCTTTTTCAGCTTTTGCAGGCAACCCTTATTTTATAGATTTAAAGGAATTTATTAGGTGTGGTTACATAGATGGAATAGACTTAAATAAGCTTTCTTTTGGTAATAATCCTAAAAAAGTTGATTATGAAGCTCTCTTTAAAAATAAGATGAAACTTCTAAGGCAAGTATATAAAGCTGCTAAAGATACTATATATGAGGAATTAGAAGCTTTTTATAAAGAAAATTATATCTGGCTTAGAGATTTTGCACTCTTTATGTCTATAAAGAGTGCAAATAAGAATATCTCTTGGTCCCAGTGGGATAGAGAGTACCAAATATATAACTCTCCAAAAGTATTAAATTTTGAAAGAGAAAATCGAGATGAAATTTTCTTTTGGATATTTACTCAATATTTCTTTTTTAAACAATGGAAGAAGTTAAAATCCTATGCCAATAGTAGGGGAATAAAGATAATAGGAGATCTACCTATTTATGTTTCTATAGATAGTGCAGATGTTTGGAGCAAGCCTTATCTCTATAAACTAGATGAAAATTTTATACCTATAAATATAGCTGGAGTTCCTCCCGATGATTTTACATCTCAAGGTCAGCTTTGGGGAAATCCAATTTATAATTGGGATGAGATGGAAAGAGAGAATTATAAATGGTGGACAAGTAGGATCGCCTATAGCTTTAATATTTTTGATACTCTTAGGATTGATCATTTTAGAGGTTTTGAATCTTTTTGGGAGGTAGAATATGGAAAAGGAAATGCTATAGAAGGTAAATGGACAAAGGGGCCAGGTATGAAACTTTTTAAAAAAATAAAAGAAGAACTAGGTGACCTAGATATAATAGTAGAAGACTTGGGCTATATGACAGATGATGTAGAAAAGTTAGTTAAGGATACAGGCTTTCCCAATATGAAAGTACTTCAATTTGGATTAGATGATCTAAATGAAAGTGATCATATGCCTCATAGATTTAATAAAAATATGGTAGCATATACTGCTACCCATGATAATTTAACAACTATGGGCTGGTTTAATAATGCATCTCAGGAAAACATATTATATGCTATGAAATATTTTAAATTAAATTTGGATGAAGGATTTAATTGGGGTATTATAAGAGGAGCCTGGGCTTCTACAGCAAACTTAGCCCTAGCACCTATGCAAGACTTTTTAGGACTTGATAATACTTCAAGGATGAACACACCTTCTACTATAGGAGAAAATTGGACTTGGAGATTGACTAAAGATAGTTTGACAGAAGAATTGGCCCTTAAAATCAGGGAATTAACAAAAATCTATTGGAGGTAATTATGATAAATATTGATAATATAAAAAAAGTAATGGAAACAGAAGCATTAATTAATTTTGCAAAAACATTGAAGCAGTGTAATTCAAATGAAAAATATTATGTACTTTCAAAAGCTATAATGTCATGTGTAGTTCCTACTTGGAGCAAAACAGATGAGAAATTTAAGGGAGAAAAGAAGGCTTACTATTTAAGTGCTGAATACTTAATGGGAAGAGCTCTTGGCAACAATTTGACAAATCTTTCTTATAAATCTAATATCTTACATCTGCTAAAAGAGTTGGATATAGATTATAATGAGATAGAAGAAGCAGAAAATGATGCAGCTCTTGGTAATGGTGGTTTAGGAAGGCTTGCAGCTTGCTTCTTAGACTCTGCAGCTACCTTAGACTATCCCCTGTATGGATATGGCTTAAGATATCAATATGGACTATTTAAACAAAGAATAGAAGATGGATTTCAAGTTGAAAATGCAGATGACTGGTTAAAGCATGGAGATCCTTGGTCTATAAAGAATATAGATGAAGCTATTACTATAAATTTTGCTGATCAGAGTGTGCTTGCAGTTCCCTATGATACTCCTATAATAGGATATGGTGGAAACACTGTAAATACTTTAAGATTATGGCAATCAGAGCCTTTAGTTTCACTAGATTTTGAGAAATTTAATAACTATCAATATGACGAATCAGTAAAGCAAAAAAATGATGCAGAAAACATAGCCAAAGTACTATATCCAAATGACATGGGCATAGAAGGTAAAAAACTAAGACTTAGACAGCAATATTTCTTTGTATCAGCATCTCTACAAGATCTAGTGAGAAAATATAAAAAGGAATACAAGACAATGGATGATTTTAGTAAACTTCATGCTATACAATTAAATGATACACATCCAGCAGTTGCAATTCCTGAACTTATGAGAATATTAACAGTGGAAGAATCCTTAGAATGGGATAAGGCATGGGGGATAGTTACAGAAACATTTTCCTATACAAACCATACTATTTTATCTGAAGCTTTAGAAGAATGGTCAGTAGATTTATATAAGGAGCTACTACCTAATATCTATAAAATAATAGAAAAAATAAACATTAAATTAAAGGAAGAGCTAATAGATAAAGGTATATCTTCTAAAGACATAGATCAATACGAGATAATAACTTCTTATAATAAAATAAGAATGGCCTATCTATCCATATATGGTAGTTACTCAGTAAATGGTGTAGCAAGACTACATACAGATATATTAAAAGATACTCAATTAAGTAATTGGTATCAAATTTATCCAGAGAAATTCAATAATAAAACCAATGGAATAACCCAAAGAAGATGGCTTTTACTATCAAATCCTGAGCTTTCAAATCTCATAACTGAACTTTTAGGATCACAAGACTGGATAACAGATTTAAAGCAAATAAAGGCTTTAGAAAAATATAAGGATGATCAATTAGTTCTGAATAAATTCTTGAACATAAAACATTTGAAGAAAATACAGTTATCAGAGTATATAAAAGAACATGAAGCTATAGAAATAAATCCTGAATCTATATTTGATATTCAAATAAAAAGATTCCATGAATATAAAAGGCAATTTTTAAACGCACTTCATGTACTAGACTTATACTATAGAATAAAAGAAAATCCAGATATGGATAGAAAACCTCAAACATTTATCTTTGGAGGAAAAGCAGCTCCAGGTTACTTTAGAGCAAAAGCTGTGATAAAATTTATAAATGATATAAAAACACTTATAAATAATGACCCAAGTGTAAATGGAAAAATAAAAGTGGTATTTGCAACAAATTATAGAGTAAGTTATGGTGAGAAGCTATTTCCAGCGGCTGATTTATCAGAACAAATATCTACTGCAGGTAAAGAAGCTTCTGGAACAGGAAATATGAAATTTATGTTAAATGGTGCTCCAACCATTGGTACTTACGACGGTGCAAATGTTGAAATAGTTGAAGAAGCAGGAGTAGAAAATAATTTTGTATTTGGAATGACAGTCGAAGATATAAAAGATATTGAAGGAAAATATGATCCAGTATATTATTATGAAAATACTCCTGGTTTAAAGAGAGTAATGGATACTCTTATAGATGGGACATTTGATGATGCTGGAACAGGAATTTATAGGGAACTTTATGATTCCATATTAAATAAGGATATTCACAATAAGCCAGATGAATATTATATAATGAAGGATTTTGCAAGTTATAGAGATGCGCAAGCCAAGGCAAACCATGCTTATAAGGATAGCTTATCTTGGGCGAAGAAATGTTGGATGAATATAGTAAATGCAGGTAAATTTACTAGTGATAGGACAATAGAAGATTATGTTAAAGAAATCTGGCATATAAAAAAGAAAAAATAAATATGATAAATAAGAGGTGGTAAAATGAAAAAAAGGATTGGTATATTACTTGTATTAATCTTAATTTTAGGAGTTCTTCCAGCTTGTTCATCTAAGGATAAAAAGATAGAAGTAGAGGATGAGCAGAAAGAGGAAATTAAGGAAGAACCTAATGAAGCTGAAGATTCTAATTTGGAAGATGAAAACATCGTAAGAGTTCAAATTGAAGAAGAGTGGGAAAGTTATTATAAGGATGCTGCTAAAAGAGTAAAGAAAAAACAGCCAGATGCTAAGATAATATTTATCAAAAAAGATAGAGATGAGTATATAGATTCCTTAGAGAAGGGTGATTTGTCAGATGAAAATACTGCAGATTTATTTACTCTACCATGGAATAAAATAAATTTATTAAGTGAAAAAAATATATTAGCAGAATTAAATGCTAGAAGTATAGCAGAAAATTTAAATATAAATAAGAATTATGATGAGAAATTAGTTTTTCCCATGAATATCAATACAATTTTAAATTTTACCAACATTGATAATTCAGAAACTAATTCTATAAACTATCTAAGTGGAATTGAATTTACAGAGTTAAGTAATCAAGATATATTAATAGCTTTATTTAAATTTGATTATGGAGTATCTTTTATGAATGGAGCAAATATTAATCTTTTAGGAAAAACTGAAACAGAAGAATATTCTTCTGATCTTACTAAAGATTTTTCAGAACTCAGTGCCAATCAACAAGAGATTTTTAATGCAATCTACAACTATTGGTACTATAGTAAGAAAGAGAAAAGTTTATTATTTGATGAGGATAAATATTTAAACTATATGGATTTATCCTTTGAGAAGGGTGGAGGAACATCTATTTTAGTCAATAAGATGACTGAAAGAAAGAGATTGGAAGATCTTGTAGGTCAAGAAAATCTAGATATATTACCCCTAGAAAGTATAGTGGTTATGGGTAATAATATAGTTCAATATAAAGATGGAGATGCTCTAGCTATAAATAAGAGAATAGAAGAAGATGAAAATAAGATGACCATAGCAGAGCTTATGATAGAAGAAATAGTAAATCCCCAATATGCAGTTGAATTCTTTAAGGGAACAGGTAAGATATTAGAAAATACTAATCTAGATGAGTTTTTAGACTCAGATTTAGAAGATAGAGATAAAGATTTTATAGGATTGGTTTATAGATCTTATGAAGATGCTTTAGAGATACCAAAGAACTTACAAATAGAAGAAATATCAGAGAGTTGGGAAAGCGGGATATTATCTTGGAATAGCTTGGAACCTGCCAATGTGGAAGAAGCATATAAAATACTACAAGATGAGTTTAAATCCATGATAGAAAAAATTAAATAATTTTAAATATAAAGGAATATAGCTCTAGAACTATATTCCTTTTATATTTAAGTTGGCATTAAAAAAGATAAGACTTTAGTCTTATCTAAGATATATTTTCAAAAATATATTAATGGTGCCGATGGTGGGACTCGAACCCACACACCCATACGGATAACAGATTTTGAGTCTGTCTCGTCTGCCAGTTCCGACACACCGGCTTATGTCAATATAAATTATAATAACATAATTTTTCAACTTAAGCAAGAAATTTATTATTTATAAAACCGATGATAGGGGTAAAATAGAAATAAAGATATTTATAAAAAAAGTATGGGAGGGATATATGAACAATAATGGTGTTAAAATATTTGATTTTATAGCTCCAATATATGCAATCTTTTACAAGTTTCAAGTGAAATATTATAATAAAATAATATTGAGAGTAAAAAAAGATTTAGATATAAGAGAATATAAAAGTGTTTTAGATATTGGCTGTGGAACAGGAGCTCTTTGCTATGTATTATATACAAAAGGATTAAAACCTGTAGGAGTGGATGCTTCAGAAAAAATGGTAGAAATAGCTAAAAGGAAACTAAGAGATACAGAAATAGAGATCTATAAAGTAAATCCAAATATAGCTTTTCCATTTAAGGATAATAGTTTTGATATAGTTATCTCTTCTTACCTAGCTCATGGACTTAAAAAAAATGATAGGATCAAACTGTATAAAGAAGCTTCAAGATTAGCTAAAGAAAAGATAATATTTCACGATTATAATAAAAATAGAGCACTTCTTACAACGCTTATAGAATGGCTAGAAAGAGGAGATTATTTTAACTTTATCAAAGTAGCTGAAGATGAAATGAAAGAGTATTTTAAAGATGTTAAAATAGTAAATGTGGATAAAAGAGCATCTTGGTATATATTAGAGCCTTATAAGTAAAAGACTATAAATTAACTCCTCTAAAATAATTTTAGAGGAGTTAATTTATAGTCTTTCAGCTCTATTGTATATGCTATCAATCTCTTTTTTATTCAAAGATCTATTTGTAACATAGGCTATTATAAGTATAGCTGGAATATTTATTAAGAATCTAGTTAAAGCAAACTTTGTTCCCATAGATGCAATTTCAAATAAGATCATAGGTAATTTAGTTGTAGACCAAGCACCTAAAAATATCAGTATATTTGTAAATTTTACACCTTTTTTCATGAATACTGCTGCAACAGGGAAAGCTCCATAAAGAGGTCCAGCAGCTGCAGAACCTAGAAGAAAAGACAGCAGTATACCTAATATTCCTGAGCCTTCACCCATAAACCTTACCATAGTATCCTTAGGCACCCAAGTATCTAATAAGCCTAACAATATAAAGATAGGAGGTAATACCATTATCATTTCTTTAAAACTAAATTTAACCGTGTCTATAGCTTCTAATCCTAAGTCTCTATTCCATAGAAACATCAATCCAATAATAAGAGAAGCTATAATAAAAATTAAATATTTTTTAATCCATTTCATCTTATCCAACCACCTTTCCAAGGATAATTGCTACAATAAAAGAAAATGCAAATGCCATAGAATTTCTTAAAAAAGTAGATTTCTTACCAAAGTACATTATCTCCATAGGCATAGTTAATAGTCCAACCATCATAAGTGAAGATATAAAAGCTCCTATTTGCATATATCCGGCACCATTTTGTAATAATATAGCAGCAGTTGGAAAAGCAATAAATCCAGGAATAAGAGTGATGGAACCAATAATAGCAGCAAGTGCTATTCCAAGATAACCAGATGAACTACCTATCAATTTACTAATGGTTTCAGGATTTAAAAAAGCTATTATAATACCAACACTAGTAAGTATACCTAGCATCTGTGGTAATATATTTTCAAATGATTTCCAAGCTTTCTTCAGAGATTCTTTTGTTTTGTTCTTATCTTTAAAATAAGAAATAATCAAAAGAACTATAGCTAAAATGTAAAAGATTTTATTTTGCATATTTACCTCCTAAAATTAATTGTTATTTTAGTGAATTATATTTATTTATTATCTTTGTAATACGTTTTTTTCGAGAAGTAAGAAAATCTATCCAATTATCCAGTTCTCTTATACCTTCATCTGTTATCTCATATACTCTTTTTTGGGGGCCTTGGTCGCTCTCGCTCCAAGATGATATAACCAAGTTTTCCTCTTCCATACCCCTTAATCGCCGATATATAATGCTTATATTTACTTCATCTTTTTCAAATCCAAAATTCGATAAGTTTTCCATAAGGCTATAGCCGTAGGACTTGTTTTCTTTTAACAAACAAAGCAAACAAGCTTCAATAAATCTACCTTTATTATACTTTAAGTTACATTCTTTATTTTTCATGATATAGACCTCACTTTCACTATATGCACAAAAGCTATATGCAATATGCACATAGTATCATAATATA
The DNA here is from genome assembly GCA_964489715.1 of uncultured Tissierella sp. GTDB lineage: Bacteria > Bacillota > Clostridia > Tissierellales > Tissierellaceae > Tissierella_A. Next base: position 40,390 of record CAZBAK010000004.1, on the reverse strand, counting down.
AAATAGCTGTCAATAGATTATAAAAATATTATAGTTTTAAAACACAAAAATCACCCTATTTAAATAAAGAGGATGATTTTTGTAGAATACTTTAAAATTTCTATATAATGAAATTTTAAGGGCTTAAAATATTATTCCATTTTTCAATTTCAAGATGATCTCCACTAACATTTTCAATTCTTATGTTGTGAAATTTATTCATAATTGTTCTAACTTGACGTCCTAGATCTTGTACTTCTTGTTTGGGAGTTCTAGATGTATTATTTAAGATTTCAAATAGTGAACCATCATTTACAATAATTACTATTTCCTCATCAATAAAGTTTTCTAAATCTTTTAATAATCTTTTTACTGATATTAGTCCGCAAAGAGCAGGTTTTTGATAATCTTCATAAAAAGATTCTTTCTGTATTAACTCATCATCCTTAAATATACTATATCTGATTTCAATATCTTCTCCTTCATAGTAAGTTGAAATACATGTTACATATGCTTTAATCATAAAATATACCCTCCAAAGTTTTAATCTCTATAATTCATTATATATGAATGGAGATAGATTGTATATAATATAGCTGGAGATTGAAGCATCTATATTTTCTGTTTAATCTATATCAAGGAAAATCCAAATAAGAGTTTAGATAAATACAGAGAAGAAGTATGATATACTTTTAGAAAGTCCTATAGATAAGCTTGGATTATATAATTATATGGGTATAATTATATAAATGCCAATTAAGGAGTGATAATTTATGGATAGTAAAAAAATAAAAAAGTTTGAAAGTAAGGAGAGATTAGATGAACTTAAGCCAAGAGAGACCTTAAAAAGAGCAGGCTTTAAGGATGACATGGTTTTATGTGATATTGGAGCCGGTACAGGTGTATTTGCTCTTCCTGCTAGTAAAATTAGTAGGGAGAAAATCTATGTTCTTGAAAAATCAGATGAGATGATAAAAATCCTCAAAACTAAAATAAAAGATAAAAAACTAGAAAATGTAAAGGTAAAAAAAGTAGAATCAGATATATTGCCAGTAGATGATGCTGCTTGTGATTTAGTTATATTAGTAACAGTCTTGCATCATATAGATAGAAAAGAGACTATGTTTAGTGAAATAAAGAGAATATTAAAAGAAAATGGAAAAATAATGATAATAGAATTTCATAAGAGAGAAACTAAAATGGGACCTCCAAGAGAAATCAGAATATCTCAAGAAGAATTAGAAGAAATTGCTAAAGAATATAAGCTAAAGATTCTTGATAAATTTATATTAGGAGATAATTTCTATGGATATGTATTAGAATTTTAGTAAGTAAGTATAAGAAATAAATAATCTATTAAAAACAAGGAGTGTTTTATGAATAAAAAGCAAACAATTTCAATAATAAGTTTAGCAACTTTAATCTTTATATCTGTAATATATTACATCTTTTTACCACCACTCAATATAAAATCAGAACTCTTTTGGGTATTTGTAGTAGCTATAATTGGATTTATAAGCTTGATGACCGCTCTATTTTATCTTGTATCACCAGATGAGTCTTCAAAAATAATTAAAAAAACTATACCATTGATTTTTATAATTGTAGTCATATTTTTTATAATGAGAGGATTGAGTTCACCTGTACTTAGATCTAAAAGTTATTCTAAAATGATAAGTGATAGCATAGTAGAGAAAGATTTTAAGGACTATAGTGCTACTATAGACAATGTACCTTTATTAGATAAAGATAGTGCAATGAAAATAGCCAACAGAAAATTAGGAGGTCTACAGGATGTTATCTCTCAATTTGAAATAAATGATACAGAACAGATAACTGTAAAAGGTGTACCTTCTAGAGTTGCTAGTTTAAATCATGCAGATTTCTTTAAATGGTTCAATAATAGAAAAAACGGAACACCAGGCTTTATTAAAGTAGATATGAATACGCAAGAAGCAGAATTAGTCAGGGTAGAGGGAGGAATGAAATATACAAAAAGCGACTATTTATTTAAAAATATAGATAGATATTTAAGAGTAAAGTATCCAACTAAAATATTCTGGGAATCGACACTAGAGCTAGATGAAGAAGAAAATCCTTATTGGCTAGCAGCAATTATGGACAAAACAATAGGATTGTTTGGGGGAGAAGATGTAAAAGGTGCAGTCCTAGTAAATGCTGTTACAGGAGAACACCAGGAGTATGCTTTAGATGAAATACCAGAATGGGTTGATAATGTTTATGGTTCCAGCTTGCTTTTAGAACAATATGATAGGTATGGAATGTATCAGAGTGGCTTTATAAATTCATTGATAGGGCAAAAAGGAGTAAAAAGAACTACTGAAGGTTATAATTATATACCACAAGGTGATGACAATTGGATCTATACTGGAATAACAAGTGTTGGAAAAGATGAGAGTAATATAGGATTTGTTTTGATGAATAAAAGAACCAAAAAATCATATTCATTTCCAATATCAGGTGCTGAAGAGTTTTCTGCAATGGCCAGTGCAGAAGGAGCAGTCCAACATTTAGGATACAAGGCAACTTTCCCACTGTTATTAAAAATAGAAAATCAACCAACATATTTGGTATCATTAAAGGATAGTGGGGGTTTGATAAAGATGTATGGAATGATAAATGTTGAAAAGTATCAAATAGTAGCTACAGGAACTAGCATTTCAAATACCTTATCAGAGTACAAGAAACTGCTTAAAGATGGTGGGGCTGATACTAGTAGTTCTGAAGATATAGAGATATCTGGAACTATTGAAGATATAAGAACTGCAACTATAGATGGAAATTCAATATACTTTGTTAAATTGGAAGATAAAGCTAGCTATTATTTACTGGATATATCAGATAATAGAAGAGTAAGTATATTAAATATTGGAGATAAAATTAAACTAGACACAGAAGAATCAGAAGATGATATAGTTCCAGCTATATTAAAATAATAATGAGTCCTAAGAACAGACTTTATAGACAAAATTTAAATTTTGCCTAGGAGGCTGTTTTTAGGATTTAAATAATTTTAGAAATTATTTGATATGTATTTGACAAGAAATTGTTTATCATGGATACTTATTGCATGGGCATAATAATATATTATAGAAAGGGGGAAAATAGCAATGGAAGAATTTGAAAATGAAGTTAAAGATATAAAAGAAGAAGGCTTTATCAAAACCTTTTTAAGTTTTGATAAGATGATAACACCAGGAATTATAAAAATAGTTTTTTATGTAGGTTTAGTATTTAGTATATTGTTATCTTTAGGGATCATTATTTCAGGTTTAAACTCATATTATGGTGGAGGAATGCAAGTATTCGGTGGTATAATACTTTTAGTTCTTTCTCCGATTATAGTAAGAGTTCAATGTGAATTACTTATTGTTATTTTTAAAATTCATGAATCTTTAGTAGAAATTAAAAACAAATAAGAAAAAGCGTCTACAAGTACTGGATTATTAACTTGATAGACGTTTTTTCTTTTTAAAATACAAAACAGAATAATTTAGAATACTTAAAGAAAAAAAGGGTAAATAGATGTATGAATTATTATTCCTATAGATAGGAGGAAATCATATGTTAAACTGGTTATCAAAATTCTCACCAGTTATGCAAGCATTCTTAGCAACTATTTTTACATGGGGGGTTACAGCACTTGGGGCTTCTTTGGTATTTTTCTTTAAAAAAGTAAATCAAAGTGTCTTAAATGCAATGCTTGGATTTGCTGCTGGAGTTATGACTGCAGCAAGTTTTTGGTCCCTTTTAGCACCAGGGATTGAAATGGCTGAAGAACTAGGTCAAAAACCCTGGTTAACAGCAAGTATAGGATTTTTAAGTGGGGGTTTATTTTTACTGTTAGTAGACAAAATCCTTCCCCACCTTCATTCAGGAATGAAGACTAAGGATGCAGAAGGCATTAAGACCAATCTACAAAGAAGTGTGCTTCTAGTCTTAGCTATTACTTTACATAACATACCAGAAGGCTTAGCTGTAGGAGTAGCTTTTGGTGCAGTAGCCTATGGCCTGCCATCGGCTACTCTAGTAGGAGCTGTCGCACTTGCAATAGGAATAGGCCTTCAAAACTTTCCAGAAGGAGCAGCAGTTTCAATACCTCTAAGGCGGGAAGGCTTTTCAAGAAGCAAGGCTTTCTTTTATGGACAAGCTTCAGGAATCGTTGAACCTATATCAGGTGTACTAGGAGCAATTGCAGTAATGGTAATGAGACCAATACTTCCATATGCATTATCTTTTGCTGCTGGAGCTATGATATTTGTAGTAGTAGAAGAACTTATACCAGAAGGACAGAAGAAAGAAAAAGGGGTTCATGCTGATATTACAACTATAGGTTATATGATAGGTTTTGTATTTATGATGATATTAGATGTATCACTTGGATAAAACTTTTAATAAGAAAAATTGAAAGATAAGATAGATATTCAAGGAGGTTATTATGAAAAAGTATGATCTAATTATTAGAAATGGAAATGTAGTAAGGAAAGATAAGGTTGAAAAACTTGATATAGGAATCTTAGATGGAAAAATCTTAGAGCTAAAGGAAGAGATAACATCTATTAGCAAAGAAGAAATCAATGCAGAGAATAGACATATATTACCAGGAGGATATGATTCACATGTTCATTTCAATGAACCTGGAAGAACAGATTGGGAGACACTATGGACAGGTTCAAGTGCTTTGGCTGCAGGAGGTATGACTTCCTTTACAGATATGCCACTTAATTCAATTCCCCTAACAACAAGTGCTAAGAATTTTGATTTGAAATTAGAGAGGGCAAGATCCAACTCACTTATTGATTATAGTTTTTGGGGTGGACTTACACCGAACAACTTAGAAAATCTAGAAGAGTTAGCTGAAAGGGGGGTTTTAGGTTTTAAAGCATTTACTTGCTTTAGTGGACTTGAAGAATTTCAAGCTGCAGATGACTGGACTCTTTATAGAGGTATGGAGATAGCTAAGACACTTGGATTGCCAGTAATAGTTCATGGGGAAAATAAAGATATAACAGATAAGTTAACAAGAAAATTTCAAAAAGAAGGAAAAACCACTTATAGAGATTTCTTAAATTCAAGGCCAGAAATAACTGAGATTGAAGCTATACAAAAAATTATACTGTTGGCAGCAGAAACAAAATGTAAAGTTCACATAGCACATGTCAGTACTGGTAGAGGAGTAAGAATGGTGTATGATGCTAGGAAAAGAGGAGTAGATATTACCTGTGAAACAGTGCCTCAATATCTTGCTTTTACAGACGAAGATTTAAAGTATCTTGGAGGTTTAGGTAAATGTACCCCTCCTCTTAGGTCTAAAAAAACCTTAGAAGATTTGTGGGCAGAACTTTTAAAGGATCATATAGATATTGTCTGTTCCGACCATTCACCATCTCCTATGGCCTTAAAAACAGATGAAAATTTTTTTGAAATATGGGGTGGTATTTCAGGATGCCAATCAACTAGAAATATACTCTTGACAGAAGGCTACCATAAAAGAGGATTAGAGCTATATAAAATTGCAAATTTAACTGCTAAAAATCCAGCAGAATTATTTAACTTAAAAGATAAGGGGCAAATAGAAATTGGATTTGATGCAGATTTAGCTATAGTTGACTTGGATAAAGAATTTATATTACAAACAGAGGATCTATTTTATCTGCATAAAGAAGTTAGTCCTCTAATAGGTATGAATTTTAAAGCTAAGATAGAAAGGACTATTCTAAGAGGAGTTACAATTTTTCAAAATGGAAAGATAACTTCCAAAGCTATGGGAAAATTTTTAAGAAATTCTATTAATTAGCTATGATTTTAAAGTATATTATGAAATACTAGTCATAGAAAATTCCCATTTAAATTCTATTGTAAATTATATTAAAATAGATTAATATATATATTAGAAGTCAAATACCTCATATTATTAAAAGCTTAAAGTATAAGATGTTTTATGTAATCAAGATTAGATATGGTTAAGGAGGTATAAACTAATATTATGAACAATATTTCAAATGCTGAATTACTCAATACGATTAAAAAATTAAAAAGTGAAAATGAAAATTTACATAATATAAATAGGGAACTTAAAGAATCCAGTATAATCTATCCAACTATTGTAGAAAGTTCTTCAGAAGTTAGTTATTTTGCATTGGATTCTGATTATTGCTATATAAAATTCAATTCTAAGCATAAAGAATCAGTTATGAAACTCTTGGGAAAAGAAATAGAAATAGGAATGAATTGTTTAAATATGATCCACATAGAAGATTATTATTATAAAGTTAAAAAGTTTTTTGATCGAGTGCTTCTAGGTGAAAATTTTTCAATGATAGAAGAATTTAAAAACAGAGAATCTTCAAGTTCTTTTTGGAAGAGTTTTTGGTCTCCCAGACATAATAGTGATGGAGATGTTATTGGCATAACATGTTTTTCCCAAGATGTTACTGAAGTTGTAAGTTTAGGAGTAAATATAGGAAATCATAAAAAAACTAAATCAGATTTAATTATGGAAAAAAAAGTCCTAGATGCAACCTTGGAATCCGTAGGAGAAGGTGTTATTTCTTGTGATATATTAGGAAATATAACTTTTTTAAATAGAGTAGCTGAAATTTTAACTGGCTGGAAGCTCCATGAAGCAAAGGGGAGATCTATTGAAGAGGTATTTAATATAATAAATGAATCTACTAGAAAAAAAGGTATAAATATTGTTAGAAAAGCAATTGAAGACCATAAGAAAATAAAATATAGAAATCATATCTTATTGATTTCTAAAGATGGGATAGAACGTCCAATTGAAGATAGTGCAATTCCAATAGTAACTGATGACACTAGTATCTTAGGTGTAGTTCTGGTTTTTAAAGATTGTACATCAATGAAAAAAAACTTAGGACAAATTAAATATTTAAGTCATCGTGATCAACTTACAGGTCTTTATAATCGTAGATACTATGAAGAGGAACTCAAAAGATTGGATGCAAAAGAATTTCTTCCACTTACAATAGTAATGGGAGATATAAATGGATTGAAACTTGTTAATGATACCTTTGGACATAGTGTAGGGGATAAACTTCTGAAGAAAACTGCCAATATTTTAAAAGAGATCTGTAAAGCTGAAGATGTCATATCTAGATTTGGTGGAGATGAATTTGTTATATTATTAGCAAATACAAATGAATCTCAAGCCTATAAATTAATAAGTAAAATAAAAAAAGAATCTTTAAAAGATAAAGTTGAAGATTTAGATTTTTCTATTTCCTTTGGATATGCAACTAAAAATAATATGGATGAAGATATATTAAAAATATTTAAAAATGCTGAAGATTATATGAATAAAAATAAATTGTATGAAAGCTGGAGTATGAGAAGTGGAACAATTGAAATGCTGATGAATTCACTTTATGAAAAAAGTGATAGGGAGATGTTGCATTCAAAGAGAGTAGGTGCTATTTCTAGTGCTATTGCTAAAGAATTAGGACTAAAAGAGGATATAGTGAAAAACTTAGGTTTAGCAGGCTTAATGCATGATATAGGTAAAATCGGAATAAATGAATCTATTTTAAATAAAGATGGCAAACTAACAGATTGTGAATGGAAAGATATTCAAAAACATCCTGAGATAGGCTATAGGATTTTAAATTCTGTAAATGAGTTTTCGGATATAGCTAATTATATTTTAGAACACCATGAAAGATGGGATGGGAAAGGCTATCCAAGAGGACTAAAGGCTAAAGAGATAAGCATTTGTGGAAGAATTATTGCCATTGCAGATGCCTATGATGCTATGACCAACAATAGGGCTTATAGAGTTAGGATGAATAAAGAAGAAGCTCTTATAGAAATAAGAAGATGTTCAGGAAGTCAATTTGACCCTGAAATTGTAAAGGTATTTTTAGAACAGGTAGCAGACGAAATAGAATAAGGTAAATAGAAAAATGTACCTATATATTTAAATATAAGTACATTTTTTATATATTATTATACTTCTGTTTTTCTAATCCCATCTCTTTTAATTAAAAAGCTTGCAACAAAGGCTGTTATGGGTATAGTAAGAACCAATCCAATACTACCTGAAAGAGATCTAACTATTTCAGTAGCTATAATATCTAAATTCATTATTTTTACTATAGAAGCTTCATGAGCCATAAATAAAAGTAAAAGAGGAATAGAACTACCAGCATAAGCTAAAATTAAAGTGTTGGCCATAGTTCCCATAATATCTTTACCAACATTCATACCTGACTTAAATAGTTGACCTTGAGTTAAAGTTTTATTAGCTTTATGAATTTCATCTATTGAGGAAGAAACTGACATTCCCACATCCATTATAGCTCCTAGAGCACCTAAGATTATACCGGAAAATAGTAGGCTCTTAAAATTTATAATAATATCTTGAGGAATATATAAAAGCATACCTGCTTCTTCAGCACTTAACCCTGTTAATTTAATCTGACCTCCTACAAAAAAGAATATACTTCCTGCGATAATAACACCTGACATGGTACCAATTATAGTTGAGAGACTTTTTTTATTTATTCCACCTACTAGAAATACTGTAATTATAGTTATTCCAATTGAAATTAAAATAGATATTGGAACAGGATTCATTCCTTTGAGTATAGATGGTAATAGAATATATATAATGGATATCAAAGTTAAACTTAAGGAAATAATTGCTTTTAAACCCTTGGATCTGCCAACTAAGAGAAGTAAAAGCATAAAAAATATAACCATATATAGTGTATAGTCACCTCGGTAATAGTCTGAAATATTGATAGTAGATATTTCATCTCCTTCTTCTTGAATCATAACTACTAATTTATCACCCTTTTCAGCAACAATATCATAAACTGGATTATTAGCTAGGTCGTTTTGGACTTCAAATAATTCCCCTTTATATTTACCACTTAAAATTTCTAGCTTTACCTTTTGACTACTAGATTCAAATTCTTCAAGGGAAAGATCTTCTATAGGGCCAACTTCTATAACCTTTGCTTTTTCAGTTAAAAAAGGATTTTCTTCAATATTATAATCTTCATCTAAAACTTCATCTCCATATGCTATAAGAGAAGAAAAAGATAAGAGAAAAACTAACATAAATATAATTTTTTTCATAATTACCTCCACTTTTTTTATTATTGATATATTACTATAACATTTTTACTAGGCAAATAAAAGATTAATAGAATAAAAGAGAAAATTCAATATTGAAATGTAAGATAGAATATTAATTTATATATGAAGAGTTTACCTTCAGGCTGATTTAAGATATACTTATATAGATGAATAAAAACTAGGAGTGGAAAGATGAATAACAAAAAATTAATGGTAATAGATGGTAGTTCCCTTCTTCATAGGGCTTTTTATGCACTACCACTTTTAAGTACAAAAGAAGGAATATATACAAATGGAGTATATGGTTTTTTAACAATGTTTTACAGGATAAAGGAAGAGTATAAACCAGAGTATATCTGTGTTGCATTTGATAAAAAAGGACCTACCTTTAGACATAAAGAATACAAAGAGTATAAGGGTACAAGATCTAAAAGTCCTAGTGAATTGGCTCAACAATTTCCAATTATTAGAGATATATTGGAAGCTATGAATGTGGATGTTCTAGAAATGGATGAATATGAAGCTGATGATATAGCTGGAACTCTGGCAAAACTAGGAGAAGAAAAAGATTTAGAAACAATATTAGTTACTGGAGATAGGGACTATCTACAACTTGCCACAGATCGTGTAAAAGTATTGATAACAAAAAAAGGCATAAGTGAAATGGAAATCTATGATAGAGAAAAAATAGAAGATGAGTATGAGATAAGTCCAAAGCAGTTAGTAGAACTTAAAGGACTTATGGGAGATAAATCAGATAATATACCAGGAGTGCCTGGGATAGGGGAAAAAACTGGTTTAAAACTTATAAAAGAATATGGGGACATAGAAACTGTTTATGAAAACATAGAGAAGCTAAGAGGAAAAAAATTAAAAGAAAATTTAATAGAAAATCAAGCTATAGCTTATATGAGTAGAAAGCTTAGTGAGATTATAACCAATGTAACTTTAGATAAAAATATAGAACAATTAAAGACTAAAGAAGCAAATTATGAGGAACTTTTAAAATTATATGAAAACTATGAATTTAAAAGACTTATGGATAAGATACCTTCAGAATATATAGAAGTTGAAGAAGAAATAGACTTTAAGATAGAACATAAAGACTTAAAATCCAAAGATTTTGAAGATCTTTTAACTTTGATAAAAGAAAAAAACAAATTTGCTTTTAAATTTTTAATTGAAGAAGACAATTATATAGAAGATTCTATTTTAGCTCTAGCCATTAAAGTTGAGGGAGAGACTTGCTACTATATAGACCTAAGTGATTGTTTAGATAGTTTTAAGGAAAGTTTTAAAGAAGTATTTGAATCTAAAAAAATCGAAAAGATAGGATATAATATGAAAGAAGATATTATAATCTTATTTAGGCTTGGAATTCAAATAGAAAACTATATATTTGATGTTAAAATAGCTCAATATCTTATAGATCCTAGCCAGAGCGTTTACTCTATTAATAACTTAAGCCAAGAATATCTTAATTATTATGGTATAGACGAAGAAGCCTTACTTGGAAAAGGAAAGAAAAAGAAAAACTATAATGATATAAGTGAAAATGAAAGAAGAGATTATTTAAGTTATATTTTACAAGTTGTATTTAAACTTCAAGACAAAATGGTCAAACTTTTAAAAGAACAAAATATGAAAGATTTATACGACAATGTGGAAAATCCTCTTATAGAAGTTCTAGCTAGTATGGAATATATTGGCTTTAAAATAGATAAAAAAGAACTAGAAAACTTAGACAGAATATATAGTAAAGAGATAGAAGCTTTAACCACTGATATATATGGTCTAGCTGGAGTAGAATTCAATATAAATTCTCCTAAGCAAGTTGGAGAAGTATTATTTGAAACTCTAGAACTTCCAGTTATAAAGAAAACTAAAACTGGTTATTCTACAAATGTAGAAGTATTGGAAAAACTACAGGGAAAACATCCTATTATTGATAAAATTCTTAGATATAGACAAATTGTAAAATTGAAATCTACCTATATAGATGGTTATATTGACCTTATAAATCCTAGAGATGGAAGAATACATTCAAGTTTCAATCAAACAATTACTACTACGGGCAGGATCTCCAGTACAGAGCCTAATCTTCAAAATATACCCATAAGAACTGATGATGGTAAGTTAATTAGAAAGGCCTTTGTAGCTAGTGATGAGAATTATAAGTTAGTAGATGCTGACTATTCTCAAATAGAACTAAGAGTATTAGCCCATATATCTGGAGATGAAAAGATGAAAGAAGCCTTTAGAGAGAAGATAGATATCCACAGTAAAACCGCATCTGAAGTCTTTCATGTAGCACTAGAAGATGTAACGCCCCAGCTTCGTAGCAATGCAAAAGCAGTAAATTTTGGAATTGTTTATGGTATATCAGACTATGGACTCTCTAGAGATTTAAATATTTCTAGAAAAGAAGCTAAGGAATATATAGATAATTACCTAGAGAACTATAAAGATGTAAGAAAATTCATGGATGATATTGTGATTGAGGGAAAAGAAAATGGATATGTAGAAACACTTCTTCATAGAAGAAGATATGTGCCAGAGCTTAAGGCTAAAAACTTTAATGTAAGAAGTTTTGGTGAAAGGATAGCTATGAATACTCCTATACAGGGGAGTGCAGCTGATATAATCAAGATGGCTATGGTAGAGATATATAGGGCTATAAAAAATAAAAAATTAAAATCGAGTCTTATACTCCAAGTCCATGATGAACTTATTATAGAGACACATAAAGATGAGTTGGAAGAAGTTCAATCTCTTATAAAAGAACTAATGGAAAGTGCAATAAAGCTAGACGTTCCTTTAAGAGTCGATATAGAAGTTGGAGATAATTGGTATGACACACACTAAGAGGAAGACCATCATAGGAATAACTGGAGGAATTGCTACGGGTAAATCTACCCTAGCTAATATCTTAAAGGAGTTAGGATATAAAGTAATAGATGCAGATAAAATAGCAAATGATCTAATGAAATATAATGCTGTTAATTATAAAAAAATAGTAAGTTTTTTTGGAGAAGATATATTAAAGTCAAATGGAGAAATAGATAAAAAGAGTTTAGGAAAGAAAGTTTTTGAAGATGAAAAACTACTTAAAACTTTAAACCTTCTAACCCATCAAAATATATTTTTAGAAATAAAAAAAGAAATCGAAAGCTCTACTGATAATATTATATTTTTAGATATTCCCTTATTGTTTGAAACTAGAAAAACTATAATAGAATATGATATAAATATAGATGAAATATGGCTTGTTTATTCAGATAGGGATAGGCAAATAAAAAGACTTAAAAAGAGAAATAATCTTACTAAAGATCAAGCTGAAAAGAGAATAGATGCTCAACTTTCCATAGATTTAAAGAAGGAAATGGCTGACCGTATTATTTATAACCTAGGATCTATAGATGACTTAAAAAACAATATAAAATCCTTATTAAAAGACATATGTTAAAGTAGGAGGTAAACTTGTTATTCTTAAAAAAAATTATAATTAAAATTTTTACTATTTCAATTTTAATTTTGATTGTAGCTACTCTAGCAGGACTAATCCTAGTTAATAGATATCCATTAGATTATAAAGAGTATATAGATCAATATTCCAATGAAAATAGTATAGATCCATTTTTAGTAGCATCTATTATAAATGTGGAAAGTAGATATAGAAAAGAAGCTATTTCTCCCAAAGATGCTAGAGGGCTTATGCAAATTGCAGAACAAACAGGGCAATGGGCTTCAGAAGAGCTTAAATTAAAAGATTATACAAAAGAAAGTCTTTTTGATCCAAAAACAAATATAAAAATTGGAACTTGGTATTTAAACAAACTGGAAAAGGAGTTTAGTAGCAATCAAGATTTAATTTTGGCCGCATATAATGGTGGAAGTGGAAATGTAAATAAGTGGTTAAAAGACAAGGAATATTCTAAAGACGGAGAGAGTCTAGATAAGATTCCTTTTAAAGAAACAGAAAACTATTTAAAAAAAGTGAAGAACAATTATAAAATCTATAAAAAAATATATAAAGATATTGATTTCAAAAATGAGGAATTTGATTCTTTGTATATAAAATTAATATATAAAATTAAAGAGTATATAAATATATAAGATCTGTAGAGAGGCGATAGAGCTTTATGAATAAAAAAAATTTTATTATTAGTTTTATATTTATATTAACTATTATTACTAGTGCTTGCAGCAATATAGATAATATAAATATAGAAAGTGATAAAAGTGAAGTTAAGCTTATAGATGATAATAAAGATTCTATAAGAGATGAATTAAATATACCTTTGACAAATATTATAACTTTAGATCCCTTGGAAAACAAAAATCCTGATTATGATAATTTTATTAAATTAGTATATGAATCTCTCTTTGAATTTGATGAATCGCTTAAAGTTACCCCACTATTAGTTGAAAATTATGATATTAAAGATGAAGGAAGGCTTATAGAGCTTAAGCTTAGAGATTCCATATACTGGCATAATGGAGATGAACTGACAAGTGAAGATATAGCATTTACTATTGAACAACTTAAAAAGAGTGATAGTGATACTATTTATTCTAAAAAAAACACTTCAGCCTTAGGAAGCTTAAATAACTTTAATATGTCAAAAGATATAGATGTAAAAATAATTGATAAAAAAAATATCCAGATATATTTTAAGGAGACTTATGGAAACAATTTGGAAAGTTTAACCTTTCCAATAGTAAATAAGAAATCCTATGATCTAGATGATGAATATAGACCTATAGGAACTGGACCTTATATGTACGAGGAATATAAAAACTCCCAGGGGATTTCTTTAATTAAAAATGATAAATATTGGAATGGACAAGTAAATATATCAAAAATAAATGGAAAGTTTTTTGAAAATATAGATTTAATGCTTCAAGCCTTTGAAGATGGTAGAATAGATATTTTAAATAGTAGGGGGAGTGATTTGGAGAAATATAGAAAAAATCCTCATGTAGAGATACTAGAATATGTCTCAGGAGAATATGAATTCTTAGGATTTAATTTTAAAAACAAAATATTTAGTGGCAAAGATGGCAAAAAGATTAGAAAGGCTATTTACTACGGGATAGATAGGCAGGCCATAATCGGAAGAGTATATGATGGACATGCAACACAAGTAGATAGGCCCTTTCATCCTAACTCTTACTTGTCTGAAAATATAATAAACTCCTATGGATATAATATAGAAAAATCCAAGGCCTTATTAAGAGAGGCAGGATTTACTAACTTGGATAAGGATGAAATATTAAAGGATAATTTGGGAAGAAAGTTAGAATTTAGATTAATAACAAATTTTTCTAATGAACTTAGAAGAAAAACAGCTGAAATAATAAAAGAAGATTTAAAAAAAATCGGAATAAATATAATCTTAGATTACTCTAAAGTCAATATAGGAAACTTAAATGATGAAGAAATAGACAAGGAATGGATTGATCTTAATAATACTTTAAATAGTGGTGGCTATGATTTAGCTATATTAGGATGGGAGATATCCGTAGTTCCAAATATATCATATATGTATCACAGTTCTTTTATAGAAAGAGATTCTAACTTTATTAAATATGAAGATAAATTTATGGATGAAACACTACAACTATTATACTCTAGTAGTAGAGAAGAAAAATCTGACATAGCTGAAAAATTACAATTATATATAATGGATGAACTACCATATGCCAGTTTGTTTTTTAGAAATGAAGGCTTATTATTAAAAAACAAGATAGAAGGTCCACTTGAACCAAGCTTTTATAATTTATATAAGAATATTGAAAAATGTAAGATCATAGGGATAAGTAAACAATAAAACTTGAAAAATATTTTAAAAAGATTATAATGTAATAATAACATAAATGCAGGAGTGGTGGAACGGTAGACACGATAGCTTGAGGGGCTATTGCCTGAGATGGCGTGAGGGTTCGACTCCCTTCTCCTGCACCATTTACATAGTATATTATAAAACTTAAAAAAGAGGTGGGAATATAATGGCGCTTAATTTTACTTTTAAAGGTGGAATACATGTACCTGATAATAAAGTTTTCACAGAAGATAAAAAGATAGAAAGAATGTCACCAAGTGTTGTATATGTACCTTTGCATCAGCATGTAGGGGTGACTTGTAAGGCTCTGGTAAAAAAGGGTGATATTGTAAAGATAGGTCAAAAGATAGGAGACTCAGATGCATCCTTATCTGCACCAGTTCATGCCAGTATTTCTGGAGTAGTAAAAGGAATAGAAAAAAGATACACCACAACTGGAAATCAAACCGATTGTATAGTGATTGAATCAGATGGTGAAGAAATCTATGATGATACACTTATAGCCCGTAATAAAAACCATAACTTAACTAGTGAAGAAATAGAAAACATAGTAAGAGAAGCAGGCATAGTAGGGATGGGAGGAGCAGCCTTTCCAGCTGAAGTCAAGCTTAGAAGTTCCAAGGGAAGTGTTGATTCTATAATCTTAAATGGAGCAGAATGTGAGCCCTATCTAACATGTGATCATAGGGTGATGCTTGAAGATTCAGAAAAAATAATTGCTGGTTTAGAAATAATGCTTAATTATTTTGAAAATGCAAAGGGATACATAGGAATTGAAGATAATAAGAAAAATGCTATAGAAGTTCTTAAAGCGGCAGCTAAGGAATCTAACAATATAGATGTTGTAGAGGTTAAAACAAAATTTCCTCAAGGTGATTCTTATAGAATGATAGATTCTATACTTAAGAGAAGAGTTCCCCAAGGAGGAAGAGGTAAAGATGCCAATGTAATAGTAAATAATGTGGCTACAGCTGCAGCTATAGCAGATGCTGTCTTCCAAGGAAAGGCTCTTTATGAAAGAGTAATAACTGTTACAGGAAATGGAGTAAAAACTCCTAAGAACCTTATGGTAAAAATAGGTACAACAATTGGAGATCTGATCAAAGAATGTGGAGGCTTTAATGGGGAACCGGGTAAAATAATTTCTGGTGGACCTATGACTGGTGTAACACAATTCAATCTAGAGGCACCTGTTACTAAGGGGACATGTGGAATAGTTGTCTTAACCCAAGAAGAAGCTGAAAAAGAAAAAATTATGCCCTGCATAAAATGTGGTAAGTGTTTAGACGTTTGTCCTGTTTTCTTAGAGCCATTATTTATTTCTGCCTATTCCTTAAGGGATAGATTTGAAGATGCAGAAAAACTAAATGCACTTTCTTGTATAGTTTGTGGTAGCTGCAGCTTTGTCTGTCCGTCTAAAAGACCATTAACTGAATCAATTGTCCATGCACAAAGAGAAATAAATAAGAAGAGAAGAAAGTAAAACTCAATATAAGGAGGTAAGATAATGGGAGAAAAAGTTGAAAATGGCCTAGATGATTCTTTGGTTTTAGATAAGCATCTGACTATGTCTTTAGCACCTCATCTTAAATCAAATGAATCTACAAGAAGAATAATGCTTGATGTAATAATAGCATTGACGCCAGCTATGTTAGGAGCTATATATTACTTTGGTTTCAATGCATTAAAATTAATTGTTATATCTGTAGTATCTGCTGTAGTATTTGAAATGGGAGCCCAAAAGTTTTTTAAAAAAGATATATTAATAGGAGATTTAAGTGCTGTAGTTACGGGGCTCTTACTAGCATTTAATTTACCTGCAGGAGTACCTTGGTGGATTCCAGTATTTGGTGCAGCTTTTGCTATTATAATAGTTAAAGAATTTTTTGGTGGAATAGGTTCTAATTTTATGAACCCAGCTCTTGCAGGAAGAGCCGCACTAGTTGCATCATGGCCGGTTTTAATGGGTACTTATATGGGACCAGATGGAATTACAGGAGCAACTCCATTGACACTTATAAAGAGTGGTAGTGAATCTCTGCCATCTATAACAAATATGTTTATAGGAAATATAGGAGGATCCTTAGGTGAAACATCTGCTTTGTTACTACTAATAGGAGGAATATATTTACTTATTAGAAAAGTTATAGATTGGAAGATACCAATTTTTTATATTGGAACAACTGTTATAATGCTTTTATTATTAGGTGTTAACACTGATTTGTTACTTTATCATGTGCTAGGTGGTGGTCTTGTTTTAGGTGCTTTCTTTATGGCTACAGATTATTCATCTTCACCTGTAACCCCAATAGGTAGGATAATATTTGGAATTGGAGCAGGTGTTTTAACAGCACTTATAAGAGTAAAAGGTGGTATGCCAGAAGGAGTATCTTATGCAATACTGCTTATGAACGTAGCGAGCCCTGTGATTGAAAAATTTACAAAACCAAAAGTTTTTGGGAGGGTGAAATAGATGAAAGAAACAATAAAATTAGGTTTGGTTCTATTTATATTTACAGCTATAGCAGGTGGAGTTTTAGCTTTAACAAACGGATTTACCGCTCCTATTATTGCTGAAATAGAAAAAGAAGCAAGTTTTGAAGCTTTAACAGAACTGTTTCCTGAAGCAGATGATTTTAAAGAGATAGATGAAGAACTTCTTACGCACTATAAGGGTATACATGCACCAATAGTCGATGGGCATGAGATTTTACGTGAAGGGGAAATAATAGGATATTCATTTAAAACAGAATCTGCAGGCTATGGAGATTCTCCTATAGTGGCTATAACTGGAATAAATATCGATGGAAGTATAGCTGGGATTGATGTAGTAACTCATAGCGAAACACCAGGATTTGGACAAGCTATAGAAGAGGAAAGTTATAAAGAAACTTATAAAGGAAAATCGACTCAGACTGAACTTATACCAGTAGAAAATCCTCAAGCTGAAAATGAAGTAATGCTTATAACAGGATCAACTATAAGCAGTAAAGGTATATTAATAGGAATAAATGCAGCTCGAGAAGTCTTTAGAGAGAACTTTAGCGATTAAATATCAGGGGGTGTCAAAGATGAAGATATCTGAAGTGTTAAAAAATGGTATAATAAGAGATAACCCAGTACTTATACAACTTGTTGGTCTTTGTTCAGTATTGGCTGTAACAAACACAGTAGTAAATGCTTTTTCTATGTCAATAGCTGTTACACTAGTTGTTATATCTTCAAACATAGTTATATCAATACTTAGAAAAGCTATTCCTAAAAAAATACGTATACCAGCTTTTATAGTGGTAATTGCTACATTTGTAACTATAGTAGAAATGCTGATGCAAGCATTTGCTCAACCGATCTACCAATCACTTGGAATATTTGTACCCTTGATAGTTGTAAACTGTGCCATACTTGCAAGAGCTGAATCATTTGCTTATAAAAATTCAGTTGTACCATCTGCACTAGATGGATTGGCAACGGGATTAGGATATATGGTAGCAGTTGTTTTGCTAGCACTTATAAGGGAGACTGTAGGAGCAGGAACATTATTTGCAGGGACTGACTTTGTAATAGATGTATTTGGAAAAGGATATCAACCAGCAGCAGTATTTGTAGGCCCAGCTGGAGCCTTTATAGTTTTGGGTATATTAGTTGCTGTCTTCCAAAGTATTACTAAAAAAATGGATGAAAGAGAAAAAGAAAAAGAGATGGCTAATCAATAGTATATAAGGAGGGAGAAAATGAATTTATTCACAATACTTATTTCTACAATATTTGTTAACAACTATGTATTTGCAAGATTTTTAGGTATATGTCCTTTCTTTGGGGTTTCAGGCAAGATGGAAACTGCTACTGGTATGGGTATAGCTGTAACTTTTGTAATTACAATATCTTCTATACTTACTTGGGGAATTGATAAGTATATCTTAAAACCATTTAGCATAGAATATTTACAAACTATAATATTTATCTTAGTAATAGCTTCTTTAGTACAATTT
Organism: uncultured Tissierella sp.; assembly: GCA_964489715.1. Classification (GTDB taxonomy): domain Bacteria; phylum Bacillota; class Clostridia; order Tissierellales; family Tissierellaceae; genus Tissierella_A. The sequence goes on along the minus strand of CAZBAK010000004.1, from coordinate 21,453 downwards.
GTTGAGTTAGTTATAAGAAAAATATCTCCTACACTTTATAGTGCTATGGGTGTTTTCTTACCACTTATAACTACAAATTGTATAGTACTTGGAGTTGCAATATTAAACGTAAAACAAGAAAATACTCTTCTAGAAACTTTAACTACGGGAATTGGAGCTTCATTAGGATTTTTCTTAGCATTGATACTTTTAGCAGGAGTAAGAGAAAAACTTGAAATAGCTGATGTACCAGAAGCTTTACAAGGTTTTCCTATTGCTGTAATAGCAGCAGGACTTATGTCTATAGCATTTTTAGGCTTTAATGGTCTTGTATAGGAGGGATATAAAATGGAAATTTTAATTAAACCTATATTGGTAACAGGGGGAATAGGCCTTATATTTGGAGTGCTTCTATCTATAGCATCTAATGTTTTTGCTGTAGTTATAGATCCAAAAGTGGGAGCTGTTTTGGATGCACTTCCAGGGGCTAACTGTGGAGCTTGTGGTTTTCCCGGTTGTGAAGGACTTGCAAATGAAATAGCCTCAGGAAAAGCTCCTGTTAATGCATGTCCCATTGGAGGTCAAAAGGTAGCAGATAATGTTGCTGATATAATGGGGCTTCAGGGAGCCAATGTTGAAAGAAAAGTTGCAGTTGTTCTTTGTCAAGGAGATAACGATAGAGCAAATATTAAATATAATTATGAAGGTATAAATGACTGTAGGGTTCAAACACTAGTAGCTGATGGATGTAAGTCTTGTACATATGGTTGCCTAGGATGTGGAACTTGTTTTGATGTCTGTCCATTTGATGCTATAGAAATGGTAAATGGTTTAGCCTTTATAAATAAAGATAAATGTACATCTTGTATGAAATGTATAGAGATTTGCCCAAAGGGAATAATAGAATTAGTTCCCTATGATAATAATTTTATTGTAAAGTGTAAAAGTGAAGATCCGGGAAAAGTAGTTAGAAAAAATTGCTCTATTGGGTGTATAGGATGTAAGATATGTGTTAAAAATTGTCCAGAAGATGCATTTACTTTTGAGAATTCTTTAGCTAAAATTGATTATGAAAAATGTACAAATTGCGGAATTTGTGAAGAAAAATGCCCAACTAAATGTATAACTTTTCATGAAAATAGAATAGTAGTAGAAGAGTAATAAATTATTTTATAAAAACTAGTATGGTGATTAGAATCCCATATTAGTTTTTTATTTGTAACTTGTAAAAAAAAAATATAAATGGTAAACTATAGTGAGTAGAAATATAAGTAAAACTGAATCTAAAGGATGGTTAAAATGACAAGAGCAGATAAAATTTTAATACTAGTTATTATCATTTTAGCAGTTATTTCTTTAGGCTTTATAGAGAAACAAGTATTTTCTAATGAAGATAAATTTGTAAGTATTCAAATAGATGGAAAGGAAGTTAAGAAGATAATATTTGATCCTAAAATCATAGGAAAAACTATAGAAATTGAAAGTGAATATGGATATAATCTAATAGAAATTGCTGATGAAAAAGTTAGAGTTATAGAAGCGGACTGTAAGGATCAAATAGATGTAAAACAGGGTTATATTTCCAAAATAGGAGAAACTATTGTTTGCCTACCTAATAAAATGATAGTAGAAATAAAGGGGCTAGCTAAAGAAGAGTCTATAGATATAATGACTCATTAGAAAGTGAGAAATATGAATAAATTAAAAAAAATGATATTTTTATCCCTATTGGTTGCTGTAGGTTTAGGCCTTAGCATATTAGAATCAAGTATACCCCTTCCAATTGCAATTCCAGGAGCAAGACTGGGCTTATCTAATATGGTTGTCTTAGTTACTTTAGTTATCTTTGGCTTTAAAGAAGCTTTGATTGTCTCCAGCCTTAAAAGTATAGTTTTAATGCTTTTAACAGGAAGCATTTCAAGTTTTTTATATAGTTTCCCGGGAGCAATCTTAAGTAGCATTACTATGTATATAGTCTATAAATATTTCTCCCAATACTTTAGTCTTATAGGTGTTAGTATATTTGGAGCACTTTCCCATAATTTTGCCCAAGTAAGTGTAGCAAGTTTTATCCTAAATAATCTAAGAATATACACATATTTACCTTTTTTAATGTTAGCTAGTATTTTTACTGGATATTTCGTAGGATTATCATCTACATATGTAAGCAAGAATTTGAAAGAGAATTTTAATATATTAAATAAAACAATATAAGAAGGTAATGGAAATGAATGATATAATACTTGCATCATCTTCTCAAAGAAGAGAAGAAATTTTAAAACAATTTAATTTTAAATTTAAAATTATTAAAAGTCATGTTAAAGAGATAGTAAATGAAAAGGATAGTTCTGAGAACTTGGCTATGTCCTTAGCTTTTAGAAAAGCTTTTGATGTTGCAAAAGATAATCCTAAATCTATAGTAATAGCTGCTGATACTGTGGTATATTATAGGGGAAGGATTTTATCTAAGCCTAAAGACAGTAAAGAAGCTTATGAAATGTTAAGCTCTTTAAGTGGAGATTCCCATGAAGTTATCACTGGGATTTGTATTATAAATTTAGAAAAAAATATTAAAATCATAGACTATGATAAAACTCTAGTAAGATTTAGAGAATTAGATAAGGAAGAAATAGATGCTTATATAGAAACAAGAGAACCATTTGATAAAGCTGGGTCATATGGTATTCAAGGAATAGGAGCCTTGTTGATAGAAAAAATAGAAGGCTCTTATTTAAATGTAGTTGGACTACCCATAGTAAAGCTGGATAAAATACTTAAGGAGTTTTTTGACATACGTATTATAAATATGAAAAAGTAGGTGTTTATATGGATAATGCTATTGAATTAGAAAAACGATACACTTTAAGAGAATTACCTGTAAGCGAAAGACCTAGAGAAAAACTTATGAACTATGGTGTTGAGAGATTATCAAATGCAGAACTTATTGCCCTTATTATAAGAACAGGACATAAGGATGATACAGCCATTGATGTAGCAAATAAAATATTAAGCATAGATGAAAAAGGGCTTAGTCATCTAAGCAATATCTCTATAAAAGAATTGACAGAAATTAAAGGTATTGGAGTATGTAAAGCATGTCAAATACTTTCCAGTATAGAAATTGGCAAAAGAATTAATAGATGGTCAGCCGAAGAGAAAATCAAAGTTAGTTCACCTGATATATTGGTAAATCTAGTGTCAGATGAGATGAGATATTTAAATAAAGAACATTTCAATATAGCTATATTGGATACTAAAAATCAGATAATAGCTATAGAAAACATATCAATAGGAACTTTAAATGCCTCAATAGTACATCCTAGAGATGTATTTCATGCTGCCATAAATAGAAGTGCAAATTCGATTATTTTAATACATAATCACCCAAGTGGGGATCCAAGTCCAAGTAATGAAGACATAAATATTACTCAAAGACTTGTAGATGTAGGAGAAATACTCGGCATAAAGGTACTAGATCACATAATAATTGGTGACAATAGATATGTAAGCTTTAAGGAAAAACAATTAATTTGAAAACTTGGAAGGAGAAAATAAATGGGAATTTTTAGTTTTATGAATAAAGATATGGGAATTGACTTAGGTACAGCAAATACATTGGTATATGTAAAGGGTAGAGGAATAGTAACAAGAGAACCTTCAGTTGTAGCTATTCAAACTACAACAAAGCAAGTGCTTGCAGTTGGTGAAGATGCGAAAAAAATGATAGGAAGAACACCAGGAGATATAGTAGCTATAAGACCGTTAAAAGACGGAGTTATAGCTGATTTTGATGTAACCCAAAGTATGTTAAAACATTTTATTAAAACAGCTTATAAAAGAAGATCTCTATTTCAACCACGAGTGGTAGTATGTGTTCCAAGCGGAGTTACTGAAGTTGAAAAAAGGGCAGTAGAAGAAGCAGCGGTTCATGCTGGAGCAAGAGAAGCTTATTTAATAGAAGAACCTATGGCTGCTGCAATTGGAGCAGGTCTTCCAGTTCAAGAACCTACAGGAAGTATGATTGTAGATATTGGAGGGGGAACTACTGAAGTAGCAGTTATATCTCTTGGAGGAATAGTTACTAGTAGATCTATAAGAGTAGGTGGAGATGAACTAGATGAATCTATAGTAAATTATATTAAAAAAGAATACAATTTAATGATAGGGGAAAGAACTGCTGAAAATATAAAGATAGATATAGGCTCTGCTGATGGTGAAGCAGAAAAGAAACTTATGGACATAAGAGGAAGAGACCTTGTAAGTGGACTTCCTAAAACCTTAGAAATAAGTTCATCAGAAATATATGATGCATTAAAAGAACCAGTTGTAAATATTATAGAAGCTATAAAAACCACATTGGAAAAGACTCCACCAGAACTTGCTTCAGATATAATTGAACAAGGCATTATGTTAACAGGGGGAGGAGCTTTGCTTGAAGGTATAGATAGACTAATAATGGAAGAAACTGGTATGCCTGTTAGAATTGCTGAAGAGCCTTTAGACTGTGTAGCTATTGGGACAGGTTTAGCTTTAGAAAATATAGAAGTTCTAAGAAAAACCCTTTATAGCACAAAGAAAATATGATAATGGGTGATTAGTATGTACTTTTTTAAGAAACACAAAAATAGAATACTGGTAAGTTTAGTTGTTATTGTACTAATAGTTATAATAGGAACAACTAATAAGAAAAATTATAAAGTATCAGAAGCAGAAAATCTTTTTGCTAGTATAATTTCACCTATAAATGGTTTTTTTTATAGTATTGGCAATAAAATATCCTATTCTTTTGAAAATATAGGAAATTTCTTTAATGAAGCTAGTGATAAGGAGAAACTTGAAATAGAAATTTTAAAGCTTAAAGATGAAAATAGAGAATTACAAAATATTATAGGAAAATCAGAGTTTCTAAAGGCTGAAAAAGAGCTTTTAGAAACTACTGATTTAAATTTAATACCTGCACAAGTTACTAGTAAAGAACCAGGTAACTGGTATAATAAATTTAAAATAAATAAAGGGAAAAAAGATGGTATAGAAAAAGGCACTATAATAATACAGGGAATAAAATCAGACGATAAGCTTATACAGGAAGGACTTGTTGGTAGAGTAATAAAAGTTGGAGACAATTGGGCTACAGTTGCATCTATGATAGATGAACAAGCAAGTGTGTCCTTTAAAAGTATAAGAACACAGGATGGCGGAATGATAAACGGTAGTATCGATAGCGATATTGAAGGATATCTCTTTGATAGAAACGCAGATGTAGTAGCAGGAGATGAATTATATACCTCAGGTCTAGGTCAAGGTTATAGAGAAGATCTATATATTGGAGAAATAGAAGAAGTTATATTATTGGAAGAAGAACTTATGAAAAAGATTGTTGTAAAACCTGCTATTGATTTCAAAAAGATATATAAGGTGTTTGCAATAATAGAATGATATGGGGGATAGAATTGTTAATTATTACCATGTTTTTACTTATTATAGCAAATTTAATATTACAGGGCAGTGTATTACCATTTCTCAGTTTTTTAGTTTTTCTACCAAATCCTGCATTGATATCTGTAATTTCACTGGCTCTATTTAAAGGTAAATACTATGGGGCTTTTTTTGGATTGGTTATGGGACTTTTTCAAGATGTAATCTTTGGAGATGTTATAGGAGCATATGCTCTTATATATTTTCTAATAGGCTATGGAATAAGTTTTATACAAGAGTATATTAATAGTGAAAATATGATAATACATATTTTCTTTACAGCCATAGGCACTATTTTATATAATTTTATGTATTTTATAATCATGTTTTTCCTAGCTAGAGATATATCCTTATCATATTTATTTACCAGGGTGTTTTCTTTGGAAATTCTCTATAACTCTATTTTAGCTGTAATTTTATATAAATTGTTATATAAAATATTTAATATATCTTCTCTTAGGTTTGGAAAGAGGCAAAGGTGATAAAACATGAATTTAAAAGATAAACTTTCAAATAGATTTAATATTATAATGATTGTAGTTGTAGTTATGATATCTGTACTGTCTATTAGATTAGCTATTTTAACTATAGCAGAAGGAGATTATTATAGGGAAGTATCAGATAACAAAATAGTAAAAGATATCTATAAGCCACCTATAAGAGGTGAAATTAAAGATAAAAATGGTAAACTTTTAGCAGGAAGTAGGCCATCCTTTACTGTACAAATGTTAAAAGATGAAGTAAATAAGCTAGATAAGAAAGAAAAAAATGATGAATTTTTAAAGCTAATTAGATTCTTAGAAGAAGATGGAGCTCCATATATAGATGATTTTCCTATAGAGCTTAATATATTTAAATATAAAGATGACAGGGATTATGATTTAGAGTTTTATAATCCTATGGACAAAGTTATTGATGTAATTGTGGAAAATGGATTATTAAAAGATATATTAAATCTATATTATATTCATCCTGATTATGATGAACATTATGAAGTTATTGTAATTAATAAAGCTATTAATGCTTTGGACAATAAGGGTATGGATATACCTATTTTCTCATATATAGAAAATGGTGAACTTAAAGTAGAGTTTGATGAAAGCAAAGATATTAAAAGTTTTAAATCAGAAAATAAGTTAAATGCAAACGACGGTCCTATTAATTCTCTATTAAAAATAATAGATAATGATAAGGCTGTTATAAGAAAAATAATAGATCAGTCTATCTCAAGAAAACTTGTCTATAACTTATTAGAAGAAAAAGCTCTGGAGGATAATTTGATTTTAGAATCCTATTCTATGTCCTTTGAAGAAGATTATATTGAACAAAAGAGAACACTTATGAAGGAGTTTCCAGAGATAACAAAAAAATCATCAGCAGAAGATGATTTTTTAAATATATTTTATATTAGTTCTATAAATAGATTTTTAGAATCTAGCTTTGAAAAACCATCTAACAGTAAAAAAGAAGATTTTATATATCCAGGCAAATTACTAATAGAAGTTATTAAAAAGGATAAGCTAGATATACCCGTAGATATTAATATTGATAAAGATAATTCCATTTCATATGAATACAAGGGAGAAGATGACTTAGGGGACATGACTCCTTTAGATTTTTTAGTTGAAGAAGTTAAGGATACTGAGACATATAAAAAATTCATGAATCTAGATGAAATAAGACCCCTAGCTCAAAGACAACTTTTAGAAGATGGTATCAATCCTAGGATCTCTGTTTCAGATGGTTATGAATATGTAAGTAAAAATGAACTTGAAAAGTTTTATTCTGGGAATAAGATAGATGAAGGTAGTAGTCCAAAGGAAGCTTTTAATCAATTGAAAGAGAAATATAAATTAGATGAGAACTTAAGTGATTATGAAGCAAGACCTATATTTGTAATGTATAACCAACTTGCAAAACAAGGATATTTAGCCTATCAGCCTATATACATTTCCTATGGAATAAAGGAATCCACAGTGGCAAAAATAGAAGAAAATATAAGCAATACAAATGGGATAAGCATAAGTATTGAACCTGTAAGATTTTATCCTGAGGGTGAAAGAGCTGCACATATATTAGGGTACTTAGGTAAGATTAGTCAGCCAGAAGAAATAAAAGAATATGTGCAAGAAAAAGGCTACTCTCCAAGTAGCTTAATAGGTAAAACTGGAATTGAGCAAAGCTTTGAAGACAATTTAAAAGGTCAGGCTGGTATAAAAAAAGTTGAGGTGGACTCTTCAGGAAATAGTACACAAACCATAGAAGAAGAAACATCTATACCTGGAGATAATATATACTTATCCTTAGACTTAGACCTACAAAAGACAGCTGAAGAATCTATAGAAAAAACTTTAAAGGCACTTCAAAGTGGAGGAGTTTATAAGAGTAAATGGGGAGACTATAGATTTGGTAAGCGCTATAAAAATGCTACATCTGCTGCTACAGTAGCTATAGATGTAAAGACAGGTAAAGTCCTAGCCAGTGCTTCATATCCTGCATATGATCCAAATCTATTTTCAACGGGAATAAATAGTACTGATTGGAATAGTTTGTTTCCTGAAAATGAAGAGGATATGCTAGCTCCAAGACCTCTTTATAATATTGCAACTCAAACAGCAGTACAGCCAGGCTCAACTATAAAGATGTTAACTGGTCTTACAGCACTGGAAAAGGGGCTAAGTCCACATAAAACAATAAGAGACATGGGGCATGTTGATATAGGAACACAGTCATATAATTGCTTACTTTGGACAACTAGTAAAAGAACACATGGCTCTGTAGATATTTATGATGCTCTTAGAGATTCTTGTAACTATTATTTCTATACTCTTGCAATGGGTAGGAATCAGAAAACTGGAGAAAGTTTAGGAATTAAGGTTGAGATAGAAGATATTGTGGAAATGAGTAAAAAACTTGGTTTAAATGATAAAACTGGTATTGAAATAAATATTCCAGCAGAATCATCAGGTATGATTCCAAATCCCAAGAGAAAGACGGCCAATACAAAAGCTATATTAAAATCAACATTAAATAGAGAAATTGAAAAAACATATATGGAAGCTACTGAATTTTCAGAAGAAGATAAGGAAAAAACAATTGAAGAAATTATATCTTGGCTTGATTTAGAGCAAACACTGACCTATGCAGAAATTATGAATAGGTTGAGAGACTTAGATATAGATCCAGATGCAAAAATAGTACATGCAGGGGCTAAGGAAGAATCTATAGCAGGAGCTATAAAGTTTACCTATGCAGATTTTGCTGGATGGAATATACAGGATACTCTAGGAATTACAATAGGAGAAGGACAAAATGGCTATACTCCTATGCAAATGGCAAACTATACTGCCATAATAGCCAATGGAGGATATAAGCATAAACTTACCCTTATAGATAGTATTAAAAGTTATAATAATACAGAGTCAGTTTATGAGTATGCTGATAATTTTGAGAGAATAGAACTAAAGAACTATGAGCATCTAGAAGATCTTAAAAAAGGAATGCTTAAAGTTACAAAAGAGGGAGTTTATAGATCTATGTTTAGTAATTTTCCTGTAGACATTGGAGCGAAGACAGGAACTGCTAAAAATGACAATAAAAACCCAATTACTAAAGAAAGTTATGATGATTTTTCTTGGTTTGTAGCCTTTGCACCCTATGATGATCCCCAAATTGCTGTGGCAACAGTTATATTTCAAGGGGGAAGTGGTGGATACTCTGCACCTTTAACTCGAGATATAATAGCTGAATATTTAGGTTTAAATAAGGAAGAAGCAAATGAAGATGGAGATACTCCACAAGATAATACACTTTTAAGATAGCTTGAAAGTGTATTAGAAATTAATATATTATTATAGGATTATTTATGGGAATTTAGTCTTGTCTATAGTATAATAAATATGTAGTATAAGAGGAGGATTATTACTATTGTCTAGTCCAATTATTAAATTTAAAGGCAATCAAGAAGGCTTACTTATTAATATAGATGGCTCTGATATAGATTTCATTAAAAAAGAGTTAGATAAAAAAATAAGTGAAAGTTCTAAATTTTATCAAGGAATTAAGTTTTTAGGAGTAGAAGGTAAAAATCTGACTAAAGAGGAAATATTAGATTTAAATCTAAATTTGAAATATAAGTATAATTTTGATATAGATTTAAAAACTGTATTTAATGATGTTTTATATCCTCCCATAGAAAGAGGAGAAAAAAACAAAGAAAAAGATTTAGATGGTTTTATAGATGGATTTAAAGGTGAGATTACAAAGTTTATATACGGAACAGTAAGATCGGGTCAAGAAATAAAATCAGAGGGCCATATTGTTATTATTGGAGATGTAAATCCTGGATCTATAATAAAGGCCAATGGAAATGTAGTAGTTTTAGGTATTTTAAGAGGAGTTGTCTATGCTGGACTTAGTGGTGAAAAAAAAGCTATAATAGCAGCATATAAACTTCTCGCAACTCAACTTAGAATATGTGATATTATGGGTAGAGCTCCTGAAGAGAATGAATTTCATTATAATGTACCAGAAGTTGTTAAAATAGTAGATGGAGAGTTAGTGATAGAACCATATTTACCTAATAGATAAAAATATGTAAAGACTTTTACTTTAAGAAGGGGAGAAATATATGCAAAATGAAATACTAGGCACTTCTATAGTTATTACTTCTGGAAAAGGAGGAGTAGGAAAGACAACAACTAGTGCAAATATTGCAACAGGACTTGCTATGTTGGACAAATCAGTTGTAGTAGTAGATGCTGATATAGGACTTAGAAATCTAGATGTAGTTATGGGACTGGAAAATAGAATAGTCTATGATATAGTTGATGTAGTAGAAAAAAATTGTAGATTAAAACAAGGTCTTATAAGAGATAAGAGGTTTGAAAAACTTTACTTGCTTCCAGCAGCTCAGACAAAAGATAAATCTGCTATAGAACCCTATCAAATGGTAGAGTTAGTAGAAGACTTAAAAAAAGAATTTGATTATATAATAATAGATTCACCTGCAGGCATAGAACAAGGATTTCAGTATTCCATAGCAGGAGCCGACTATGCTCTTATAGTTACAACTCCAGAAATATCCGCTGTAAGAGATGCTGATAGAGTAATAGGACTTTTAGAAGCTAAGGGAATTGAAAATCCACGTTTAATAATAAACCGCATAAGACAAGATATGGTAAATAGGGGAGATATGATGAATATAGATGATATCTCAGATATACTTGCTATAGATTTAATTGGAGTAGTTCCTGATGATGAAGAAATTGTAATTTCAACAAATAAAGGTGAACCTGCTGTTATAGAAGGAACATCACTTGCTGGCCGAGCATATATGAATATTGCTAAGAGATTAAATGGAGAAGAAGTAGCAATGTTAAATTTAGAAATTGATGAAGAGAGTAAGTTTAGTAAAATAATAAAATTGTTATTTGGTAAATAGGGGGGATACTTTGGATTTTCTAAGAATATTCGGTAGAAAGAAAGAAAAAAGTAAAAATGTAGCAAAGGAAAGATTAAAATTAGTATTGGTTCATGATAGATCTGATTTATCACCTAAGTTTTTAGACATGATAAAAACTGATATAATTAAGGTTATATCTGAGTATGCAGAAATTGATGAAGAGGCATTAGATATAAAGATAACTAAAATGAAAAAAGATAGTAGTGAAAGCCCAGTATCTGCACTGGTTGCCAATATACCTATTATCAAGATAAAAGATACAAAGGAAACAAAAGATATTAAAAAATAAACATTTTATAGTGAAAGATAATATTATTTATCTAAAATACATACTTTTACTATATATCTTCTTTATAATACTTTGAGAGGGTATTATAAAGAAGATATAATATAATTGTTATTGGTAAAAATATTGAACCTTATAAGTTCTAAGCAATAAGCCTTAATTAGTATAAGGTTTATTGCTTTTTTAACTTGGAGATTGTAATTTAAGATAAAGATAAGGGGTGAATAAAGTGATAGATAAAGATAAATTGGATAGGGTTTTGAAAAAAGTAGACAAACCTGCCAGGTATATAGGTATGGAGACCAATTCAGTTGACAAAGCATTGGAGGAAGTAAAGGTGAAATTTGCTTTTTCTTATCCAGACACCTATGAGGTTGGCATGAGCCATTTAGGCTTACATATAATTTATAATTTAATAAATGACAGAGAAGAATACCTTTGTGAAAGAGTATTTTGTCCATGGCCAGATATGGAAGAAGCCATGAGAAAAGAAAAACTTACTCTTTACAGTTTAGAGAGCAAGGAAGAAATATCAAATTTTGATTTTTGGGGATTTACACTTCAATATGAAATGAGTTATACAAATATTTTAAATATGCTAAGTTTAGCAAATATTCCCTTTCTAGCCAAGGACAGAGACGAATCATTTCCTTTAATAATAGGTGGAGGTCCTTGTGCCTTTAATCCTGAACCCTTGGCAGATTTCTTTGATATCTTTTTAATTGGTGAAGGAGAAGAAAGAACTCTGGAAATAATGGATCTATACAAGGAATATAAAGAAAAAGGCTATAATAAAGATGATTTTTTAAAAGAAGTAAGTCATTTGCAAGGAGTATACGTACCTAAATTTTATGTTATAGAATATAATAAAGATGGTAGTATAAAGAAAAGAATAGCTTTGGAAGGTGCACCAGAGCTAATTAAGAAAAATAGAGTTAAAGATATAGATGGTATGTATTATCATGATAAAATGATAATTCCCTTTATAGAAACTATACATGACAGGGTAGTTATGGAATTGTTTAGAGGCTGTACAAGAGGATGTAGATTTTGTCAAGCTGGTATGATATACAGACCTATTAGAGAGAGAAGTCCAGAAAAATTAAAAGAAATAGCTCAAAAGATAGTAACAAATACTGGTTATAGAAATATTTCACTTTCATCTCTTAGTTCTTGTGATTATTCTGGCCTGGAACTTTTGATAAAAAGTTTAATGGAAGAATATAAAGATGAAAATGTAGCTATATCACTTCCTTCACTTAGGCTAGATTCTTTTAGTATAGAGGTATTAAAAGAATTAAAAGAAGGGAAAAAGACTGGTTTGACCTTTGCTCCTGAAGCTGGTAGCCAAAGGTTAAGAGACCTTATAAATAAAGGAGTAAGTGAAGAGGACCTTATAAATGCAGTATCCTATGCTTTTAAAGAAGGATGGTCCAAGGTAAAATTATACTTTATGATAGGACTTCCAACAGAGAGAGACGAAGATGTATTGGGAATTACAGACCTATCTTATCTGGTAAAGGATCTATTTTTTAAACGTGATCAAAAGGATATAAAGGGAAGCTTTAAACTAACATCTAGTGCGGCTTGTTTTGTACCCAAAGCTTTTACCCCTTTTCAGTGGGTAGGCCAGGACTCTGTAGAGGAGTTTGAAAGAAAGATAGACCTGGTAAGGGACAGTTTAAAAGATAAAAGAATTACATTTAATTTTCATACTCCTAGGTTGAGCCATATAGAAGGCATATTTGCTAGAGGTGATAGGAGACTTTCTGGAGTACTTATAAGGGCTTGGGAAAAAGGGTGCAAATTTGATGGATGGAGTGAATATTTCAAATATGATTCTTGGATTGAAGCCATGGAAGAATGTGGTATTGACAGCGACTTTTATGGACTAAGAGAAAGAAGTTTTGAAGAAGTATTGCCTTGGGATTTTATAGATGCGGGAGTGAGTAAAAAGTATTTAATAAATGAATATAAAAAAGCTATAAATGAAAAACTTACAGAGGATTGTAGAACTGGATGCAATCTATGTGGCATAGAAGATTGTGAAATGAGGGTGAGATCTAAATGAGATTTAGAGTAAAATTTAATAAAAAAAATTACTTGAAATATATATCTCATTTAGATCTTATGAGATTATTTGAAAGAAGTTTTAGTAGAGCCAAGCTACCTATAGAGTTTTCCAATGGTTTTAATCCTAAACCCAAGATATCAATAGCAAGTCCCTTATCCCTAGGAATAGAAAGTGAAGAAGAGTGGATGGATTTAGAATTGACTGAAAAGATTGATGAAAAAGACTTTATAAGAAAAATAAATAATATACTTCCTAGGGATGTACAAGTACTAGATGCAGAGTATATTCAAGATAAGACTCCTATAGCAGCTCTTATCAATTGGTCATTATATGAGATTAGTTTTTTGACTTTGGAAGATTATGATAAAAAGGATATAAAAGAGTTAATGGATGGGTGGTTAAAAAGGGATGAAATATTTATCCAAAGATATAGAAAGAAGGGAAGACAAAAAATATTAGTTACTGAAAATGTGGCAGCTCTTATGAGAGAAGTAGAAATCAAAGAAATAAATCACAAGAGTATAATTTTAAGAGCTTTACTTAAAATTGGAGAAAGTGGAACCTTGAGACCGAGAGATTTCATAAGTGCATTTATTGAAGATAATAATTTAAAGGTAGATTTAGAAAGTATAAATTTCAAAAGAATCCAACAAAGAATTTAGAGGAGAGCTATATGAATTGTATTTTTATAGATTCAAAAGATAATAAGACAAAAATAGCCTTAGTAGAAGATGCAGAATTAGTAGAATATTTTCTAGAAGAAAAGAAAGAAAAGAAAACATTAGGTAATATTTACAGAGCCAGGGTTCAAAATGTTTTAAAAGGAATGCAGGCTGCATTTGTAAACATAGGGGAAGGGAAAAATGCATACCTATATTTGACAGATGCACTTGGGGAAAAAGAGAGATCTTCTAAAAGGAAATATTCTATTGAAGAAGTATTAAAAACTGGAGATGAAGTAATAGTTCAAGTTATTAAAGAAGCTTTAGGAGATAAGGGAGCCAAGGTAACTATGAATATATCTTTAACTGGAAGATATATTGTACTGACGCCATACAAAAGTGGAATCAATATTTCTAGAAAAATAAACAGCACTGATGAGTTAGAAAGATTAAAACAAATAGGTGAAAATTTTAAAGATCATATTGGTGTAATATTTAGAACCGCTTCTAAGGGAGTAGATGAAAATATAATTTTAGAAGAATATAAGGATCTTTTCAGTGCATACAAGAAAATAGAAGGAGAGAGGAACTTTCTTCCAACTCCAAAACTCTTACTTAAAGAAATGGATTTAGTTTTTAAGACTATTAGAGATAATTTCAAAGAAAAAGAATATAAGATTCTAGTTAATAACAAAGAAATATATGAAGAGCTTTTGGAGTTAGAAGAAGCTTTAAATATAAAAATAAAGGAAAAGATGGAATTAGATTTAAATTTTAATTCTAATTATAATTCTATTATAGAGAGAGGGTTAAAAATTGGCCTTTCAAGAACTGTAAAATTAAAAAGCGGAGGATCTATAGTTATAGATCCTACTGAAGCTCTAACATCTATTGATGTTAATACTCATAAATATGTAGGATCTTCATCTCTTGAAACTACTGTATTAAATACCAACATAGAAGCTGCTAAGGAGATTGCAAAGCAATTAAGACTAAGAAATATAGGTGGTATAATCATAATAGATTTTATAGATATGAAATCAAACTCCCATGTAAATAAACTTATAGAGGAGTTGGAAAGGTCATTTTCAAAAGATAGAAATAGGCCCTATATAGTAGGTATAACTAAGTTAGGCCTGGTAGAGGTTACTAGAAAAAAAGAAAGGCCTTCTCTAGAATCGCAAATACTTCATAAATGTCCTCTATGTGAAGGACGTGGAAGAGTTAAAAAAGAAGTTGTTGACAAGGCCAAATAGATTTGATAAAATGTTAAGGTATGAAGCCGCTCAGTTTAGGTTCAAAGTGAAATTCACCTAATATTGGCGAGACTTGGTTAGAGGAGGTGCCGTCATAATGTATGCTGTTATAGAAACAGGTGGAAAGCAATATAGAGTACAAGAAGGAGATGTTCTTTTTGTTGAAAAATTAGACGCAAAAGAAGGAGATACTGTAAGTTTTGATAAAGTTCTTCTTATGTCTAAAGATGATGATATAGTTGCTGGTAAACCATATGTAGAAAATGTTAAGGTAGAAGCTAATGTATTAGAACAAGGAAAAGCTAAAAAGATCATAGTTTATAAGTATAAGGCTAAGAAAAACTATAGTAGAAAGCAAGGACATCGTCAACCATTTACTAAAGTAAAAGTTGAAAAGATTGTTGGTTAATTATGATTGAGATTAAGTTATTTAGTGATTCTTTTGAAAACATTAGAAGATATGATATAGAAGGACATGCTAATTTTGCTCCTTATGGAGAAGATATAGTCTGTGCTGCAATTTCTGTACTATCCCAGACAACACTTATGGGGCTTGTAGAAATATTACAATTAAATGCAAAAGAAGTTTTTTATAAGATAGATGAGAATACTGGATACTTAAATGTAGAGTTAAGAGACATAAAAGATGAGAGTCTTCTAGAGAAAACTCAAATACTTTTACAAACTTTTAAACTAGGAATTGAATCGATTCAGGAGACCTATCCTGATAATTTAAAAATAGAGTACAGGAGGTGCGATAAATGATTAAATTGAATTTACAATTATTTGCTTCTAAAAAGGGAGTAGGTAGCTCGAGAAATGGTAGAGATAGCCAGTCAAAAAGATTAGGTGTTAAAAGAGGAGACGGTCAATTCGTTTTATCTGGAAATATCTTAGTAAGACAAAGAGGAACTAAAATTCATCCTGGTACTAATGTAGGTAGAGGAAATGATGATACTTTATTTGCGACTAGCGATGGTGTAGTTAAATTTGAAAGACTAGGCAAGGATAGAAAAAAGGTTAGTGTATATCCAGCTGTAGAAGAGTTAGCATAAAATAAGCTTACCTTAAGGTAAGCTTATTTTTTTAAATATTTATAGGAAAAATCGACAAATACTAAACAATAAAGAGATATCTCTATATATTTGAGTGAAAATTAAGGATATCTAATGAGGGTGAGAAAATGTTTATAGATAAGGCCAATATTCATATAAAAGGTGGTAAAGGCGGCAATGGTATAGTAGCATGGAGAAGGGAAAAATTTGAACCTTCCGGTGGACCTTTTGGAGGAGATGGTGGTAATGGTGGATCTGTTATACTAAAAGCAGATGAAGGAATCAGAACACTTATGGATTTTAGATATAAGAGAAATTATATAGGTGAAAATGGTGAAGATGGAAGAACTAAAAAACAATTCGGTAAAGCTGGTGAAGATATTATAATTAAAGTTCCAGTGGGAACAATTGTAAAAGATGAGCCTACTGGAAAAGTAATTGTAGATCTAAAGGAAAAAGATCAAGAGTTTACTATAGCCAAAGGTGGTAAAGGTGGTAGAGGAAATGCTAGGTTTACTACTTCTACTAGGCAGGCTCCTTCATTTGCAGAACCAGGAACAAGGGGACAGGAAAGAGATATAACTCTAGAATTGAAACTTCTTGCAGATGTAGGTCTTATAGGATTTCCAAATGTAGGAAAATCTACATTTTTATCTATGGTTTCTGCTGCTAAACCTAAAATAGCAAACTATCATTTTACAACATTGAAGCCAAACTTAGGTGTAGTTAGAATAGAAGAAGAGAAAAGTTTTGTAATAGCTGACATACCTGGGCTTATTGAAGGAGCATCTCAAGGAATTGGACTTGGCCATGAATTTTTAAGGCATGTTGAAAGAACTAGAGTCTTGGTTCATATATTAGATGTTTCTGGTCTAGAGGGAAGAGACCCTGTAGAAGACTATTATACTATTATGGAAGAATTAATAGAATACAATCCAAAGTTAAAGGATAAACCACAAATAATTGTAGCCAACAAGATGGATATACCAGGAGCTGAAGAAGGGCTTGAAAAGCTTAAAGCTGAGTTCAAGGATCAAGAAGTATACTCAATGTCTGCAGCTACAAGTAAAGGTGTAGAAGAATTAAAATATGCTATATGGAATACTCTTTCAAAAACAGAAATAGAATATGAGAGTTTTGATGAAGAAATGTATGAAGAAGTAGAAGAAGATACAAGTCTGATAGTTGTAAAGGAAAATGGAGAGTATATAGTAGAAGGATTTGGAATAGAACGTCTATTAGATTCTATATATTTTGATGATGCTGATTCATTGAGGCATTTCCAGGAAACTCTAAGGAAAATGGGTGTAATAGAAAGATTAGAAGATCTTGGAATACAAGAGGGAGAGACAGTTTTAATAGGTGGATATGAATTTGAGTTTTTCCACTAAAATGAAAATATTAAAGGAGAAATATTATGTTAACAGGAAAGCAAAGAAGCTATTTAAAATCTTTAGCGCATAACTTGGACCCATTATTCCAGTTAGGAAAAAATGGTTTAAGTGATAATTTTATTAAACAAGTAGATGAAGCATTAGAAAACAGAGAATTAGTTAAAATAAACATATTAAACAATAGCACAATGGAAACGGAAGAATTATCCAAAGAGCTTGTAGAAAGCTTAGATGCTGAATTTGTACAAAATATAGGTAATAAAGTAATTATCTATAGAGAATCTGAAGAAAATAAAGAGATAAAATTACCTAAATAATATTTAGGAGGATTGGGATATGAAAATAGGAATAATGGGTGGGACTTTTAATCCAATTCATCTCGGACATCTAGTCTTAAGTGAATATATAAGAGAAGGGTTGGAATTAGATAAGATAATATTTATTCCAACAGGCAACCCTCCTCATAAAGACAACAATAAAGTAGAAAAAGCATTTCACAGAAAGGCTATGGTAGAACTTTCTATTAGAGACAATCCATACTTTTTCTTATCTGATATAGAATTAAATAAGAAAAACAAATCTTACACAATAGATACTATCCTTTCTTTAAAAGAACTATATAAAGAGGATACTTTGAGTATGATAATAGGCGCAGATTCACTTTTTAGTATAGAAACTTGGAGAGAGAGCTCAAGACTTTTAGAAGAAATAGACTTTGTTGTGGCTGATAGGGTTTTGAGAAAAAAAGAAAATCTGATCGAAGAAATTAATAGATTGAACTATAAATATAATTCCAATATAAGTCACCTGGATACACCCTTAATAGAAATTTCTTCTACTGAAATAAGAAATAGAGTTTTAGAAAATAAGTCTATAAAGTATCTAGTAAAAGAAGATGTAAGGGAGTATATAATTAAAAACAATCTATTTAAGTAGGAAGTGAATTATTTGATAGACAGGATTAAAAAAGATTTATTAAAGAATATTTCAAAAGATAGATACGATCATACTTTAAGAGTTGTAAATACCTGTGAAAAATTATCTAGAAAGCACAATACAGATTTAGAAAAGACTAAACTAGCGGCATATCTTCATGATAGTGCTAAGTTTTCTTCTAAAGAAAAAATTCTTGAACTTGCTAAAAAAATGGATATTTTAAATGATAAAATATATTTCTATAATAGAGCTTTGATCCATGGTCCTCTAGCTGCTAGAATGGCTAAGGATAAGTATGGAATAGTGGATGAGGATATATTAAATGCAATAGAATATCATACAACAGCTAGAGCGAATATGAGCCTTCTTGAAAAAATAATATTTATAGGAGACTATATAGAACCTAGTAGAAATTTCAAGGGAATAGAAGCTATAAGAAAATTAGCTTTTGAAGATTTAGATAAGAGTATATTAATAGCTTTAAATACTAATTTAGAATATTTAATTAAGAGTAACCAACTTATAGCAGAAAACTCTATAAGAGCTAGAAACTATTTAATGATAGAAAATTTTAAAAAGGAGATGGCTAAATGATAAATATAGAAGAAAAATTAGAAATAATAAAAAAAGCTTGTGAAGACAAAAAAGGTATAGATATTAAAGTTTTAGATATAAGAGACTTGACAACTATAGCTGATTATTTTGTCGTAGTAAGTGCTAATGCCTCTACTGGAGCTAAGGCTATAGCTGATGAAATAGATGATAAGCTTTCAGAAGTAGGTTATGGAGATATAAGTAAAGATGGTTATCAAGGTGGAAGATGGATACTACTTGATCTTTCTGATATAATTGTTCATATATTTCATAAGGAAGAAAGAGATTACTATAACTTAGAAAGATTATGGACTGGAGATTTAGAAACTGAAAATCAAAATGAATAAAAGGAGATGGGAAAAATGTCGTTAAAATTATTATCTACAAAAAAAGCACCAGGTGCTGTAGGACCATATTCTCAAGGAGCTAAGGCGGGAAATTTAATTTTTACTTCGGGTCAACTTCCAATAGATCCTGAGTCAGGAGAACTTTTAAAAGGTGATATTAAAAAACAAGCAAAACAAAGCCTAGAAAATGTAAAGGCAATTTTAGAAGCAGCAGGAGCAGGACTTGAAGATGTAGTGAAGGTGACTGTATATGTAGTTGATATAAAACAATTCTCTCTTATAAATGAAGTATATAGTGAGTATTTTTCAACTCATAAGCCTGCAAGAAGTTTAGTAGAAGTTGCTGGACTACCTCTTGGTGGAGAAATAGAGATAGAAGCTATAGCAATGAAATAATATAAAAGGCTCCTTGCCATGATGGTAAGGAGCCTTTTATATTAGAAATATCTAGAATATTTACTACGTCTTCTCTTTTTTAATACACTTAATCTTCTTAAGATAAATAAGATTATAATAAGTATGATCAAGAAGATATACCATTTATTAAAGATAAAACCCAATAAATTACTTCTGGGAACAGACTTTATATCTAGAGTAGATACTATAGCTTCTTCAGCTATAATATTACCATCTAAAGAATATTCAGCATTTCCTAAGATATCACCCTTTGAAATAGGTGGAGATATTTTATCTTTAAATTTTAATTTTTTTTCTATTCTTTCAGATTCATCTCTCCTTAGCATATATAAAACATCATTATTTAAAACAGTAGAAACATATGGAAGGGATCCATTTTCTATATCTAAATTTTGTATAAATTCATTTGAATGACCTAAATAAGTAGGTGTGAAATTATTGAATCCATAATCAAGTAATTTAGAAGTGTCAGCATAGACCTGCATACCTTCTGATTTTAATATAACTGAAAACATCTTCTTGTTGTCTCTTTCGGCATAACTTACAAGACAATTTTTAGCTTCTGGAGTAGTGCCTGTCTTTATACCTTTGATGCCAGGATATTTAATGGGAACAATTTGACCATCTAAATCCATTTTCTTATTACCATATAAAAACTTATTAGTAGTATGTATAAGCCTCTCTTCAGTTTTTTTATTGGTAGGAGCTATAATGTATTGAGATTTAGATGCAAATTCTCTAAAAGCTTCATTCTTCATAGCATATTTAGAAATTAAAAATAAGTCATAGGCAGTAGTATAATGATTATCATGGTGTAGACCATTGGGATTCATAAAGTGTGTATTCATAGCTCCAAGTTCTTCTGCCTTTGAATTCATAAGAGCTACAAAGTCCTCTATAGATCCAGAAACATGCTTTGCTATAGCCAAGGCTGCATCATTAGCTGAAGCTACCATTAAACCGTTTATAAGGTCTTCAAACTTCATCTCCTCATCATAGTCTAAGGCAATATGGCTGCCACGGGTTAATTGTACAACTTCTTCATCAACTTGGACCATATCTTCCATATTTCCATGCTCAATAGCAAGAATAGCTGTCATAATCTTAGTGGTACTTGCTGGAAACATCTTTTTATCAGAATTTTTTTCATATAGGATTCTATTGGAATCATAATCTATAAGTAATGCTGACTCTCCTACTAATTTTAAGTTTTCACTGCTTGCAAAACTTACAGAGTTTATAAGCATAGTAAGTATAAATGTAAATATAAACAGATTTCTGCATTTTCTCTTCACTTAATCACCTTCCCTTTATAATAATACTAGCATTAATCATAACTCATAACACTTGTAATCACTGTCTTGTGAACAGTGGTTTTTCTTTATCACTCTAAATTATTTCTATTTTCAAAAAGGAATTTCGCCTATCTATGTCGAATAATATAAGTACCACCAAATATTATTTTAAGGAGGCGAAAGTCCTTGTATGAACGACAATTAATCTTTAATAATATT
>CAZBAK010000003.1:50469-68609 GCA_964489715.1 uncultured Tissierella sp. | reverse complement strand
TATGTTGTAGATGGAGAACTTAATCATGGAGATACTATGGGAAATAAAAATACTATTACTAGAGGCCATGTACAGTATATGAGTGCAGGAAATGGTATAGCTCATACTGAGCACAATTATGGCGATAGCACATCTAGATTTCTACAGATATGGCTACTTCCAGAGAAGAGAGGGCTTACTCCAAATTATGGAGATTATAGATTTAAATGGGAAGATAGAAAAAATAAATGGCTACAAATAGTGTCAAGTGTTAAAGCTGATGCAAAGATAAAAATCAATCAAGATGCAAATATATATGTATTAGAATTAGACAAAGACAAAGAAATAGACTTTAAAGTAGAAGAAAAAAGACAGGCATATTTAGTGCAAATAGAAGGAAGTTCAGAAATTAATAATATAGAATTAAATGATAGAGATGCATTAGAAATAATAGAAGAAGATATTACAATCAAAGCAAAGACCCTATCTCATGTATTGATCATAGAGATGAAAAAAGAGGAAAAATAAAAAATGGAGGAATAAAATATGACAAAAAGTTTTTATGAGGCTATAGAAGGAAGAAGATCACATTATGCACTTAGTAAGGAAAAACTTATCTCTGATGAAAAAATTAAAGAACTAATAGAACATGTAGTAAAGCATACACCCTCAGCATTTAACTCACAAACTGCTAGAGTGGTATTATTATTAAATGAAAATCATACAAGGCTATGGGAGATAACTAAGGAGGCATTAAGAAAGATAGTTGAGGAGGATAAATTTGCTCCAACTGAAGAAAAAATTGATTCATTTAATGCAGCTTACGGAACTATATTATTCTTTGAAGATAATGATATAGTAGAAAATCTGCAGAAAGAATTTCCAACATATGCAGATAATTTCCCAATATGGTCTAAGGAATCAAGTGGAATGCATCAATTTAATATATGGACATCATTATATTTGCATGGAT
This sequence comes from uncultured Tissierella sp., assembly GCA_964489715.1. Taxonomy (GTDB): domain Bacteria; phylum Bacillota; class Clostridia; order Tissierellales; family Tissierellaceae; genus Tissierella_A. The sequence goes on along the minus strand of CAZBAK010000003.1, from coordinate 67,657 downwards.
ATGGTGCATCTCTTCAACATTATAATGAGCTTATAGAAGAAGAAGTGAAAAGAGAATGGAATATACCAGATAATTGGAAGATGAGAGCTCAAATGCCATTTGGTAAATCATTGTCAGAGCCAGGAGAAAAAGAATTTAAAGCTTTAAAAGATAGAGTACTTGTTTACAAATAAAATTTAAATAAGATTAAAAAAATTATATGAGAATAGCTCTGGATTAAAATATTTCAATCTAGAGCTATTCTTTTCTTATATTTGACAAGAGTTGAATTTAGATCTATAATGAACGGGTATTCATTAAAATGAATCTAAGTTCATTATAGATATTAGGAGATGGTTAAATGAGAGAAAAAAGACAGAGTAATACTAATTTAATGGCAGATGGGCCAATTAAAAAGACACTATTAACACTAGCAATACCAACCATAATAGCAACCATAATAAATGCTATTTATAATTTTGTAGATACATTATTTGTAGGAATGCTAAATGACACTGCTGCCATGGGGGCAGTATCCGTGGCATTTCCATTGTTTATGATTATTACAGCCATGGGTCAGATGGTAGGAGTTGGTTCTGCTTCATATATTTCTAGAAGTCTAGGTGCAGGAGAAAAAGAAAAAGCAGACAAGACAGGATCTACAGCACTTTTTCTAGCAGTTATTATAGCTATAATTGTGACAGTATTTGTTCTATTATTTTTAGGACCTATACTAAAACTAATGGGAGCAACAGAGTCTGTGTTAGTACCAGGTAAGAACTATTCAACTTGGATAATTGGAGGGAGTATATTTACAGTAATAAATATGACCTTAAACAATATAGTAAGAGCAGAAGGAAATGCAAGATATAGTATGAATGCATTAGTAATAGGAGCAGTTTTAAATATCATATTTGATCCCATATTTATGTTTACATTTGGACTTGGCCTTCAAGGAGCTGCCATAGCAACAGTATTGGGACAGGCAGTATCTACAATCTACCTTCTTAGGTATTTTATAGGCAATAACTCCCATATCCAAATGAGTAGAAGGAACATTAGTAGAGAAAGTGGAATATATAAAGAGATATTTAAGATTGGACTACCTGTATTCTTTATGCAATTTTTATCTAGTATGGCATTTAGTATACAAAATGTTGCTGCATCAGCCTATGGAGAAGATGCGCTTGCAGCAATAGGAATTACGCTTAAAATAACCATGCTACCTTTATTCGTAATGATGGGATACAATCAAGGTTTTCAACCCTTTGCAGCTTATAATTATGGGGCAAGAAACTTTAAAAGAGTCCGAGAGGCTTTGAGTATATCAATAAAATGGATGATATCCTTTGGACTTATGGCAATGGTTATATTTTTAGTTTTTCCAGAACAATTTATGAAAATATTTACAAAAGATCCTAAGGTAATTGAATATGGAGTGAACAACTTACTAGCATATAATATATTCCTACCTCTAATAGGCTATATGATGATAAATACAGGACTATTTCAAAGTTTTGGTAAGGGTAAGCAGGCAGGTATATTAGCTATAGTAAGACAAGGGCTTTTCTTTATACCATTACTAGTATTTTTCCCTGGTATCTTTGAAGCATATAGTAGTCAGCTTTCATTTATAATAAATTTATTTCCATACCAAATGCCAGCAGGTTTAGCAGGTATTATGGCTGCACAGCCAATAGCTGATATACTTTCAATTATTTTAACAGCTGTATTTGCCTATGCAATTAAAAAAGAAATATCCATTGAAGAAGAGAATAGTAGAGAAAAACTAGGTGAAGTTGAATGCCAAAATTAATAGTCAATATTGAAGATAGGATATTTTTATCGGCTAAGGAACTTTTCTATGAAAAAGGATATGAACATGTAAATATGAAAGAAATCTCAAAGAGAGCAAATATATCAGTGGGAAGCTTATACAATTATTTTTCCAATAAAAACGAATTATATCTTTCCGTATTAGAAAACAGCTGGAATATAACATTTGATAAACTTGATAATATATTGGCTCGAGATATAGATGAAGAAGAAAAAATCAAGCTATCCATTATGCTTATCTATCAAGAAACCCTGGAAAGAAGATGTATGGGAATACAGGTCAGAAAGGCAAAAGATCTAAAGGGTAATAAATCTATAAAAAATATAGAGGATAAAATAATAAATAATATAAAAAAAGTCTTTAAAGATATTGAAATAAAAGAAAAGTTTAAAGACGACCAAGATATATTGGATAAGGTAGTCTATAGCTTACTTATAAATTTAACTATGTTGATAGATGTATATCCAGAAGATGAAATAAAGAATATAGAATACCTATATAGAACTATAATAGGCTTCTTTAGATAAATAAATATTAAAAGATTGAAATTTATAAAAAATATAAAGATAAATCTGTAGAGCAGAATGAAAATTATAGACTGAGCTCTACAGAATTTTTTTGTATTTTTATGTTATAATATAAAGTATAAAAAGAAGATGGAGGTATTGTATGAAGAAAAAACTAATGTTTTTATTAATTATTGTTATATCTTTTTCATTACTAGCTTGCCAATCTGATAAGTCAATTTATGTTGGAGATAATACTTCAGTAGCCCTTATAATTGCAAAAAGAGGAGATATGTCTTTTAATGATGCAGCAATAGTGGGAGCAAATATGGCGGAAAGAGATTATAGTATAGATCTTAGCATACTAGAACATGAGAATAATCCGGAAAAATTTGAAGCTAAATTGATTGAAGCTGCAGAAAATGGGAATAATGTAATAGTGACTTCAAGTTTTTTAAAGGAAGCAATTGAAAAAAATGCTGATAAATACCCCCATATTACTTTTATACTATATGATGGAGAGCTTGATTGGGGCAAGGGAGATTTTGAAAATGTAGTTTCTTTTACTTATAGATCTAATGAAGCTTCTTTTTTAGCTGGTTATGCAGCTGCATCTTTAAGTGAGTCTGAAACCATAGGAGTTTTAGCAGGTATGGATATTCCTAGAAACAATGATTTTATAGTAGGGTATATTGAAGGAGCAAAATTATATAATCCTAATATAAAGCTTTTAGTAGAATATATTGGTAGTTTTGAGGATAAGGAAAAGGGAAAGATACTAGCAGAGGATATGATAAATAAAGGAGCAGATGTCTTATTTAGTGTTGCTGGAGCTTCAGGAGAAGCTCTATTTGAAAAAGTTGAAGAAAAAGGAAAGATAGCTATTGGTGTAGATTCTGATCAGGCTATGCTCTATAAATCAAAGGGAAAAGAAGAAATAGCTAGTATAATTTCTACCTCAGTTTTAAAGAGAGTAGATCACACTATATATGAAGCTCTTGAGCTTTATGAAAGTCAAAAACTAGATTATGGTAAAAATATAGAATTAGGATTAAAAGAAGAAGCTGTGGGTCTTGCTAAAAATATTTATTATGAAGAGTATTTAAGTGAAGATCTTAAAATTAAGATTGAAGAATTGACAGAGGAAATCATCTCTGGAAAAATTATAGTAGATAGTGCTATAGGTAAAGATGAGAAGGATATTAAAGAATTGATTAATAGTGTAAAACCATAATAAATAATTAGTATAATTTATCTATAGGAAGGTTGTGTAAGGAAAAATGTTAAAGTTTATGAGAAAGATACCAGGAGGATTGCTTTTGGTACCTATGCTAATATCAGCTCTTATTAATACATTTGCACCAGGATTTTTTGCTAGCTTTGGAGGTCTTACTGAAGCTTTATTTACAACTAAAGGTACAAACTATATAGTTGCACTGGTTTGTTTTTGCTCAGCCAATTTACTTGATTTAAAGAGTATATCCCAGGTTCTTAAAAAGCAAGGAAGCTTACTACTTGTTAAAATTATAATATGTATAGTACTTAGTTTTGCCTTTATGAAATCTTTTGGTTTACAGGGGGTCTTGGGAGTTTCAGCTATTGCCTTTGTAGTTGGAATATGTTCTCTAAATCCATCTCTCTATCTTGCCCTGGTAAATGATTATGGAGTTGAAACAGATAAAGCAGCATTTGGTTTAATTGGTATGTTGTCTGTTCCAGCTTTTCCAATTTTTGTATTTAGCATAAGCCAAGGTGGAGGAGTTGATTGGGCACCTATAATATCAACTATAATTCCAATTATAGCTGGTATTATAATAGGTAATCTAGATAAAGAATTATCTAAAATGTTTAGTTCTATAGTTGGAGTATTGATGGTGTTTATGGGTTGGTCTTTTGGAGCAGGGATAAATATTATAGAGGCTTTACAAGCTGGTGGACAAGGGATTTTATTGACAGCTATATTTTATATTAGCATGCTACCTATAATTTATTTAGTGGAAACAAGATTGCTAAAGGAAAGTGGTATTTCAACTCTTGGTATAAGCTCTATGGCAGGACTAAGTGTATCTGTGCCTAGTATTTTGGCATTTAACAATCCAGAACTTCTTCCCTTTGCTTCAACAGCTACTGCACAAATAGCTTTTGGAGTTGTTATTACAAGTATAATTACACCTATAATTACTCAGAGAATAGCTAAATTTAAAGGAATTCCAAAGAATATATAAAAAGGAGACTATTATGAATAAAATTTTTAAAAGAGCAGAAGAATTATTTCCAGAAATGCAAGAAAACAGAAGACATATGCACATGTATCCTGAAGTAGGTTTAGATCTTCCACAAACTAAAAAGTTTGTAAAATCTAAACTAGAAGAGCTAGGAGTAAGTGATATTAAAGAGTATGGTTCATCTGGACTTTCGGCTATAATTGAAGGAAATGCTGAAGGTAAAACTCTATTGCTGAGAGCTGATATGGATGCTCTTCCAATGGATGAAGACAATGATTTGCCTTATAAATCTAAAAACAAAGGAAAATTCCATGGCTGCGGTCATGATCTTCATACTTCCATGCTTTTAGGAGCTGCTAAAATTATAATGGAGAATAAGGATAAATTTCCTGGAAAAGTTAAACTTATGTTTCAACCAGGCGAAGAAATATTTGAAGGTGCCAAGATGATGATTCGAGAAGGTGTTTTAGAAAATCCTAAGGTGGATGCTGCTATGGCTCTTCACACTGCACTTGATGAGGGGGTTGGGTCTGCGGAATATAATCTAGGTTATATGACAACCTCTTGTGATAATTTTAAAATCCATATAGTGGGTAAAGGCGGACATGGTGCCTATCCTCATACAGCTATAGACCCTATTAATGCTGCAGTTAATATTTATCAAAATTTTAGTAAACTTATATCAAGAGAGAACCCTCCTTCAGATACAACAACTCTTACATTTGGTCAGCTATCTTCAGGATCAAGTTCCAATGTAATTCCTGAGACAGCTACTATGCAGGGAACTATGAGAACTTATAATCCTCAGGTGAGAGAAAAATTAAAGAAGAGAATGTTAGAGATTGTTGAAGGGGTTTCATTGACAACAGGCTGTAAAATAGAACTAGATTTTTTCTCAGGTGTTCCTTCAATGTACTCAAACCCTGAATTTACTCAAAATATTGTAGAAATTTTGAATAGAGATTTTCCTGAACTTAAGACTATTCCAGACACTAAGGTAATGGCATCTGAAGATATGGCTGATGTTAGCCTTGAAGTTCCAACAGCATATATGATGCTTAATTGTAATGTAGATGGAAACAACTTTTCCCATCATAATCCTGGTGTAATGTTTGATGAAAAAGCTATGATCTATGGAGCTAGTCTTTTAACTACTTCTGCTATAGGATGGTTAAAGGAAAACAAATAAGATAAAACTGATCCTGTAAATTGATTTTACATCCAATTTACAGGATCAGTTTTTATTTCTTAAGCTAGTTTTAAGAAAATTGTAACTTATATGTAATATTACAATGTTATATATTGGGTAAGAGTATATATAAGAGTTAATATTATACTTTAAATATATAAAGTATTTATCTAAATAAAGCATATAAAAAGGAGTAGAATATGAATAAAAATCAAGCTGAAAGATTAACAAATGATAAGGGTTTTATTGCAGCATTAGATCAAAGTGGTGGAAGTACACCTAAGGCATTAGCAGCCTATGGAATAAGTGAAGATAAATATGATAATGATGAAAAAATGTTTAAACTTGTTCATGAAATGAGGAGTAGAATTATTACTAGTCCAGTTTTTGACTCTAAACATATTTTAGGTGCTATTTTATTTGAAGATACCATGGATAGAAAGATAGAAGGACTATATACAGGGGATTACCTGTGGGATAAAAAGGGAATAGTCCCAATATTAAAAGTAGATAAAGGTTTAGAAGAATTAAAAGATGGAGTTCAACTTATGAAGGCTATGCCGGAACTGGACTCTCTACTTGAAAGGGCTTTAGAAAGAAATATATTTGGCACTAAGATGCGTTCTGTTATAAAAGAAGCTAATCCAGAGGGCATTCAAAAGATCGTTGAACAACAATTTGAAGTTGGTAAAGATATAATTAAAAAGGGACTAGTTCCTATATTGGAACCAGAAATAGATATTAATAGTAAAGACAAAGAAGAATCTGAAAACATCATGAAAAAAGAAATATTAAAACATTTAAATAAACTCGATAAAGATGAGAAAGTCATGCTGAAACTTTCAATACCAAGCAAAGATGATTTTTTTGCCCAACTGATTAATCACCCACAAGTCATGAGAGTAGTTGCACTTTCTGGAGGATATAGCAGGGAATTTGCTGTAGAGGCTTTGAAGAAAAATCCAGGATTGATTGCAAGTTTCTCTAGAGCTCTATTACAAGATATAAAAGTAGATCAAACAGAGAGAGAATTTGAAAAAACACTAGGAGAATCTATAGAAGAAATTTATAAGGCTTCTATTGTATAAGAATATAGTAGTATAGAGTTGATTTAGGAGGATATTTTATGATAGATGAAGTAATTCATATTGGATTAACTGTTTCTGATTTAGAAAACTCTATAGACTTTTATAAAAATACTTTGGGTTTAAATTTTCAAGGTCAAATGACTATGGAAGGCAAGGCAACTGAAAAATTATTCAATATTAAGAATTGTAAGGTAGAAATTGCCTATTTAAATGGAAGTGATAAAATTAATACTCCCACCATTGAACTTATAGAGTTTAAAAATGGATTTGAAAAAGATGAAAATATAAAATTAAATAAAATATCTATATCTGAAGTATGTTTTAGTGTAAAGGATATAGAAAAGGTATACAGGGATCTTTTAAAAAAAGATGTGGAATTTTTGTCAGAACCTCAATATTTTGATTTAACAGATCAAGGCTTTGGAAGAAGTAAGGCAGTTTATTTTAAAGATCCAGATGGTATAATTTTAGAGCTAATTGAGACTGTAGAATAAAAATTATAACTTCCACGATTCAAAGTGGAAGTTTGATTTTAATCTATAAAAAGCTTTTAAAAAATAAAATTAAAACAAACTTTAGCTTATAGTTCAGGAGGTGAGAGATATGAGAAAGTCATTAAAAGTATTAATATTATGTTTGAGTATTACTCTACTATTTGGATGTAGAAAAGATAGTGATAAGGTTATAGATAAGGATCTTGAAAACAATACAGACAGTCATGAAATAGTTACAGAAAAGCCTAAGGAAAGTGAAGAGGAAGAGGAAATCGAAGAAGCTAATTCTGAAATAGAAGTTGATAATAAGGATGTAGATCTAAGTAGGGATAAAATAGTTTATGAAGATGATAAGTATGGATTTAGATTAGATTTGCCAGCATCATGGAAGGGTACTTATGTGGTTGAAAAAAAGCCATGGATAGATGATATAAATGATAGTGTAGAGTTTAATTTTAATAAGGATGATCTTTCTAGTAATATATTTACAATAGTAATAATGAATGAGTCTATAGAACATGAGGATTGGCAAGAATTATTCTTAATGTATATAGTTGAAAAAGATGGCAAGACTTTTTCATATTTAAATGTAATGGAACCTACAGAGGAGTTATTAAAAGAAGAAAATAAGGATGAATTTGAAACAGTCCAAGAAATGGTTCAAGAGGTTCCTGGAATAATTGAAAGTTTCACTTTTGTAAAATAAATATCATTAATATGAATTTTATGATAAAATAAAGATAATCAAATATTAGAAGAGGTGGAAAGATGAAAAAAAGTAAAATGCTAAAAAACATTAGTCTGATCTTAAGCTTTATATTTATATTTACTAGTTTTGCATATGCAGATAGTGATAGGGTTGTTACACTTGCTAAAGACATAGATGCTTCTCAAAGAAGTCAAATGTTAGAAATCTTTAATGTAGATGAAAAAGATGTTGAGATAATAGAAATAAACAATCAGGAAGAAAGAAAGTATTTAGAAGGAGTAGCAACAGAAGCTCAAATTGGAAATAAAACTCTTAGTTCAGCCTATGTAGAATTATTAGATGAAGGTTCTGGTATAAGTGTTGAAACTTATAATATATCTTGGGTTACAAAAGAAATGTATGCTAATGCTCTTGTAACAGCAGGAGTAAAAAATGCTAGAGTAGTAGCAGCTGCACCTTTTCCTGTTTCTGGTACTGGAGCATTAACTGGTATCTTAAAAGCCTTTGAAGAGGCTACAGGTCAAAAGATAAGTGAAGAACAAAAAAAGGTTGCAAATGAAGAAGTAGTAAAAGTTGGAGAACTGGGAGAAGAAATAGGACAAGACAAAGCTTCAGAACTTTTTAAAGAAGTTAAGGAAAGTGTAATAGAAAAAGATATAAAAGATCCAGAAGAAATTAAGAAGATTATAATCGAAATAGCAGGTAAATTAGATATTAATTTAAATACTGATCAAATTCAAAAAATTGGAGATCTTATGGAAAAGATAACAAAACTTGAGTTGAACTCTGAGAATATAAAAAATCAACTTCAAGACATAGGAAAGAAATTAGATGATACATTAAAAAACAATGAAGAAGTAAAGTCCTTATTAGAAAAAATATTAGATTCAATAAAAAATTTCTTTGATTCCATATTTAATTAAAGAAATTAACTAGAAGCAAATTAAAACTATTGCAATTTAATCCTATATGTAATAGAATAAGTATAAATTAATAGACAAAAGTTATCTTAGAGATAAAAGTACAGTAAATTTAACTACAGAGAACTGACATATGGTGAGAGTCAGCATTAAATATGTATAATGATCCCTCTAAGGCTGTAAAGATGAAATTATAGAGTAATCTTTATCGGTATTCTTTTTTTAAAAAAGAAGCGCCACCGTTATATGGCTAGGACTAAAAGTAAATCTTTGGGTCTTAAAAGGCACTTAGAATAAGTGTAAAGATTGGGTGGTACCACGGTTGATTCGTCCCTAGTATATATAAATATATACTAGGGATTTTTTTATGTAAAAAAAGGAGAGAGAAAATATGCTTAGATTATATGATTTTATTGAAGCAAGAGAAAGATTAAAAACTGTTATAACTAGAACAGAAGTTATATATAGTAAAGTATTTTCAAATGAAAGTGGGAATGAGGTGTATTTAAAACCAGAAAACCTTCAAATAACGGGTTCTTTTAAGGTTAGAGGAGCATATAATAAAATATCGAAACTTTCTAAAGAAGAAAAAGAGAAGGGTGTAATATCTTCATCTGCTGGCAACCATGCTCAGGGAGTAGCCTTAGCTGCAGAAAAGTTAGGCCTAAAATCTGTTATAGTAATGCCTAAACATACTCCTTTAATAAAGGTTCAAGCAACTAGGGATTATGGTGCGGAAGTTGTCTTGCATGGAGAAGTTTACGACGATGCTCATAAAAAGGCCTTAGAACTTCAAAAAGAGCATGGTTATACTTTTATACATCCATTTGATGACGAAGAAATAATAGAAGGACAGGGAACAATCGCTTTAGAAGTATTAGATGAAGTACCTGATGCTGATATAATTTTAGTTCCTATGGGTGGGGGTGGATTATCCTCAGGAGTTGCAGCTGCAGCTAAACTTAAAAATCCAGAAATAAAGATCATAGGTGTAGAACCTGAAGGTGCTGCTTCTGCTACTAAGTGTCTGCAAGAGGGGAAAGTAGTAGAATTAGATGAAGCTATAACAATAGCTGATGGAGCGGCTGTAAAAAGATTGGGTGATGTTAACTATAAATACATTTGTGAATATATAGATGAAATAATAACAGTTTCTGATTATGAGCTTATGGAAGCATTTTTATTGCTAGTAGAAAAACATAAGATTATAGCTGAAAATGCAGGTATATTAGCTGTGGCAGGACTTAAGAAAATAAAAGAGAAAGATAAAAAAGTTGTATCCATAATAAGTGGAGGAAATATTGATGTGCTTACTATCTCTTCAATGATAAATAAAGGACTTATACAAAGAGGAAGAATATTTAGTTTTTCAATAGATCTTCCGGATAAGCCAGGACAATTACTACTTGTTTCAAAAATACTTACAGATTTAAATGCAAATGTAATTAAACTTGATCACAATCAGTTTAAAAATCTTGATAGATTCCATGACGTAGAACTTCAAGTAACTGCAGAAACTAATGGAGAAGAACATATAAAGGCCATAATAGATGAGCTAAAGAAAAATGGCTATGAAATCCAAAGATTAAATGTTAGTAACTAAGAATGTTATTAACAATAGCAAAAAGGAGCAATCATAGGCGATTGCTCCTTTTACTATTTACTTTCTAAGTTGAACAAGATTAGAAAATACTTCTTTATTTTCCCTTATCTTTGTTTCATTTCCAAGAACACAAAGATAGTTTTCTTGCATTATTTTTTCAAGTAATTCTTCATAGGATTGTATGTCTTCTAAACTTGTGGATAGAACTTCATCAATTTGTTTTTTAAAATCTTCATCTTTAGCATTAGTTATATATCTATTGAGGGCAATACGTCCCTTTTGCGAAGCTGTTAAAGGGGGATCTAATTTATTCATAGTTCCTATAATATAGTTTGTAAGATCTTCCTTACTTAGTTTTACCTCTCTAAGATACTCAGGTATATTGTCATAGATTTCAAGAGTTTCTACTAGATTTGGATCTCTATAGGAGAAGGTTGAGATATCTCCCTGTACATTAATGCCTATACCAGCTCCATAAGCTCCACCCTTAGCACGTATCCAATTGTGAAGGTAGTCACGGCTCAAAATAGTAGAAAGCACTGCCATATTGCCAGTATAATCATAGCCAAGTTCTTTTAAATTGTATCCTTTTGCTACATATTGTACATTGGCAGAAGAAAGAATACCTTCATTTAATTTTTCCAGCTTTAGGTCTATTTCCCTATAATCATATACTTCTTCTTGTAATACATCTTTAATAAGATGTAGATGCTTGTTAACTAAGTCTAAATCTTCTTTTTCCCCAGTTACATTTACTATTAGATTGTTTTTGTTAAATATTAAAGTATAAGTTTTATTTAAATTTTCTAGAATTTCATCTGATCTTTCATCAAAATTATTAGCTAGATCTTCAATAAACCATAAAAAATCTAATCCTGAAAGTAATTCTTTATATTTTCCAGCTTTAGAAAAATAAGAAGTTACCCTATTTTTAACTACACTATGGCCTGAACTATATATATTCATTTCCATTCTGGATTTCATTTGATTTATTATTTCTCTTATTCGTTTCTTATCTTCTAATTTTGTATTGGTGATAAGTTCTCTTATTAGTTCAAACATTTTTATTGATTTTTCTCTTATTACTTTACTTGTAATCATTAGTTGCGGATATATTTTATCGCTTTTTCTATCGGATAATACAGTAGCTCCAAAATTTATTCCACCTGTATTTACATATATTTCATTGGATAAATCACCATAGCTATAATTTTTAGTATCTATATTGCCAATGATTTCAGATAGAAGATTTACATAGGGTATCAAGTTTTTTTCTATATGATTTAAGTCAAAAGACAAGTCGAAATAGATAATACCGCTAGTAAATAAGTCATGGTAAAGAAGTGTTATATCCTCTTTATAAACTTCCTGTGGAATATCCAATGGCTTACTGTTAACATCTTCTATGGATAGTTTAGGAATTGTATTCTTATCTTCTAGAGTATCTTCAGAAAGTTGGAACTTTTCTAAAGCCTTATTTTTTTCTATCAATATGTTTAATTCATCAGTGCTTAAAGAAGCCTTATATGCCTCTAATTGACGGGCTAAGATCTTATCCTTTTCTTCTGCTAGACCTTTTTGAGGTTTTAAAAGCACCAGAGACCTATGTTTGTTATTTAAAATGTGTTCCCTGATATATTCTTCATAATAATCAGTTTTTAAAGCTTCTCTTAAAAACTTAAGAGTTTCTTCATACTCCAGATGCGCTAGAGGATCTCCATCATATATCCAGTTGTCAAAGATAGTAAGTCCATAGAGTATACCAACTGTTGCATTTCCTCCAGCTTCCCTTAAATAATATTCTAGTTTATTTATAGTGGCTTCAATTAGTTTTTTATCTATTCCATTTTCAACAAGATCATTTAAGCTTTCATATACAACTTTTTCAAAGTCGGCTTTTCGACTTTCGTCTGTGTTTTTTGAAGCTATAGAGAATACAGGTTGTATTCCTCCAGATGAAAAACCTAGTATATCTTCACCTATCTCTGCATCCAATAGAGCTTTCTTAACTGGAGCAGCAGTAGAATTTATTAAAATATCATTTAAAACATCTATCATTAGATTATCTTTTTTATCAGTTGCCTTACCAAGTACAAAGTTTAAAGCTATATAGTCTTTATTTTCATCACTTTCATCTTGTGAGACAGGATAGTATTCTATAGTCTCGGTTTTTACAGGTTCTTGAAGTTTAATTTGAGTATTGATATTTCTCCTATCATATTGACTTAAATATTCTCTATCTATATATTCTAAGTCCTCTAGCACATCTCCATCTCCATATAGATAAATGTAACTGTTGGAAGGATGATAGTATTTGCTATGGAATTTTAGAAAATTCTCATGGGTTAATTCAGGTATAACATAGGGATCTCCTCCTGAGGAAAACCTGTATATACTTTCTGGAAATAAGGATTGAGATATACTTTCAATTAGAAGGGATTCAGGTGAAGAGTAGGCTCCACGCATTTCATTGTATACTACTCCCTTATATTTTATAGGATCATCTTTATCCGTTATCTCATAGTGCCATCCTTCTTGCATAAATATTTCCTCTAATTCGTATATTCTTGGATTAAATACAGCGTCTAGATAGACATCCATTAAGTTCTTAAAATCCTTATCATTTCTACTGGCAACTGGATAAACTGTTTTATCAGGATATGTCATTGCATTTAAAAATGTTTGCAGAGAACCCTTTATTAGATCCATAAATGGTTCCTTGGTCCTATATTTCTTAGAACCAGACAATACAGAGTGCTCAATGATATGAGGGACCCCTGTACTATCTTCAGGTGGTGTTCTAAATCCAATTGTAAAAACCTTATTATTATCTTTATTTGATAAATAAATAAGTCTAGCACCTGTTTTTTCATGGGTAAAAAGCCTTGATATAGAATTAGCTTCTTTTACCTCTTTTTCTTCTAAAAGCTTAAATCCTTTATATATATTACCAACTTCAAAATCCAAATTATTACCTCCAATTTAATTAAAATATCTTTTAAAGCTTACTTATTTAGTATATCCTATTTATCATATTACACAAGATAGATGCTCTCTAATTTCAACTAGAAAGAGCATCTATTCTTAGAATTATTCTCTATCTTTAATTTCTTTATTATCAACATCTGTTACTACAAAGTCACCTACTACATTTTTTTCTTTTCTTGCTTGAAAGCCTAAATTGTCTTCTATATTTTCTGGTTTTTTAACAGATCCAATAATTTCCTCATCTTCTAAGTCTTCTAAATCTTCCTTAGGGACCATAATACCATCTTCTGTTAAATAGAATTTACTTTCATAATCTTTATTTACCATAAGGAGAATTTTTCCATCTTCAACCTCTTCATAGCATTTATCCCTATATTTTTCATCTAAATCCATCCTATTAAAAGCGTCTGTAACAGAATCATTCCCCTTTAAAAAATTTTTAAATCTATCAAATAATGAATCATCTTCTTCCTTTATCATTATATTTGTAGAACCTCTAAGCATTGAAATTTCCTCGTCATCATCTACTATTATATACATATCATCTTCTCTATAACCTTCCTTTAATAATTGATCAACTCTTTGCAATACTTGTATTTGATCATCATATAATTCAATTTTCTTATCTGACATTTTTAAAACTCCTTTCTCTTCTATAATCTATTAATATAAATATACCCCCAACTCTCAATAACTAAGCAATCTAAATGAATAAGAAAATTAATATAGGGGTATAGTATATTTATAGAATAGCCTAGTCTTAGAAATAATTAAAGATAAAATTTAGGAGGTAATCTTATGGAGAAAGTTTTAGATAAACTTCGAGAAAAATATGGAGAGACAAAATGGCTTGTATTTATAGAACAATTACTATATAGATTCGAAGATGACGAAGTTACAGCTATAGGTGCGCAATTAGCTTATTATTTGATACTAGCTATATTTCCATTTTTAATATTCTTTTTAAGTATCTTACAATTTACTCCACTGGCAGATGCGGATATACTTCAGCAATTGCTATCCCCCTTGCCAGGACAAAGCAAGCAGCTATTTTACGATCTCATTAGCAATATAATTCAAGCTGGCAGCGTTGGACTTTTATCATTTGGTGCAATAGGTAGTATATGGTCTGCTTCCAATGGAGTAATGGCCCTTATAAGAGCAGTTAATAAAGCTCTTGATTTAGAAGAAGATAGACCATATATAAAACTTAAGGGTCTATCTATAATATTTACTCTGGGTTTATTTGTAGTTCTTATACTTGCATTTACAGTTCTTATATTTGGTGAACTTATATTTAATGCTATATTCGTCTCTTATACTTGGCCAACAGTTGTTATATGGAAGATATTAAAAATTTTAATACCCTTAATATTTATGATCCTAGCTATTACATTATTATATAAATTTTCTCCATCAATTAAGGATGATATAAATATAAAGTTCTCTGAAAGTATACCAGGGGCCATATTTGCAAGTATTGCATGGGTCCTATTATCAGTAGTGTTTTCGTTTTATGTAAATAATTTTTCCAACTATAGCAAAACATATGGAAGCCTTGGAGGAGTAATAGTATTTTTAATATTTCTTTATATGAGTAGTATTATAATAGTATTAGGAGCAGAAGTAAATGCTACACTACTATCTATGAAGGATAAAAAGAACAAGAGAATAAAGATGATAAAAAAGGAAGAAATCTAGTTAGAAATAATAATCTTTCAATCTACTCTTGCAATGCATTAAAGTATATGTTATGATATAAAAAATACAAAAATTCTATTACAAAGAAGAGTAATCTTTTCTTATCTTTTAAAGAGAGTTAAAGACTGGTGAGACTTTAGCAAAGATATTAATGATGAATGGACTTTGTAGAAGCTAAGAGGAAATTTTAAAGAGTACTTTTAGTCGGGGAGCCTGCCGTTATCAATGGATTGAATATGTTTGTATTCAATATTAAGTGATGCATTATGCATAATTTAGGTGGTACCGCGAACTTTAACCTTCGTCCTATTAAGGATGAAGGTTTTTTTGTATTTTAAATAAAAATACAGGAGGAATAAAAATGGAAAAAGGTTTATTTGGAGTATATGGTGGAGCTTATGTGGATGAAGGTATGAAACTTGCACTTGAAGAATTAGAAAGAGAATTTAATAGTGCTATAGAAGATCCAGAGTTTTTAAATGAGTTAGACTACTATCTTAAAGATTATGTTGGAAGAGAGAATCCCTTATATTTTGCAGAGATGTTGACAAAGGAAGTTGGTGGAGCTAAGATTTACTTGAAGAGAGAAGATCTTAATCATACAGGAGCTCATAAAATAAACAATGCAATTGGACAAGCTCTTCTAGCAAGGAGAATGAATAAAAAAAGAGTTATTGCTGAAACAGGAGCTGGACAACATGGAGTTGCAACAGCTACAGTATGTGCTCTTTTAGGTTTGGATTGTACTATATACATGGGTGAAGAAGACACAAAAAGACAAGAGTTAAATGTCTTTAGAATGGAAATACTTGGAGCTAAGGTTGTGAAAGTTATGGAAGGTGATAGGACTCTTAAAGAAGCAGTAGATGCAGCTCTTAATGATTATGTTATAAATAGAGACAATACTTTCTATCTTATGGGCTCAGTTGTGGGACCACATCCATTTCCAACTATTGTAAAAACATTTCAATCTATAATAGGAAGAGAAGCAAGAAGACAAATGTTAGAAAAAGAAGGTAAACTACCTGATTATCTAGTAGCTTGTGTAGGTGGAGGAAGCAATGCTATGGGATTATTTTCACCATTTTTTGAAGATAAGCAGGTAAAAATGATAGGAGTAGAGCCTGGAGGAAGAGGACTTGATACTAAAGAACATTCTGCCAGCATATCTGGAGGAAACACTGGAATAATACATGGCTTTAAATGTTACTTGCTAGATCATGACACTCATTCTATAGCAGCAGGTTTAGATTATCCAGGAGTAGGGCCAGAACATAGTTTTTATAACGATATAAGAAGAGCAGAGTATAAAGCTATTAGTGATGAAGAGGCTTTGGAAGCTTTCTTTAGTTTATCTAAAACTGAAGGAATAATACCAGCACTTGAAAGTTCCCATGCAGTGGCCTATGCTATGAAAATAGCTAAAAATATGGAGGAGGATAAGACCATAATAGTAAATCTTTCAGGTAGAGGAGATAAAGACGTAGCACAGATAAAGAAAATGTTAAGTTGAAGAGAATAGCCTAAATAATTATAGAACTATAATTATTTAGGCTATTTTTTTAGTATAATTTAGTGATAATGGGGTAATAAATGAAATGATGGAGATTTATAATTGAAATAATTTAACAATATAAAACAGGAGGAATAAAAAATGATCAATACTAAAGAACAAGAGATAAATAATGTTCATGACAGTAAAAAACTAGCAATAATTTTTTATTTTCTTGGTTTAGCTCTAGCAATTATTGGATTATTATTAAATTCTAACAATAAAGTACTGCAAAATATTTTATTTTCAATTGCAACAATTTCAGCTGGTTATCATGTTATTATCTTAGAAGGATTAAGTGAAACAATTGAACACACTAAAGAGAGGAAAAAATTTACACCTAATGCTCATATCTTAATGGGTCTAGCTGCCATAGGAGCTTCTTTAATAGGCAATT
>CAZBAK010000003.1:19077-50369 GCA_964489715.1 uncultured Tissierella sp. | reverse complement strand
GGCAATTACTAGTTTAATTGAAATGAATCCAACTAAGGCTAATCTATTAATGGCTAATGGAGAAACTAAAAGCATAGATGTGGAAGATATAAAAATTGGAGATAAATTAAAAGTATTAAATGGAGATCAAGTTCCCATTGATGGAATTATTTTAACTGGATTTACAACCATTGATGAATCCTCTATTAGTGGGGAAAGTATACCCAAGGAAAAATCAAAGGGAGATAGGGTATTTGCTAGTACAATAAATGGAAAAGTTACTTTTACCATGGAAGCAACAAAAGAAAATAAAGATACTGTCTTTTCAAAAATATTACAGTTAGTAAATAAAAATCAAGATAATAAAACAAGGGCTAGTAGTGTTATAGAAAAGTTTGAGCCAAGATATGTTTCCCTGGTTTTGATTTCCATTCCCTTGATCATTATACTAGGACCCTATATATTTAATTGGCAGTGGGAAGAAAGTATCTATAGGGGCTTAACTCTATTAGTTGTAGCTTCGCCCTGTGCCTTGGCTGCTAGTACTGTTTCGGCAACACTTTCTGCCACTTCAAATCTGGCCAGGAGAGGGGTACTATCAAAGGGAAGTGTTTATCTATCACAATTGGCAGATATAAAGGCCATTGCCTTTGATAAGACAGGGACACTTACCCAGGGACAACCAAAGGTTACAGATTATTACTTTGATGATAGTATAAATATGGAATATATTATTGATATTATAGTAGCTTTAGAGAGACAATCTAACCACCCTTTAGCTGATGCTATATTGAAAAAATTTGAAGCTAAGAATAATTTAGACATAGAAGTTGTAAATAAAATAGGTGAAGGCTTAGCTGGTGAATACAAAGACAATACATACCGTATTGGTAAGGCAAGTAGTTTTAGAGATGTGGACCAGGAATATATATCTTTAAAGAAAGAATTAGGACAAGAGGGGAAAACAGTTGTATATGTAGCAGAAAATGAAAAGGTTATAGGCTTGATAGCACTTATGGATATCCCCAGTGAATATTCAAAGGCAACAATAGATTATTTTAAAAAACTTAATATACACACTACTTTAATTACTGGAGATTCTCAAACTACAGGAAAGGCAGTTGGGAAAAAATTGGGACTGGATGAAGTAATTGCCAATGTTATGCCTAAGGACAAATCCAATATTATAAAGGCACAAAAAGAAAAGTATGGTTTAACAGCTATGGTTGGTGATGGAGTAAATGATGCACCAGCTCTTGTGGCTGCAGATGTTGGAATAGCAATGGGAGATGGAACTGATGTGGCAGTAGATGTGGCTGATTTGGTTTTAATGCAAAATGATATATCTAAAACAATAGCCTCCCATAAGGTTTCTTCAAAAATGAAGAGAATTATTTGGCAAAATATTATTTTTTCCATGGCTACAGTGGTTTTTTTAATTATAGTTAGCCTATTAGGTTTAACAAATATAACTATTAGTGTAATTGTACATGAAGGTAGTACAATATTGGTTATATTAAATGGACTTAGATTATTGAGAAGAAATTAAAGATAAAGATACAAAAAAAGAAGCACTTCTTAAGAAGTGCTTCTTTTGAATATGTTTATCTAGATTAGTCTTCCCAGTTATACTCATCGATTTGTTTTTTAGCTTCCTCTTTACTAACTCCATATCTCTCTTGGATTTTACCAGCTAAGATGTCAGCGTCTCCTTCTACTACATCTAAATCATCATCAGTAAGTTTTCCCCAATTTTTCTTAGCTTTTCCCTTAAATTGCTTCCAATTTCCTTTTAAAATATCTTTATTCATTATTGTTTCCTCCTATTTAATTTATATTTTAAGTTATTGTAACTCTCTTCATATTTATAATTTACCCAAGAGACAATAATATAAACAAAATACTAAGAACTATTCAAGATTGAGAATTTTATGTGATATAATTAAAGATAAAACAATAAAAGAGGTGGTAACTTGGCATTTATAAAAAACAAAGATAATGAACTAATTTACTATACTATTGAATCTTTTGAAAAAACTAATCTAGTAAGGCATGGTTTCTCAACAAGACTTGGAGGTAAGAGTGAAGGACATTTAAAAAGTTTGAACTTAGGTCTTAAGAAAAATGATACTAGGGAAAATATAATAGAAAATTATAAAATATTTACTAAAAGTCTAGGAATAGATATGGAAAACCTAGTTTTAACAGATCAAGTTCATGAAAATAATATATTAGAAGTAGATGAAAGAGATAGGGGTAAGGGTATAAGCAAAGAAACTGATATAGTTGCAATAGATGGTTTTGTAACAAATAAAAAAGCTGTAGCCCTAGTTACATTTTATGCAGATTGTGTTCCACTTTTTTTCTTGGATCCAGTAAAAAAGGCCATAGGTCTTAGCCATGCAGGCTGGAAGGGAAGTGTAAATAAGATAGGAAAAAACACTATAAATAAGATGATTCAAGCTTATGGAAGCGATCCTAAGGATATACTTATAGGAATTGGACCTTCCATAGGAAGATGTTGTTTTGAAGTTGGAAAGGAAGTTATAGATAAGATAGCAGAAAACTTTAAAGAAGCAGAAAATTATTATTATAAAAAAGATAATGGTAAATATATGCTAGATCTATGGGAATTAAATAAAGATCAATTTTTAGATATGAATATAAGAGAAGAAAATATAACAGTAAGTAATATATGCACTAAATGCAATAAGGATACATTTTTTTCCCATAGGGCTGACAAGGGAAAAACAGGAAGTCTGGCAGCTATTATGGAATTAAAATAAATTGAAATAGGAGGATAAATATGGAAAAATATATACCAAGTAGACAAGATGCTTATAATTTAGTTAAAGAAAATATAAAAGATGAAAGTTTAATCAACCACTCACTTATGGTAGAAGCTTCAATGGCACATTTTGCAGAAAAATTTGGTGAAGATGTAGAAAAGTGGAGAACAATAGGGCTTGTTCATGATTTAGATTTTGAAAAATATCCTCAAGAGCATTGTAAAAAAACCAAAGAAATACTAGAAAAAGAGAATTGGCCTGAAGACTATATAAGAGGAGTTTTAAGTCATGGATGGAATATATGTACTGATGTAGAGCCAGTACATATTATGGAAAAAATTATTTATACTGTAGATGAACTGACAGGACTTATCTATGCTACTGCACTTATGAGACCCAGCAGAAGTCTAGATGATCTAAGTGTAAAATCTGTAAAGAAAAAATGGAAACAAAAAAGCTTTGCACAAGGGGTAGATAGGGAAACAATTAAGGCAGGACTAGAAATGCTTTCTATGGAATTAAATGAAGTAATAGAAGAAACTATAGAAGCCATGAAAAGTGTAGCTGAGGATATAGGTTTAGAAAGGATAGAAGATTAAAAATCTTCTTTAGGGGTAAATTATGTCTATAATAAAATAATATAGGGGTGAAAAAATGAAAATCGATTTCGAAAAAATTAAAACTGAATTCTCAGATAAGGCTAACTCATTTTATGATGACAATGAAAAGTTAGGAGATCTCATAGATGAGTTTACAGAAAAGATAAAGGATAGCCAAATAGTAGAAACAGTAGGTAATGATCTAAAACTTACTTTAGATATGATTGTGGATTGGAAAAATGGAGACTACACCGACCTATCTAAGGATAATATAACTATTATAGTAATAGGATTTTTATATATATTGAGCCCAATTAGCCTTGTACCTAAGTTTATCCCATTAAAACATATAGATGATATATTGGTTTTAATATATGTAATAAAGAAAATAAAGGATGAACTTGAAATCTATAAGAAATGGAAGATAGAAAATGGAAGTTTAGATGATGATCAATCTATCTATATAGATTTAAATTAAAAATACATCCTATTAAAATAGAAATACACATATTCAACTTTAAGTTAAAGTTGAATATGTGTATTTGTTTTTATTTTATTAATTCATTGATAACATCCTCTAAGGCTACAGATCTAGAGGCTTTTACCAAGATCAGACTATCCTTATCTATGTTTTCTAATATAGATGATACTAAATCTTCTTTGGATTCACAATGAAAAATAGCTTCTTTTTTAAAGTTTACCAAGGCTGCTTGGCCTATAAGCTTGGCTCGATCTCCTAGGGTAAATATTTTATCTACTTTGCTACTATCAATTTTAGGACCTATATCTTTATGAAGTTGATCAATATCTTCGCCCAAATCAAGCATATCCCCCAGTACTACTAGCTTAGACTTATAGCCTTGTATGCTATATAAGGTATCTAGAGCCGCCAGTAGGCTGTCAGGATTAGATTTATAGGCATCATTTAAGATGGTAAAGTCTTCTTTTTCTATAATTTCATTTCTCATTCCTGTAGAATCTATATTATATAATCCTTTTTGTATATCTATATAATCCATATCCAGCTTTCGAGCTACTACAATGCTGGCTGCAGCATTGTAAATATTATGTCGTCCAAGTAGAGGAATATGAAGTTTATGATCTACACCATCTTCTATTATACTAAATTCAATACCTTGTATACTTTCTTCTAATAACTCTAATTGAAAATCACTAGAATCCTTCTTTCCAAAAGTTAAAATATCTTGTCTTATACTATATTCTCTTATAATTTCTTCCAGTAGCTTATCATCCTTATTGTATATAAATAGACCATCTTTTTTTAATCCATCTAAAATCTCAAACTTGGCCCTAGCTACATTTTCTCTTGTTTTCAAAAGGTCTAAGTGAGAGTAGCCTATATTGGTTATAAGAGCAATATCAGGATTGGCTATATTGGTAATTGTTTCTATTTGTCCAAAACCATCTGTTCCCAATTCCACTATACTTATTTGTGTGTCTTCTCTTAAAGAAAGCAGGGTTAAGGGTAGACCAATATGATTGTTTAGATTTCCAATAGTTTTTTGGGTCTTAAAGTTTTTTGAAAGCACTCCATCTAAGATATCCTTTGTAGATGTCTTGCCATTACTTCCAGTTATAGCTATAACTTTTATATCCCTTAAACTATCTCTATAGTTTTTAGCTAAAGTTTGTAGGGCAAGAAGAGTATCTTCTACCATTATAAGTGGGAAATTGACAGCTGGTTTCTCTATACCCCTTTGCCAAAGAGCAGCTGAAGCACCACTATCTATTGCCTTATTCAAAAAGTTATGACCATCAAAATTATCTCCAATTAAAGGAATAAATAAATTTCCAGCCTTTATATCTCTAGTATCAGTAGAAACACCAGATATTACAGTTTCATAAAACTCTTCTAGAAGATCAAATCCTCCAGATAATTTTTCTATTTCTTTTAGATTTTTTTTTATCATTATTTAGTCACCTTTACCTTGGAAATAGAAGTCTTTTCAAGATATCTTTCCAAGGCATAGTCTATAAGCCTATCTATAAGATCTTTAAAAGTAGAGTTATCAGTTTCTTGCCAAAGTATAGGAGCCATACTTATTGAGGTAAAGCCTGGCATAGTATTTACTTCATTTACTAAGATTTTATTTTCATCTGTAACAAAAATGTCCACACGAGCTATTCCCTTACAATCTAGAGCCTTATATGTAGAAAGGGCAATCTCCTTAACTTTTTTACTGGTATCTGAATCTAATCTAGCTGGAATAACTGGAATAGCAGCTTTTTTAATATACTTTGCTTCATAATCATAAAAAGCATCCTCCATTTCCAATTCACCAGAAAGAGAAGCTTTAGGATAGTTATTTCCTATTATACAAGTTTCAACCTCTTTGCCTACCACTTCTTCTTGCAACAATAGTTTGACATCATAGATAAATGCTAAGTTAATACTATCTATTAACTCAGATCTGTTTGTAGCCTTTGTAATACCAACACTTGAACCAGCATTTGCAGGTTTAACAAATAAGGGTAAATTAACAAATTCAAGGACAGAATCTACTACAAGCTTAGGATCTTCATCCCACTGATATTTCTTTATGCTAGTGTAGTTTGACTGTGGTATATTATGTGCCTTTAAAATATCGCTTGTCATAACCTTATCCATACATAGGGAGGAGGATAAGACCTCATTGCCAATATAAGGTAGCTCCAACAATTCTAACAAACCTTGTATGGTTCCATCTTCACCGTTATTACCATGTAAAACTGGAAATACTAAGTTTTTAGACCTATAGTCGATAGACTCTATAAACTGGCCCATGGATTCAGTAACTGACTTGTCAGTAGATAATTCCAATTCATCTTCTCCTACTGTGTCTTTAGTTAGTTTCTCAAGTGGGCACCACTTCCCATCTTTACTTATAAATACGGGATAAACATTATATTTTTCCTTATCTACTGCATTTAAAACAGCAGTTGCAGATATTATAGAGACTTCATGTTCAACAGATCTACCACCGTAGAGTACATATAAATTTGTTTTCATATAAATTTCCTCCTAAAATAATCTTTACTTTATATTTTAATATATTTTTAGAATTTCAAATAATTGATCTATATAAAAGAATATTATAGTGATATATAGATTCAATCTATATTATTATAGTACTTTAGAGAGGATAATACTATTGATTTTAATAAAATCTTAGTTAAAATAGCTAAAATGAGATAAAGTAGATTTAAAATATACTTTAATATAATTATAGAAAGTGGTATTATATTGATAGGATAAAAGGTGGTGAAAAAGTTGGAAAACTCCTATAGGTTCTATACAAATAAAGACTGTGTTTATCTTCCTTGTCACAAGCTAGAGGCTACTGAAGATTTTAATTGTATGTTTTGTTATTGCCCTTTATACTTTTTAGAAGATTGCGGTGGAAATTATCAAGATAACAATGGTATAAAAGATTGTTCAAACTGCCTTATACCTCATAGGCCAGAAGGATATGATTATATAAATAAAAAGATAGGCCAGGTAAATGAAAAAATAATAATGGAAAGATTTGGAATAAATAAAGAAGAATAGGATTAATTAAAATATATAAGTAAATGAGGAGAAAAATTGATAAGTTCTAGAATTGGAGAAATGGCTGCCTTAGCTACAGCTTTTAGTTGGACTGTTATGGGCCTGTTTTTTGAGTCAGCAGGTAGAAGAGTAGGTTCACTGGCAGTTAACTTTATAAGATTGGTTTTTGGATTTATATTTATCAGTATATTTACATATTTTATTAGAGGATACGCCTTCCCTACAGATGCAAGCCTCCATAGTTGGACCTGGCTTAGTATATCTGGAGCCATAGGCTTTTTTTTAGGAGATCTATTTCTCTTTCAAGCCTATATAGAAATAGGTACTAGGATAACCCTGCTTATTATGGCAGTAAGTCCTCCCATAACTGCTATACTAGGATATATTTTTTTAAAGGAAGACATATCCTATATTGGAATATTTGGAATGTTGGTTACAATCCTAGGAATATCTATAGCCATACTAAGTAAGGATACTGGAGAGAGAAAGTTTAAGTTTAATCATTCCTTAAAGGGGATTTCTTTTGCCCTAATGGGTGCCCTAGGTCAAGCAGTAGGAACTATCTTAAGTAAGATTGGCATGGGAGATTATAGTCCATTTGCAGCGACCCAGATAAGAATTATAGCTGGTTTTGTATCTTTTTTAGTTCTTTTTTTAATATTGAACAGGTGGTCAGATTTAAAAGAAGCTGTAAAAGATAAAAAAGCTATCTTGCTAATAGCACTTGGTTCTATTTTTGGACCATTTGTAGGAGTATCTCTGCAGCTTATATCCCTCCAATATACAACAGCAGGAATATCTGCAACCATTATAGCTATAATGCCCATAATGGTAATACCTTTTTCTATAATACTATATAAAGAAAAAATAAAAGCAAAGGAAATAATAGGTGCAGTTTTTTCAGTGATTGGAGTAGCAGTCTTATTTTTAAGGTAAAATAAATAGATAGAAGAGGGATAAAATTGTTAAGTTCTAAAATAGGAGAGATAGCAGCATTAAGTGCGGCAATATGTTGGACCATAACTGGTCTATCCTTTGAATCAGCAGGAAAAAGAGTGGGATCTTTGGCAGTTAATTTTATTACATTGATATTTGGATTTATTTTTATAAGTATATATAGTTATTTTGCTAGAGATTATATGTTTCCTATAGATGCTAGTATTTCCAATTGGACACTTCTAAGTATATCTGGAGTTATAGGTTTTTTTCTAGGGGATATATTTTTGTTTAGAGCCTATGTTGAACTTGGTACTAGACTTAGTCTTCTTATAATGGCAACTAGTCCACCTATGACAGCAATTTTAGCTTTTTTGTTTTTAAAAGAAGATATAGCACCACTGGGTATAGTAGGTATGCTTATTACAGTTTTAGGTATATCTATAGTTATTCTTAGTAAAAAAACTGGAGAAAGAAAGTTTAAATTAAATCACTCTTTAAAGGGAATTATCTTTGCATTTTTAGGTGCAATTGGTCAATCAGTAGGTAGTATTTTTAGTAAAGTTGGAATGGGAGATTATAATCCTTTTGCTGCAACACAAATAAGAATTATAGCTGGATTTATTTCTTTTTTACTTCTCTTTATATTTTTAAATAAGTGGGGAATTTTAAAAGAAGCTATAAAAGATAAAAAGGCCATAGCTATTATAGCTTTAGGTTCTATATTTGGATCTTTTTTAGGTGTATCACTTCAACTGACTTCTCTTCAATATACTGCAGCAGGTATAACAGCTACCATAACATCTATAACACCAGTTATAATTATTCCTTTTTCAATACTTATATTTAAAGAGAAAATAAGAGCAAGAGAGATTCTAGGCGCAGTATTATCAGTATTGGGAGTGGGAGTTTTATTTTTAATATAAAGGAGAAAATATGAAAAATATAATGATACAAGCTACTACTTCTTCAGCAGGCAAAAGTCTTATATGTACCGGTCTCTGTAGAATATTTAAGAGTCAAGGATATAGGGTATATCCTTTTAAGTCT
This sequence comes from uncultured Tissierella sp., assembly GCA_964489715.1. GTDB lineage: Bacteria > Bacillota > Clostridia > Tissierellales > Tissierellaceae > Tissierella_A. The sequence goes on along the minus strand of CAZBAK010000003.1, from coordinate 41,466 downwards.
CAAAATATGTCTTCTAACTACTATGAGACCAAAGAAGGAGAAAAGATAAGTAGAGCTCAAAGTATGCAAGCCATAGCAGCGGGTATAGAGCCTCACAAGGACATGAACCCTATATTGCTTCAACCTACATCCCATAGTGGCTCTAAGGTCATTCTAGAGGGAAGAGAATGGGATCACATGGAAGCTAGAGACTACTTTAAATTGAAAAACAGTTTAAAAACTATGATAGAAGATATATACAGGAAAATAGAAAGAGAAAATGAAATAATTGTAATAGAAGGTGCCGGAAGTCCAGCCGAAATTAATTTAAAAGAAAATGATATAGTAAACATGGGTATGGCTGAGATTGCCGATGCACCTGTTTTATTAGTTGCGGATATTGATAGAGGGGGAGTGTTTGCCTCTCTCTATGGGACAATTATGCTTTTGACAGAGGAAGAAAGAAAAAGAGTTAAGGGTCTAATAATTAATAAATTTAGAGGAGATCAAAGTCTCTTGGATTCAGGAGTGCTTATGATAGAAGAGCTATTAGATATACCAGTAATAGGTATAATTCCTTTTATTCCCTTAAAACTTGAAGAAGCCGAAACAGATGAAGAGTTAGATAGGGAACTTAATAAATTGGCTAAAAGATTGGAAGAAAATATGGATATAGATTTTATATACAATTTAATTGGAATAAGCTAATGAAAGAGATACTAATGGGAGCGGGGCTAGATTTTTTAGTGGGAGATCCCTATAGCTTTCCTCATCCTGTAAGACTTATGGGAAAGATAATATCCCTTCAAGAAAATATAGCCAGGAAGATATCAAATAGGCAAGCCTCTTTAAAGCTAATGGGGCTGATTATAGTGATAATAAATGTCTTACTAGGATTTTTTATACCCTTCTTACTGCTTAAAGCTCTAAGTAGTTATACTTACTTGTATGTAATAGTCAAAATTTATCTTATCTACACTTGTTTGGCGGCTAAAAGCTTACACTATGAAGCAATAGAGGTAAAGAAAGCTTTGAATAAAAGTTTAGACTCAGCCAGAAAAAGAGTTTCGCATATAGTTGGTAGAGAGACAGAGAAACTATCTAGAGAAGAAATAATAAAAGCTACAGTAGAAACAATTGCAGAAAATACTTCTGATGGTGTTATAGCACCTTTATTTTTTATAATGATATTTGGACCAGCGGCTGGCATATGCTACAAATTTATAAATACTATGGATTCTATGCTTGGATATATGGATGAAAAATATAAGTCCATAGGATATTTTCCTGCAAAAACAGATGACCTAGTTAACTTTTTACCAGCTAGACTTAGCTCCCTCTTGATGGTCTTATCTTCAATAGGCAAATTTGATTTTAAAAGAGGAATAAAAATTACTTTAAGGGATGGGAAAAGACATAATAGTCCTAATAGTGGCTATCCAGAATCATCAGTTGCAGGTCTATTAGGCATAGAATTAGGAGGTAATAGTTTTTATCATGGAATACTTATAAAAAAGTCTACAATAGGTGATGGGATAGAAAGAGTAAATCCTTCTCATATCCATAAAGCTATAAAGATAATGTATAGATCAGAAATCTTCTTCTTACTGATGTATGTTCTCCTAGTTGCTATTGCAAAAAGCTTATGATAAACTTATTTATAAAATATTAATAAGTGTAGGCAAGAAATAAGCAAGGATCTAATTAATAGGATATATGCTATCACTATCAGATGGAATATTATAACTTATAGAAAAGGCCTTGTTTCTTGTCTCACTATTATTGAAAAAAGAGGTAATAATATGGAGCATGGTGGAGATTTAATTACATATAAAGATAGATACAAGGGTGATTTAATAGATTTTAGTTCTAATATAAATCCTCTAGGTCTAGTAGATGGACTTGAAGAAGAACTTATAAAGGGTTTTAAAAGATTAAATACTTATCCAGATATAAAATATAGACAGTTAAAAGATGAACTGTCTAACTATTTAAACTGTAAGAGTGAGAATGTACTAGTAGGCAACGGAGCAGTAGAGCTTATAAATGATTTTATAATTGACGCTGAAAGAGTAGTAGTTTTTCAGCCAAGTTTTTCAGAGTATGAAAAGAGAGCCTTAGCAAATAAAAAGCCAGTAAAGTCACTTTTTTACCAGAGAGACTTTAGTATAGATCTTAAAAAAATCGAAAGAGAATTAATAAAAGGTGATCTACTTATTTTAGGAAATCCTAACAATCCAACAGGCCTTAGGATAGAAAAAGAGAAGTTACTGGAAATTTATAATATAGTTAGAAAAAAAGAGGCTTTTTTATTATTAGATGAAGCATTTTATGAATTTAGCCCAGTTGATTATGACAGTATAGAACTATTTAAAAAAGAAAGCTATAAAAATCTAGGGATTATTAGGGCTGCAACAAAATTTTTTAGCCTACCAGGGATAAGATTGGGATATGGATGTGCCAGCATAGAGAAAGTAAATGAAATAAAGAAAATAGAGCTTCCTTGGAGTGTAAACACTTTAGCAGATCTGGCTGGAAGATTTATATTTAAAGATAAGGCCTTTATAAAGAAAAGTAAGGATTATATAGAGATAGAGAGAAAATTTCTTTTAAAAGAGTTAAAAAATATTAGAGGAATAAGAGCCTTCCATACACATAGTAATTATATTTTAATAAAATTACTAGACTATAGAGAAGAGGAAATATTTGAGAGATTTCTAAAAGATGGGATTTTAGTTAGAAAATGTAGCAGCTTTGAAGGATTAGATGGGGGTCATATAAGGATAGCTATAAAAAACAGGTCTAGCAATGAAAGATTAGTAGATGTATTTAAAAAACTAGAGATGGTGAAGATATGATTACACTTGTTACAGGTGGGGCCAGAAGTGGTAAAAGTAAATTTGCAGAAAACATTTATAGAAAAAAAGAAGATGTGGTTTATATAGCAACATCTAAAGCATTTGATAAAGAGATGGAAAATAGAATAGCTATTCATAAAACCACTAGACCCTCTCTATGGAGAACTTTTGAAGGTAATTATAATCTTGTAAATGCTATTGGAGAAGAGAGCAATTATCTTTTAGATTGTGTGACCCTGCTTACATCTAACATAATGTTTGATATTACAAAAGATATGGAATACATAGACAGTAAGGTCCAGGGAAAAATAGAGAATACTATATTTGAAAATATGGAAAGCTTGATAAAGAAAATAAGAGAAGAAGATAAAAATTTGGTCTTAGTTACAAATGAAGTAGGATATTCTATAGTACCAGCAGATCATGTATCTAGAGTGTTTAGAGATATACAAGGACGTATAAACCAGAGCTTGGCTGCTATAAGTGACCAGGCTTATCTCATATCTTGTGGACTTCCGGTGAAATTAAAATGATTAAAGCCTTGATACTTTCTATACAGTTTTTAACTAGAATACCTATAAATATAGATATAGACTTCAATGGAGAAAACTTAAAAAAGAGTACTTTTTTTTATCCAATAGTTGGAGTAATATTAGGCGCCCTATCTTTTTTAGTTTTTTATATTTTTTCTTATGTAAATAGAGATCTAGCTTCCTTAGCTGCTGTTATAAGTATGATAGCCTTTACAGGAGGCCTACATTTAGACGGACTAGCAGATAGTGCAGACGGTTTTTTTTCAAATAAGGATAAAGAAAAGACTATGGAGATTATGAAAGATAGTAGGATTGGAGCCTTTGGAGTTATAAGTCTTGTATTTATAATTCTATCTAAATATATAGTTGTTTCAAATATAGATAAATACTTGTTTATTGTACTTATCTTTTCAATGGCTAATAGTAGATTGGTGACTCTTTTCCAAATAGCCTTTAAGAAAAATGCTAGACCAGGTGGACTTGGAGATCTGATACATAAAAGTAAGCCTAGAAACTACATTGTTTTTACTAGTATAATCTATATATTTATATTGGCTCTAATAAATCCTAAATTTTTAATACCTTTGATTTTTTCAGTTATTGTAGGTGAGTTTATATCTCTATACACATATAAAAAAATCGATGGATTTACAGGAGATGTTTATGGAGCAAGCATAGAACTTACGGAATTAACTTCTTTAATATGTTTTTTGGAGGTAATAAAATGGATATAATAATGATTCGTCATGGTGAATCACAAGATAATGCCTTAAGGGCATTTGGAAGCTATGAAAGTCCTTTAACAGAAAAAGGCATAAAACAAATAGAAAACACTAAAGAGAGTTTAAAGCAATTTAATTATTCTAAAGTTTACTATAGTCCCTTTCTGAGAACTGTTCAAACACTAAATATCTTAGGATTAGAAGGTATTGAAGATAAAAGGATTGGTGAATACAATTTTGGAATTTTCTCAGGGCTAAATAATGAAAAGATCCAGGCCAAATATCCAGAAGAATACAAGCTCTGGAATCAAAATCCAGAAGAATATGTAGTAGAAAATGGAGAAAGCCTTAATATGGTATACGAAAGAGTAAAAGATTTTTTAGATGAAATAGCCAAAAAAGATGAAAATGTGGTTTTAGTTACCCATGCTGGTGTTATTAGACTTGCCTATTGCTGGATGTTTGATAATTTAGATTATTTTTTTAAGTTCAAAGTAAACAATGGAAGTATAAATATTATTTCTATAGATGAGAAAAAATTTAAATTTGTAGAAAGGTCTAATTATACAAGTTAACGACAAAAGCCTTAGAATATTCTAAGGCTTTTTCAATAAAGTTAAATGATAATGTTTATCATTTGAGAAATTGGATATATATACTATAAGGCAAAAAACTTTTAATTAAGATCACATATAAAAAGGAGAGATTTAAAATGACTTTTAAATTACCAGAATTAGATTATGCTTATGATGCATTAGAACCCCATATAGATGCGAGAACAATGGAAATCCATCACAGTAAACATCATCAGGGTTATGTAAACAATGCAAATAAAGCTTTAGAATCTCAGGGAAAATTTAAGGATATGGATGTAAGAGAAGTTTTAGAAAAACTAGATGAACTACCAGAAGATCTTAGAGTTCCAGTAATGAATAATGCTGGGGGACATTATAATCACTCGATATTTTGGAAGGTTATGTCACCACAAGGGGGAGGAAAACCTTCTGGAGAGCTTGCTAAAAGAATAGAGAAAGATCTAGGTGGATTCGAAGAATTTAAAGAAGAATTTAATAAGGCAGCGGCTACTAGATTTGGTAGTGGTTGGGCATGGCTAGTTATAGAAGATGGAAAGCTTTCAGTTATGTCTACGCCAAATCAAAACAATCCTATAACAGAAGGGAAATATCCTCTTTTGGGACTAGATGTTTGGGAGCATGCATATTATTTAAAATATCAAAACAAGAGACCAGACTATATAGAAGCATGGTGGAATCTAGTAAATTGGGATGAAGTTGAAAAAAGATTTAATGATGCAAAATAAATTTAATAAGTAAAAATAAAATTACTATATAAAAATCCTAAGGTTTTAAACTTTAGGATTTTTATATAGTAAAATGTGATTAAACAATTTAAAATGGGTATAATATATATGTTATATATAATAAAAACAGAAAGAGGTATAGCTATGGCAGTTGAAGAAATCATAAACACCAGTAATAGAATATTTACTCCATATATGGATGGACTTGTTAATCACTTACCTATGGTTCAATGGGCAATATATAAAATGTCAGAAGAGGAAGATAGGTTAGAAAAGTTTACAGAGGAGTATTTAAAAAATGCAAATATTGATAAGGTAGATAAGGAATATGAAAAAGTCAACAGTTTAGAAGAGGCATTGGGAAAGAGAAAGCTCTATGAGGGGACACTAGATCTGTTAAAAGAAAAAGCTTTAAAGAAAGATGCAATAGAATTGACCAAAGAAATAATAAACAAATATAAATTTGGGATGAGTTCAGGGTTATTTCATACTTTAATAAGAGTCGCCTATGGTGTAGAGCAATATAGTGAAAAAAGTGAACTCAAAGAAGAACTCCTAAGAGGATTGGCATATTATGTTACAGCTTATAGGGAGGCAAGTCTATTTAAAAGAGAGATCCATCCTGAAGATATAAGAGAAGAAATGGAGAAATTAGCAAAGGACATACATATAAAAGAAATATTAGATAAAAATGATTCCCTAGGTCAAAGAATAAAGTCTCTATACTCTAGTAAATCATATATGGAGAAGGGTTTTTTAATAAGGGGAGATGGAGAAGATAAAATAAAATCATTATTGAATTTATTGATTCCTTTGTATTATAAAAGAGGCAATATAGTAATTCTTCATTGTATAACAGGTATTCATGCAATGATCATTTTGAAAGAATATTATTATGATTTTGAAGAAGCAGTAGATATACTTACAAGCTCCATAATCACCCATCTAATATCTACAAGCATTGATCAATATCCAGAGATGATGGAAGCCCAAACTGGCTTTTCTTGGAGATGTATTAAACATAAGGCTTTAAAATCAAAAGATGTACATGATATAAAACTTGCTTATTCGGCTTGTATTTTAGATGAAAGATATAATATTGATCAATTGAAAGATATAAGCTTAAAAAGAATAAGACATGGATAAAGATTAATTAAAAATAAATAAGAGATTAAAGAGCTTATAAGTCTAATAATAAGCCTAATAAAAGATAAGTTTCCAAATACACTTTTTAAAATTCTTGTAATGTGATATTATAATCATAGTTTTTTAAAAAGAGGGGGAAATTTATGTGGTTTTTATTTGCACTTATATCACTATTATCTTGGGGAACTGCTGATTTGTTTTATAAGATCGGTACAGATCCTAAAGATGAGTTAAGTCATTATAAAATAGTAATAATGGTAGGACTGGTAATGGGACTTCATGCAATTTTTTACATATTATACACTGGCATGAGCTATAATCCTATAAATATGATAGTATATTTACCAGTATCTTCCATGTATATTTTATCTATGACTATCGGTTATGTTGGACTTAGATATCTAGAATTGTCTATAGTATCTCCTCTCAGCAATTCATCTGGAGCTGTAGCTGCTATTCTAACATTTATATTTCTAGGACAAACTATGGATAAATTACAATTGTTTGCGGTTTTAATAATCACTATAGGGATTATTTCACTTGCTAAATTAGAAAAATCTGGTGAAGAAATAGAAAAAGCAAAAATAGATAAAAAGTATAGCATGGGTGCTATAGCTATAATATTTCCAATACTGTATGCTATTATAGATGGAGTAGGAACATTTTTAGATGGTTTTTATTTAGATAGGATACTTTCTGAAGCAGACGCAAATATTTCCTATGAACTAACATTTTTATTAGTTGGAATACTGGCCTTTATTTATGTAAGATTTATTAAAAAGGAAAAGCTAGTATTGAAAAAAGAAAAAACAAAACTTATAGCTGCTGGCTTTGAAACATTTGGACAATTTTTTTATGTCTATGCTATGGCTGAAAATTCTATTGTAACGGCACCTTTGATTGCTTCCTATAGTGTAGTGTCTATTATACTTTCAAGAATTTTCTTAAAGGAAAAGCTTAGTAAAATGCAATATATTGTAATAGCCGGTATTATGATAGGTATATTTATACTTGGAATAGAGTGATCTATTTAAAAATGGTAAACATTAATATTAAAATAAGTTTAATAATTAAATAATCAAAAGGTATGAGATAGGCTCGTACCTTTTAGCTATTCTTATGTGTTATAATAGTTAAAACTATAAATTAATATATAATTAATAGAGGTGTTCTATGAAATTTAAAAAAGTTGGTATGAGGACCATAAAGACAATCTTTGCAGTAGTTTTAACTCTTGAAATATCAAGAATTTTCAATATAAATAGCCCAATTCTAGCTGGTATTGCAGCCATAATGACTATAGAAACTTCTGTATCGGAGTCTTTTAAAACAGCAAAATACAGAGTTTTTGGAACTATATTTGGAGCTATAGTAGCTCTTATAATAACATCTATATCTCCAATAAATTTTCTAACTACAGCCCTTGGATTATTTGTAATAATATATATATCCAATATGCTAAAATGGGAAGATGCAATCAAGATGGCTATGATAGTTTTTTTAGTTATTATAGTAGATTATGAAGATGGAGATAGATTTTTATATGCATTTAATAGGACCTTAGATACATTCATAGGTGTAATAGTTGGAACTACCATAAATTATTTTATAAGGCCACCAAAAACAGATATAAAGATTGATAATTTTATAGAAAATATGATCAGAGAAGTAAGAGAGAATATATACTTACTTGTATGGGAAGATAAGGAACCAAAGCTTAATAACTTAAAAAAAGAAATAATAAGTATAGAAGAAAATTATGAAGTTTTGAAAAAAGATATAAAATTCAACATAAATATAGATGATAGTTTAACTGATTATGAAATAATCTTTAATATGCTAGAAGATATCCAAAGTCACTTTCGAGTAATCAAATTGCTAGATAAAAGAGCTTACTTAGATAAAGAAAACAAAGCTATTTTATTAAATATGTTCTGCAAGAAAATACCTATAACAGAAGAAGCTGGAAAAGAAGAGATTGATATAATCTATAATTATCATTTGAAAAGAATTTTATACAATATAAGAGATATAGAAAAAATATATAGTAGTAAGGAAACTATGCAATAGATGTAATTGTAGAAGGGAGATTTTATGACTATAAATATAAATATTAAGGGTTTAAAAGAGTTTGAATTTGAAAAGGGGAAAAGTTTATTAGAGATTTCTAAAGAGGTATTTGGAGAAAATTATAAGAGATATCTAGGAGCCAAGATTGAAAACAGAATATATAATCTAGATACTATGATAGAAGAAGATAGCACTATTGAGTTTTTAGACAACAGAGATGTTGATGGTTATAGGATCTATACTAAAACTATTTCAGCTGTATTTATAATGGCATGTAGAGAATTGTATCCAGAAAGTAAAGTTAGTATAGAATATTTCTTAGGACCAGGACTTTATGGAAAGCTAGGGGAAGATAATCCTATAAATTTTAAAAAGCTCAAAGAAATAGAAGAAAAAATGAATGAGATAATAGATGCAGATTATACCATTGAAAGAGAAGAGTATGATATAAAAGATGCTATAGAGGTATTTAGAAACAATGGCTATATAGAAAAATTAAGATTATTTGAATCTATAGATAAAGAAACTACCAGTATCTATAAGATTAACAATCATTATGATTCATTTCATGGATATTTAGCTGCCTCTACTGGCTATGTAAAGGAATTTAAATTAAAGTATTATTACCCAGGAGTTATAATATTATTTCCAAGTAAAAAAAATAATTATAATTTAAATGACTTTAAAGAGCAAAGGCAATTAGCCAGGATATTTGAAGACACTAGTGAGTGGCTTGAGGTACTAGACTTATCCTATGTAGGTTCTCTAAATGAAAAGATTAAGGCTGAGAAAATAAATAATATAATACAAGTAACAGAAGCTCATCACGAAAAGAAAGTTGCAGAAATTGCAGATATAGTATACGAAGATAGGGATATAAATATTATCCAAATAGCAGGTCCTTCATCTTCTGGTAAGACAACATTTTCAAAAAGGTTAGAAGTACAAATGAATGTCAATGGGCAAAGACCTATAACTATATCCTTAGATGACTATTTTTTAGATAGAGATAAGACGCCTTTAAAAAAAGATGGAAGTCCTAACTTTGAAACTATAGATTCTATAGATTTAGAACTATTGAATATGGATCTTGTAAATTTATTAGAGGGAGAAAGCGTGGAGCTTCCTAAATTTAACTTTTTGACAGGAAAAAGAGAAAATTCAGGGAATATAGTAAAGCTAGATAAAGATCATCCAATTATAATTGAAGGTATACATGGCTTAAATCCAAAATTAACAAAATTGATACCTGAGAAAAATAAATTCAAGATATATATATCAGCACTTACACAGATAAATTTAGATCCTCATAATAGAATATCTACTACTGATATAAGACTTATAAGAAGAATGGTGAGAGATGTAAAATATAGAGGAAACGGTCCTTTGAAGACATTTGAACTTTGGAAAGGTGTAAGAGAAGGAGAAGAAAAATATATATTCCCATATCAAGAGCGAGCAGATATAATGTTTAATTCATCATTAGTTTATGAAATGAGTGTACTTAAAAAACATATACTACCACTATTAAACAAAATCAAGACGGATAATATTCATTATAGCGAAGCTAGAAAACTTATAAGGTTTTTAGAATATTTTGTAGACGTGGAAGATGAAGATATGATTCCTAAGAATTCAATATTGAGAGAATTTATAGGGGGAGCATCTTTTCAGCTATATTAAATAAACTTGAACTTATACTTTAAACTTCTAATGTTTTTATTAGAAGTTTAAAGTATAAATCTAGATAATAGCAACAAAGAATAAATACTTGCTATCGTAAAAATGAGACCATCAATAGCACTATTGGGATTTATTAATATAGGAGATGCTAGATGTAGTTTTAAAGGATAAAAAAGTTGTATTCCCTTAGGAGTTAAAAAATCTGCTAGTAAGTGTAGTAAATATCCTACACTTACACTCTGGTAAAGATATACCAAGTGATATTGATCTGTTATGGCTTTAACTATGTAGGCAAATATTAAAAAGCCTAACATACTGTGAGTAAATCCTCTATGTTTTGATATGCCAATAAATAAAGATAAAAGAGATAAAAGTGAAAATACACTATTTTGAGTATTTATATATAAATATAAAAAGCCAATGGAAATGCTTATAAAAAATACCACCCGATAAAATTCTCTTTTAAAAAATAAAAGTTTTTGATTTAATTTTGATTTTGGATGGTCTAAATCTGGAATTAAGGAACCTAAAGTTGTAGCTCCGATTATTATAAGTTGCTCTTTTATAGGTTTATCATAGGCCATAGTAAGGCCAGCTGCTATTCCAATTGCTATATGTGTTTTTCCTGTCATAGTATCACCTCGTTGAATATATAGTAAAGTTAACAACTTGTTTTATTATATATCTTTTAGAACATATATTCAACATAAATATATAAACAAGTGGATGTTTGATTTATCTATATAGCTTAGATTATAATAGTATATCTTTAATTTTTTCTAAAGGAGGGAAGATAATGGGGGATATAAAATATAATATAGAAGAAAAAATAGCTGTGCTATCAGAAAAAGGAGCTTGGACAAAAGAGTTAAATCGTGTAAGTTGGAATGATAGGCCTGCAAAATATGATCTTAGGGATTGGAACCATGAAGATGGTAAGATGCGTAAAGGTATAACTTTGAGTGATGAAGAGTGCGAAAAGCTTAAAAATGCTTTGATAGAAAGACTAGATTAAAAAATAAAAAGGAACATTTTCGCTGGAGGCATGAAAATGTTCCTTTATTTTTATACTTATAAGAGGTGGGAAAATGAGAAAAATAGTAAAAGCCATAGCTACAGTAGAAGAATTCAATGCTAATCTTTTTAATAAACTAAATATAGGTGTTGAAATACAAGACTTTACTGAACCAAATCTAAGTTTTAAAGAAAAAAATGAGCTAATAAGGCTATATAAAGACTTATTCCAAGGATTTAAAGCTATTAAGGCTTTACATGGACCATTTTTAGATTTAAAACCTGCAAGTCCAGACTTAGATATAAGAAAGATAAGTCATAAAAAGTATTTAGAAACTCTAGATATAGCTCATGATCTAAATATAAAATATATTATATTTCATAGCCAAATAAATCCTTACCTTAAGGAAGAATTTATTAGGGATTTAAACAATAATCAAAGTAAAGAATTTTGGCATAAAATTTTAAAAGAAACAGAGTATAAAAACAAAATACTGATAGAAAATGTATTTGAAGAAGAGCCTCATATGCTAAAGAGACATATAGAAGCCATAGATAGAGAAAATATAAAAGTGAATTTAGATCTAGGACATGCTAAGCTTAGCCATGCAAGCCTAGAAGAATGGATTAGGGAGCTAAAAGACCATATAGAATATATTCATGTACACTCTAATAATGCTATTTATGACCAGCATAAAAGTATGACAAAGGAAGAAGTATTAAATTTATATAATCTTTTAGAAAAATACAATATTAATCCAGTGCTATCCTTAGAATATAAAGTAGAAGATCTAGAAAAAGAAATTTATAAATATAGATAATTAAAGAATTTTATCTTCTATAAGATTCCTTAACTTTATTTCAAACTTTTTATCATCTTCTTTTTTTCTTTTTTTAAATTTACTATGATGCTTGCCAGACTTTCTCAATTCCTTATGGATATGTCTAGTATTGAGCATTCCATCAATATTAAGTTGGGTGTATAAGAGCCCGTTTTGATTTATTGGATAAGCAGCTTTAGAAAGAGCCATTGCAGCAAGTCCATAATCTTGACTTATAACTATATCTCCCTTAGATAGATTATTTACAATATAAAAGTCAGCACTATCATTGGAAATATCAACAGATACAACCTGTGCATAGGAGTTTTTAATTTTATGGGCAAAGTTTTTAACTATTATTATTTCTAGCTTATATTCTCTAGCTATTTTTACAGCTAGATCTACAACGGGGCATCCATCGGCGTCTACGTAAATCTTCATGTTAAAACCTCCATAATTTATATATTAATAATAGTTTATCATAGTTTATAAAAAAAAATCTAGCTATGATATAATATAGAAAATATAAAAATAAAGGAAAGATGTATATGGTTAAAAAGATAAGTCCAAGAACTAAAATAATAATAACTATGATAACCTGGGGAACTCTTGGACTATTTGTAAGAAATATAGATCTAACTAGTATAGAAATTGCCTTCTTCAGAGCCCTATTGGCTAGTATATTTTTAACTTCTATAATATTAATAGATAAAGAAAAGCTAGATAAAAGGGCTTTAAAAAATAATATAGTATTTTTATCCCTATCTGGAATTGCTCTAGGAATAAACTGGGCTTCTCTTTTTCAAGCTATGAAATATACTACTATAGCAAATGCAACTTTAAGTTATTATCTAGGTCCTATATTTATGGTTGTCTTTTCGGCAATTTTTTTAAATGAAAAGATGACTATAAAAAATATCATCTGTATACTTATTTCCATGTTGGGCCTATTTATGATATTGAAATCAGGAGATAGCAAAGATTTAACTTATTATAATCATACAAGAGGAATATTATTTGGTTTGTTTGGAGCAGTACTCTATGGAATGATAGTAACGGTCAATAAGCTTATAAAAGACTTATCTCCCTTACAGATAACTTTAAGTCAATTGGCTATATCAGCAATAGTTCTCCTACCTATAGTATTTAGAAAGGGAATAGGAAATCTATTGCTAGCTGATACAAAAACCTGGTTTTTAATATTGATAATGGGTGTAGTACATACTGGTATAGCTTATTTGCTTTATTTTCCATCTATAAAAGATGTAAAATCTCAAACTATAGCAATAGTAAGTTATTTAGATCCTATAACTGCCATAGCTATATCTGCCATATTTTTAAAAGAAGCTATGACCGGAGCTCAGTTTATTGGAGGAGGACTTATACTTTTATCTGCCTATATAAATGAAAGAAAGAACAGAGGAGCTTAAATTCTTTATATAAGAGTTTAGAGAAGAAAGGAGAGATTATTTGATTACTGGGAAATTGCCAAATGACTTACTAGAAGAAATAATTTTTAAATATATTAAACACTCAAGAGATGAAGTTATTATAGGAGCAAGCGTAGGACAGGACAATGCTTTAGTGGATTTTGGAAAAGAAGTAGCTGTTTTATCAACTGATCCAATTACAGGGGCTGTAAAGGATGTAGGAAGACTTGCAATAGAAATATCGGTTAATGATGTAGCTTCAAGCGGTGGAGAGCCTATAGGTGTGCTTATAACCATCCTAGCACCTAGAGCTACTAGCTATAAGGATATTGAATATATAATGAAGGATGCAGGGGATACTGCTAAAAGATTAAATGTAGAAATAATGGGGGGACACACTGAAATAACAGATGCAGTAAATAAGCTAGTAGTATCTACTACAGTAATAGGAAAAATAAAAAAGAAAAATATAATGAAGCTAGAAGATATAAAAAAAGGCTATAAGATATTAATGACTAAATCTGCTGCTATAGAAGGGACTTCTATTATATTAAATGATTATGAAGACTTTTTTAAAGACAAGATTAGTCAGGATCTTTTAGAAGAAGGGAAAAATTATATAGAAAAGATATCTGTAAAAAAAGAGGGGAAAATAGCTGGTAAATTTCATGTAAACTATATGCACGATATAACAGAAGGTGGAGTACTAGGGGCTGTATGGGAGGCCCATAAAGCTATAGGTAGGGGTATTAAGATAGATGAAGAAAAAATCCCTGTAACAAAGATTACTAAGGAAATTACAAGCCTATTAAAGATAGATTATTTAAGACTTATTTCAAGTGGAAGTATGTTAATCATAGGAAGTGAAGCAAATATTGCCAATGTAAAAAAAGAATTAAAAATAGAGAATATTGATTCAAGTATTATAGGAGAAATAATAGATGAAGGCTTATTTCTAGATAGGCAGCAAGGCTTGGAAAACATAGAAGCTCCTAAGGCTGACGAATTATATAGAGCCATTGAAAAATTGAATAGGATGGAGATGATTAAATGATAGAAAAGATAAAAAAGTTTTATTCAAACAATAGGATTTGGATATATTTATTAAAATATATTCTTATTTCTATAGCTTTAGCAGCCTTAGCCATACTTGTAGATACAAGAGCCTTATCTATATTAGATAAGATACCTTCTATATTCTTAACTAGTGTCGATCTTGCAAAAACAATACTCAGTACCTTAGCAGGTGCACTTTTGACTATAACTACATTTACTTTTTCTACAATAATGGTAGTGTTAACTATGTATTCATCAGAATTCTCACCTAGAGTTGTAAATAACTTTTTAACTGATAAAGTATCTATGAAGGTATTAGGTGTCTTTGTAGGAGGTTTTTTCTATTCTATAATAACCTTGTTTTTTATGAAAAATAGTTTCTCAGAGTATCTTGTTCTATCAGCTACTATAGGAGTTCTGTATGCTGTTTTCTCCTTGATATATTTTGTTATTTTTATATACAGGGTCTCTTCTTCTATCCAAGCTACAAAGCTTATTAAGAGGGTATATGATGAATCTTATACAATTATAGGAGATGCACTGGACTACAAAGAAAAACAAGAAACTTTAGATGAATATAGGGCTGAAATGTATAGGTATAATTATAAAATTAAATGTGATAGAAGCGGATATCTTCAACTTATGAATTTAGATCCACTTTTATATGTTTTAGAAGAAATTGACTCTAAACTTATAATACATGCTCATATAGGAGATTTTATTAATATCAATCAAAATATAGCTACATTATATTTTAATGATGAAGCTTTAAAAGAAGGCATAAAGGATGAAATATTGGAAAAGTTTACTTTAGGAGATGAAAGATTAGGCTTCAATGACTATAGGTTTTCACTTCAAAAAATAGTTGATATAGCCTTAAGAGCTATTTCTCCTGGAATAAATGATCCAAATACGGCTATACATTGCATAAATATATTAGGAGTTTTACTTGGTAAATTGAGTAAAATAAAAGAAAATTATACAGTTATAAGAAATGATAAGTGTAAAGGTATATTAGTATATGAAGATTTTGATTTTAAAAAAGATTTATACTTTACCTTTTATCAATTGGTTAACTATGGTAAAGCAGATATCTCAGTAGTGGTATCCTTGCTTGAAACTGTAAATAAGATAAGTGATATCACAGAGGAAGAAAAAAATCTTAAAATTTTAGAGGAGTTTAGTGATTATATATATCATATAAGTAAAGAAAACTTTAGTCATAAATTTGATTTGGATTTAATTAAAAAATCCAGATATAGTATTCAAATATAGTCAAGCATCTTTTATGAATTTTTATCCTTGTGTAGCTATAGACCACATAAAGTTATTCTTTTAAAAGAATAATACAGATTATATATAATTTTTATAGGTATAAATATAATAGATAAAAGAATAATAGATTGATTTTTAATATAGCTCCCAAGGGAGCTATTTATATAAAAATATTAGGAGAGAAGTTTATGAAAAAAACAAATGCAATGAGAATATTAGATTCAAAAAATATAGACTATAAAGAAATTCAATATACAATAGATGATGGAGAAATAGATGGCATATCTGTGGCCAAAAAAATTAACAAAAAAGCGAAAGAAGTGTACAAAACTCTTGTTACAAGAGGACAAGAAGAAAACTATGTATTTATAATTCCAGTAGATCAACAATTAGATTTAAAAAAAGGGGCAAAATTTACTTTAGAAAAAAAGATAGAGTTTATTCCAATAAATGATATACTTAAGACCACAGGCTATATAAGGGGAGGATGCTCTCCTATTGGCATGAAAAAAGAATTTAAAACATTTATTCAAGAAGATGCTTTATCCTTAGATAGTATAGTAGTAAGTGCAGGAAAAATTGGCCAGCAAATAGAATTAAGTCCCTTAGATCTAAAAGATATTACAAATGGGAGCTTTGAAAATATAATTAAATAATATAATGGAGGGATATTTATGAATTATAAAGAAAAGTATAAGTTGTGGCTTGAAGATGATTATTTTGATGAAGAGACAAAAGCAGAGTTAAGAGAGATAGAAGATGAGGCAGAAATTGAAGATAGATTTTATACAGATCTTTCATTTGGAACAGCTGGCCTTAGGGGTAAAATAGGGGCAGGAACTAATAGGATGAACAAGTATACAGTAGCCTTAGCTACTCAAGGTTTGGCTTCTGTAATAGCAAATGAAGGGGAAGAAGCAAAGAAGATGGGAGTGGCCATAGCCTATGATGTTAGAAAATATTCTGATAAATTTGCAGAAATAGCAGCTAGGGTTTTAGCGGCTAATGGAATCAAGGCCTATTTATTTGACGATATAAGAACAACTCCTCTACTATCATATACTGTAAGAGAGTTAGGTACAATTTCAGGTATTGTGGTTACTGCAAGCCATAATCCAAGAGAGTACAATGGATATAAAGCCTATTGGAAAGAAGGGTCTCAAATACTAGATGATGTAGCTTCTGATATATTAGAAGAAATTGGAAAGATCAAAGATTTTAAGGATATAAATATTATGGATTTAGATCTAGCTCTTGAAAAAGGTCTTATAGAGTATATAGGAAGTGAAATAGACGATAAATATAATAAAGAAATATTAGATAGAAGTATCAGAAGTGATGAGGAATTAGATAAAGATATAAGAGTAGTATATACTCCTCTCAATGCTACGGGAAATAAACCTGTTAGGAGGGTTTTAAAAGATAGAGCTTTTAAAAATATATTTGTAGTAGCTGAACAAGAAAAACCCGATCCAAATTTTACAACAGTAGGATATCCTAATCCAGAAGATCCTAAGGCATTTAAGCTTTCTGTAGAACTGGGAAAAGAAAAAGATGCTGATATACTAGTTGCTACAGATCCTGATGCTGACAGAATAGCCATGATGGTAAAAGATAATAGGGGAGAATTTATATTTTTAAATGGCAATCAAACTGGAGCTCTTTTAGTTAACTATATTTTGAGTTCACTTGATGAAAAGAAAAAAATGCCTAAAAATCCAGCTATAGTTAAAAGTATAGTTACAGGTGATTTAGGTAAAGTAATAGCTGATAAATATGGTGTAGAAACCTTTAATACACTTACAGGCTTTAAGAATATTTGTGCCAAGGCAAATGAATGGGAAAACACCAATGAATATAATTTTGTATTTGGCTATGAAGAAAGTATAGGCTATACCTATGGAACTCTAGTTAGGGATAAGGATGCAGTAATCTCTACTATGCTTATAGTTGAAATGGCAGCATATTATAAAAAGAAAGGTAAAAACCTATTAGAAGTTTTAAAGGACATATATGAAGAATATGGCTATTACAAGGAAAAACTTATATCAATAGTCTTAGAAGGAATAGAAGGAAGTCAGAGAATATCCAGAATGATGGATTATTTTAGAGAAAATCCAATAGATATGATTGGAAATATGAAACTTGAAAAAGTAGTAGACTATTTAAATGACAATACAGAAGTAGGGAAAAGTAATGTACTAAAATATCTATTAGATGATGGCTCCTGGTATGTAATAAGACCTTCTGGAACTGAACCGAAAATTAAACTATATATCTACAGCAAAGATAAAGAAGAAAAAAATGCATTAGATAAGATAGATCTAATAGAAAAAAATGTTGTAGAAGAATTGATGAGTGTAGAATAAGCTATATAAAAGATTAAAACAGAAATATTTCTGTTTTAATCTTTTTAGTTGTAAAAATTGATGGGAGGTAGATACATTGTATAAGATAGTAGATAAAAAATTATTAGCTCCTAGGATTTATTCTATAGATGTGTTTGCGCCACGAGTTAGTAAAGCTGCACTTCCAGGACAATTTGTTATAGTTATAGTAGAGGAAAATGGTGAGAGAATTCCTCTGACTATATCGGATATAGATAAAGAAAAGGCCACTGTAAATATTGTTGTTCAGACCACTGGTGCTTCTACAAAAAAACTTGTAGATAAGGAAATAGGAGAAAGTATAAAAGATCTTGCTGGTCCTCTAGGTAAGGCTTCTGAATTTATATATGAAGATATAGATAAATTAAGAAAGGAAAAAATTCTCCTTGTAGGTGGAGGTGTAGGAGTAGCACCACTAATACCCCAGGCTAAATGGTTAAAAGACAAAGGAGTAGATATTCAAATAGTTTTAGGTTCAAAGAATAAAGACCTAGTCATACTTGAAGAAGAATTCAGAGCTATAACTGAAAATGTATTTATAGCTACTGATGATGGCAGTTATGGCTTCCATGGAATGGTAACCCATGCTATTGAAGAATTAGTAGAAAATCAAGGCAAGCACTATGATAGATGTATTGTTATAGGACCTATGATAATGATGAAGTTTACTTCTATTCTCACTAAGCGACTAAATATACCTACTATTGTATCTTTAAATCCTATAATGGTAGATGGTACAGGCATGTGTGGTGCATGTAGGGTAAAAGTTGATAATAAAATAAAATTTGCTTGTGTAGATGGACCAGAATTTGATGGCCACTTAGTAGATTTTGATGAAGCCCTTAGAAGGCAGGATCAATATAAAGAAGAAGAGATAGAAATGGACCATAAACATTGTCAACTCCATGAGGTGATAAAGGATGAATAGATTTACTAGAGTAGCTATAGGCTATCAAGACCCTAAAGAAAGAATAGGCAATTTTAATGAAGTTTGCTTGGGCTATACATTAGAAGAGGCTGTTATTGAAGCTAAAAGATGCATTCAATGTAAAAACCCAACTTGTGTAGATATGTGTCCGGTTAAAATAGATATACCAGGATTTATTAAAGAAATAGGAGAAAGAAACTTTGGAAAAGCAGCAGAAATCCTCAACAACTATTCATCACTTCCAGCAGTTTGTGGAAGGGTATGTCCTCAAGAAGATCAGTGTGAAAAAACATGTATACTAGGCAAAAAAGGGGATCCTATAGCTATTGGGAAGCTTGAAAGATTTGCTGCGGATTTTGCTTTAGAAAATAAAATAAATTTTTCAAAGAAGGAAAAAACAAATGGACATAAGGTAGCTATAGTAGGTGCTGGACCTGCAGGCATATCTTGTGCAGGTGAGCTGCTAAAAGAAGGATATGAAATAAGGATATTTGAAGCTCTTCATAAAGCTGGAGGAGTTTTAGCATATGGTATACCTGAATTTAGACTTCCAGCTAGCATAGTAAAGAAAGAAATTGCAAATCTAGAAAAGTTAGGGGCCAATATAGAAACCAACGTTATAGTAGGTAGAACCCTTACCATAGAGGATATATTAGAAGAAGGATATGAAGCCGTATTCATAGGTTCAGGTGCTGGTCTTCCCAAGTTTTTAGATATAGAAGGTATAAACTTAAATGGAGTTTTTTCAGCTAATGAATATTTAACTAGAAATAATTTAATGAAAGCATTTGAAAAAGAATCAGATACTCCCATAAAGCAGGCTAGAAAAGTAGCAGTGATAGGTGGAGGAAATGTGGCAATGGATGCAGCTAGAACTGCAAGAAGATTTAATTCTGAAGTTCATATTTTATATAGAAGGACAAAAGACAAACTTCCAGCTAGAAAAGAAGAAGTAGAAAATGCCCTAGAAGAGGGTATAAACTTTCACTTCCTAACAAGTCCTATAAAGATTAAGGGAGATGAAAAAGGTAGAGTAAGGGCATTAGAGTGTATAAGACTTATGCAGAAAGATGAAAACACTCTTAATGAAAGTCTACCTAAAGAAATAAAAAACTCAGAATTTGAAATGGATTTTGATATGGTTATAATAGCCTTAGGTACTGATCCAAACACTATTATAGCTGATACAACTAGTGGACTAGATGTGGACAATAAAAATAGAATTATAATATTGGACAAAGAAGGTAAAACATCTAAAAATGCTGTCTATGCTGGAGGAGATAATGTAACAGGATCTGCCACGGTGATTATGGCCATGGGGGCTGGGAAAAATGCAGCACATGCTATAGATAGATATATAAAGTCCAAGAAAATTAAATCTAAACATAGGTGATTATATGGAAGAGTTACATACAAAAAAGAATATAAGATCTGAGATTACAAAAATAGCAGGGCCAGTATTTATAGAACTCTTAATGGGTACTTTATTTGGAATGGTAGATATGATAATGTTGGGAAATTTTGGTGACAATGCCCTGTCAGCTGCTGGAATTGCTTCAGTTGGAATTACAAACCAACTAATTCTCATTGGACTTTCCCTGGTTCAATCTTTAAATATAGGAGCTACAGCTATGATAGCCAGATATGTGGGTGGACATAGAGAAGATAGAATTGAATCAGTGGTTAAACACATAATAATTTTAACTCAAATTTTCCTAGCCCTTCCCATAGTTATACTAGCTATTACTTTTACCCCAAAGCTTATGAGTGGTTTAGGAGCACATAGTGATACCATAGCAGTAGGAAGTACATATTTTAGAATAACCATGCTAGGATTTTTGTTCCAATCATTTAATTTTTCTATATTCGCATCTTTAAGAGGAGTAGGAGATACAAAGACACCTATGAAGATAAATATATTTGTCAATCTTTTAAATGTATTTGGAAATTTAATTCTTATATATGGGCTACTTGGATTCCCAGCACTAGGAGTAACTGGAGCTGGTATATCTACAGCTTTATCTCAAGTAGTTGCTGCTGTATTTTCCATAAGATATGTATTTAAAAAAGATAGTAGTATATATATAAATTTAAAAAACAAGTTTAAAATTCAAAAAGATATAATATTCAATTTGGTAAAAATTGGAGTGCCAGCTTCGTTGGAACAAATAGCATTAAGGGCAGGTATTCTTTTATATATTAGAATAATAGCATCATTGGGCACTGTAGCCTATGCTACTCATCAAATCTCATTGAATATACTTAGCCTATCCTTTACGCCAGGACAAGCTTTTGGTATAGCTGCTTCTACACTAACAGGAAGAAGTCTAGGATCAAAAGAGCCTTTATTGGCAGAAAAGTATATAAAGACTTGTAGTAGAATAGGTTCCTTTGTATCAGCATTTATGGCTTTGATATTCTTTTTCTTTGGAGAAAGCATAGCAAGTCTTTATTCAAATGATCCAGAAGTCATAAGACAGGCTGGACAAATTTTGAAATTAATAGCCTTTATTCAACCTTTTCAAAGTTCTTCTATTATAGTAGCAGGAGGACTTAGAGGGGCTGGAGATACTATATTTACCTTAATTTCAACTTTTATAGGAATTCTCATTATAAGGGTTGCCTTTGCATATTATTTTGTAATGGTAATGAATTTAGGATTGATTGGAGCTTGGATTGCAGTTGTGATTGATCAATTTATAAGGTGGATACTTGTAAACTATAGATTTAGAACAGGAAAATGGAAGTATGTAGAAATAAGATAAAAAATCCTCATATCAAATTTTGATATGAGGATTTTTTATCCTAATATTTCTTTACTACATCTTTTACCAGTGGCAGTTGCAGCTAAGCCTCCCATGGCAGTTTCTCTTAAAGATTCAGGCAAAGCCTTACCTACTTTAGACATAGCTTCTACTACTTCATCAAAGGGAATTAAGGATTGAACTTTAGCTAGAGCCATATCCGCAGAGATAAGAGCATTTACAACTCCAGAAGCATTTCTCAGTGCGCAAGGGTACTCTACAAGTCCTGCTACAGGATCACATACCAGGCCCATTATATTAGTAAGAGCAAAAGAAGCAGCGTTAAAAGAATCTTCTGGACTTCCCCCAGCCATTTCAACTATGGCACTAGCAGCCATAGCAGCAGCAGAACCACATTCTGC
>CAZBAK010000003.1:0-18977 GCA_964489715.1 uncultured Tissierella sp. | reverse complement strand
TCCATACTTGCAATATTTAAATCGTTTTTTGCAAATATAGAACTTATTTCACTTACAACTCCTCTTCTATCAAGATATTTCAAAAGAACAGTTGGCTTATCAGCTCTAAAGTTTACATTGTTACCATTTATATCCATTATAATTATATTGCCTCCACCTATGGAAGAACCAATAATATAGAAGTCTTCTTCGTCTTTATATCTAAATATAATTTTTACAGTATTTGGGTGAACATATCCTAAGTCTATTTCTTCAAATATAACATTAATATTTAAAGTCTTAGCTTTTTCTAAAGAAGTTATAATATTTTCGTCATCTGGAGCCATACCAAGCATACCACCGACAAGTGCCTTATCTGTACCATGGCCTTTATATGTTTTAGCAAAAGAACCATGAAGTTGAAAGATTACTTCATAAAAGCCAGCACCTGCAATTTCTTTTGATATCCTAGAGAGACGAGCTGCTCCTGCAGTGTGTGAACTTGACGGACCTATCATTATAGGACCTAATATATCAAAGACGCTATAATCATTCATTTTATACCTCCCTATTGTTCTTTTTAAGTTTTAAGTTAAATATATTTTAATTATACTTAGAATTAATTATACTTAAAATAAGGAAGATTAACAAGAGATAGATAAAACTATCTTTAAATAGTATAATAAATTAATGATATAGTATGCTATGATTGTGAAAAGGTGATTAAAAGTAAAGTATGGAAGGAAAATAGATATTTCAATTCCAATGGAAGATTTACTTAAAGAAAAACTTTGATAGGAAAGCTTCATTATTTGAATCTTTTCTCATGCTGATATATAATTAGAATAGAGAAAAATCTAGGAGGAAAATAATGAACAAATTTAAACTTGAAAGAGAAAATAGTTTAGTATTTATAGTAGATATACAAGAAAAATTAGCCCCTGCTATGAGAGATGGCAAAAGTGCTATTGAAAATACTTTAAAACTACTTAAATCAGCTGATCTGATGGATATAAATGTTATAGCTACAGAACAATACCCTAAAGGACTGGGAAAGACTGTAGGAGAATTAAGAAAGTTAATAGATGAAAAAGATATATTTTCTAAATTAACTTTTACAGGATGCACAGATGAAGTAAAAGCCTATTTAAAAACAAGCTCTAAAAAAAATATTATAGTCGCTGGTATGGAAACTCATGTATGTGTATTTCAAACTACTAGAGATCTATTAGAATTGGGATACAATGTATTTATAGTAAGAGATGCTGTGGATTCTAGAAGAGAAGAAAACTATCTAAATGCTTTAGATCTTTTAAAAGAAATGGGAGCTGTAATAACAAATACAGAAACTGTTTTGTTTGACTTACTTAAAATTGCAGGTAGTGATGAGTTTAAAACTATTTCAAAACTTATAAAATAAAAATAGCAGAGATAGATTAGCTAATCTATTTCTGCTATTTTTAGTAGTTTAAAATAGTTTAAATAGTCTAAACAAAGATAAGGGTCTATAGATTTCACAAGAAAAGTCTAATCATTTTAAATACAATTAAGAAAAATATTGAAAACTTTCAAAAAAAGAAGTATTATAAAAATAGAAAAATATACTTAAAGTTTTGATATATAAACTATTGATATCCTTAACTTAATTTGAGGATAAATATAGCTTGAGGTGAAAATATGATTTATGGTATAGGAGATTTACATTTCGATCATTCTAAAGAAAAACCTATGGATGTTTTTGGGGATAACTGGATTGAACATGAAGAAAATATAATAAAAAATTGGAAAAAAAAAGTAGGAGAAGAAGATCTGGTTTTAATTCCAGGTGATATTTCTTGGGCCTTAAAGCTCGAAGATGCATATTATGATTTGAAAAAAATAGATGATTTACCAGGGAAGAAAGTATTTATAAAGGGCAATCACGATTATTGGTGGCAGAGTTTAAAGAAAATAAATGATTTAAATCTAAATAGTCTTTATTTTATACAAAATACCGCTTATAATTTTCAAGGAGTAGCCATAGCGGGTACTAGAGGCTGGATTTCTCCTGATAGCGAATGTTTTACCGAACAAGATAGAAAGATATATAACAGAGAACTTATGAGACTTAGAAATTCACTGTTATCTATGGATAAAGATGCGAAATATAAAATAGTTATGATTCATTATCCGCCTTTTGATATGAAACTAGAAAGCAATGAATTCGTAGAAATTATGAAAGAATTTGAAGTTGATTTATGTGTATATGGTCACTTACATGCAGAGGGTCATAAATTTGCTAGAGAAGGAAAAGTAGATGGTATAGATTTTTATTGTATATCAAGTGATTATTTAGAATTTGAACTTAAACTTTTATATGGGGAGTGTTAGTGTGAAATTAATAGTAGAAAAAAATTATGAGGATATGAGTAAAATAGCTGCAGATATTATGGTAGAAGAAATTAAGAGAAAACCTAATATAATCTTAGGTCTTGCTACTGGGAGTACTCCAATGGGAATGTACCAAGAGATTATTAATAGACATAAAATGGGTGAAATAGATTTTAAAAATGTAAAGAGTTTTAATTTAGATGAGTATGTGGGATTAGATGGAAATCATCCAAGCAGTTATAGATATTTTATGGATAAGAATTTCTTTGATCACATAAATATAGATAAAAACAACACATATGTACCTGATGGGACAGTAAAAGATTTAGAAAGCTATGGAAAGCAATATGATAATCTGATCAAAGAAATGGGAGGGATAGATGTTCAAATATTGGGAATAGGTACCAATGGTCATATAGCATTTAATGAACCTGCCAAGGAACTTTCAATTGGAACCTCCGTCTTGAAACTTACAGAGAACACCATAAGAGATAATTCCAGATTTTTTGATACTCTAGAAGAAGTTCCTAAGACTGCCATAAGTATGGGAATGGGAAGTATACTAAAAACTAAAAAAATAATACTTCTTGCAAGTGGAGAACATAAAAGACCCATTATAAAAAAACTTTTAGAAGAAAAGACTATAACTACTGAGTTACCAGTATCTTTTTTAGCCCTTCATCCAGATGTAACTATAATAGTAGATGAAGCTGCATATAGGGAATAGGAGGAGATCTTGTGGTAAAAGAATTGGAAGTCAAGGTTTTAGAAATGGACTTAGACTTGATGGAAGAAAAGATAATCTCTCTTAATGGTGAACTTGTAGCTGATGAGCTTCAAACAAACACCTTAATTGATTCAACTTTAAATCCTATAAAAAATAACTTAGATGCATATTTAAGGATTAGAGAGACAGAAAATCTCTTAGAGGATAAATTTGATGTGGTTTTAACCTTAAAAAAAAATATTGAAAATAAGAACTTAAGAGAAAATATAGAATTAAACACTGAGATCAAAGATAAGGAAACTTTACTTAAAATATTTCAAAGTCTAGGTTTTGATAAGATAGAGGTAGGGCATAAAAAAAGACGTTCATACAAGCTTAAGGATGCTCGAATTGATTTAGATATATGGGATAAAAAGACATATCCCTATCCTTACATGGAAATAGAAGTAAATGATAAGGATCATTTGCAGGAGATTGTAGAATTGCTGAAAATTCCAAAAGAAAACATATCAAATAAATCCATTGTGGAATTAAGAAAAGATTTAAATCTAATTTAGAAATTAATAGGGAGAAAAAATGGAAACACTAATAACAAATGTTAAGATAATAACTCCATATAATATTTTAAAAGAAAATAGCATCTCAATAAAAAAAGGAAAGATTAGTAAGATTATAAAAGATAGGGATATAGACTTCATAGACTATAAAAAAATTATTAATGGACAAGGATTGTTCCTTTCTCCTGGTTTTATAGATATTCATAATCATGGAAACTCAGCTTTTGATTTTATGGATGCTAGTGAGGAGGCTATAGATAAGATTGCAGAATATCATATGGCCAATGGTGTCACATCTTTTTTAGGAAGCATCATAACTTCTTCCTATGAAAATATGAGACAAGCTATAAAAAATATAGTGGATTATAGAAACAAATATAATAAGGCGCAAATACTAGGAATTCATCTTGAAGGGCCTTTTTTAAATTCCTATAATAAAGGTGCACAAAATGAAAAGTATATTATAGAGCCTAATATAGAAATAGCTAGGGACATACTTGATATTTCTGAAGGCAAACTTAAAATGATATCCTTGGCTCCGGAACTTGAGGCTTCTATTGAACTTATAAGATTTTTCAAGAAAAACAATGTAGGACTTGCTATGGCTCATTCTAATGCAAGTTATAATCAAGCAAAGCTTGGTATAGAAGAAGGCGTAACTATTGCAACTCATCTCTATAATGGAATGAAGAGTTTCACTCATAGAGAACCAGGAATAGTAGGAGCATCACTTACTGATGAAAGAGTATATTGCGAAATAATTTATGATAGAATGCATCTCCATGATGCAGCTGTAGAAATCGCTTTAAAAATGAAAACTTATGAAAAGATAATACTTGTATCTGATTCTATGAGAGCTGGGGGTTTAAAAGATGGAGAATACGAATTAGCTGGACAAAGAGTATATGTAAAGGATGGGCTTCCAAGGCTTAAATCTGGAAATATTGCAGGATCAACTTTAAATCTACAAAAAGCTATCTACAATATGATAAACTATCTTAAGACCCCAATAGATCAAGCTGTTAGAATGGCAAGCTTGAATCCAGCTAAAGCACTTAAGATAGATAAGGATATAGGAAGTATAGAAGTAGGAAAGGATGCAGATCTTCTTCTCTTTGATGAAAACATTCATATAAAAAAAGTATTTATAAAAGGAAATCTTATAATTGAATAAATTTTATAACTACAAATAAATTTTAGATGCTTAAAACCCCCTTAAAACATATGTTTTA
This sequence comes from uncultured Tissierella sp., assembly GCA_964489715.1. GTDB lineage: Bacteria > Bacillota > Clostridia > Tissierellales > Tissierellaceae > Tissierella_A. The sequence goes on along the minus strand of CAZBAK010000003.1, from coordinate 14,112 downwards.
AGGGGGTTTTTATAATTAATTATCTTTTCGTCTATTTTTTTCGTCGATTACTTTTTGTGGAGTTATGTCAGTACCATCTTCGTCTACTAATTTTACATTTATAAGAGTTTCTTTAAAATTAGCTCTAAAACCAGCAAGATATTTTTCACGGAGCTCAGCTTGTTCTTCTTTTTCCTGAGAATTTAAACCTTCAGTTTTAGATTTATTCGCAAGTTCATTTATTCTTTTAATTAATTTTTCCAAAATATCACCTCTAGAATAATTATATCATATTTTTTAAAACAAGGAAATACTTGGTCTATGTTTAGATTATTATTAAAAGGATATAAATATAAGGAGTAGCAATAATAAGAAGAAAATATTATGGAGGTAATCATATGGAAAGAGTTGTAGGGAAAAAAGCACCAGATTTCAATATGAACGCATGCTCAGGTGATGGATGTGGATTTGATCAAGTAAGTCTTAAAGACTATGAAGGAAAATGGTTAATTTTACTTTTCTATCCTTTAGATTTTACAGATGTTTGACCAACTGAATTAAGAGCCTACAGTGAGAGGCTAGATGAGTTTAAAGAATTAAATGCAGAAATATTAACAGTTAGTACTGACAGCGAACATTCTCATAAAGCTTGGATTGAATCAGGGCTTGGACCTGTAAACTATCCAATGGCTTCTGATATGACGAAAAATGTATCTAGAGATTATGGGGTGTTGATTGAAGAAGAAGGTATAGCCCTAAGAGGACTATTTATAATAGATCCTGAAGGAGTAGTTCAATACCAAGTAGTTCATGATTTAAATGTTGGAAGAAATGTAGATGAAACCTTAAGAGTCCTACAAGCATTAAATACTGGTGGACTTTGTCCAGTAAACTGGGAAGTAGGAGACGATTTATTATAAAAGAAAAGCCTCTATTTATAGAGGCTTTTTGTATTACTATCATAGATCCAATCTATAATATTGCTAGCTGTAACTTCAGAATTAGAATTGTTAAATGTCTTCACATAATCTCTTTTGTGCTTATGATAGAGTGGATCATAATAATCTGTAAATAGATCTTTTATTACAGGGCTATATTCCTTATCTTTTACTAGATCTATATAGTTGTCTATATTTTCATTTCCCAATCTATTTCGCATGTGATTTAATGCTTCAATAAGTTCTTCGTCGGCTCCATTGACATAATCTTTTAAGATTACCTTGACTCTTTTTTCCATATTAGCAGTGATCTTTATACTTATGCCTTCAGTCATTTTATCAAATAGAAAGTCTGGAATTATATCTATTCCTATTCTCTTGCTTTCACCTTCTGTAAATACTAAATTAGAGTTTCTGTCTTTGAGCTGTTCATAAAGTAAACTTTCAAACATTTTCTGATTGTTTGCTTCTCCCAGGCCTACACTACCTAATATAGAACCTCTATGATTTGCACAACCCTCTAAATCTAAAATATTCATACCTTTAGCCTTTAGATGTTTTAATATATGAGTCTTACCAGTCCCAGTATTACCATAGAGAACTACTAGCTTTAAATCTTTTGAAATCCTTGGAAGTTCTTCCCTTATAAAGGCCCTATATTCCTTGTAGCCACCTTGAAGTTTTGTGACATTTATATTTATATTTTGAAAGAAAGATACAAGGCTACTACTTCTAAATCCACCTCGTGCACAAAACATGTAAATATGGTCATATTCTTTACTGAGCTCTTCTATCCTTTCATAAATATAAGGAAGCTTTTTGGAAGCTATTTCTATACCTGCTTTTTTAGAGCTAGCTATACTTTCATTTTTATAAAGAGTACCTACCAATTTTCTTTCTTCATCATTTAAAATAGGTATATTTATTGCTCCTGGTATAGTTTCTTCTTTAAATTCCTTTGGACTTCTAACATCTATGAAAACATTGTTTATATTTTTATTTTCTATATCTTTATAGTTTATTTCAAACAAAATATTACCTTCTTTTATATTTATTTTAATATTACAAGTTTAAACATCAATAAATTATTATATCACATTAAATTTAAAAAATGAAAATATCTGCTATAAAAGAAGAGAGCTTACAAAAATTTGCTTCTAATAATAGATATATAGAGCAAGTTAGATTGCAGATTACAAGTTAAATTTTAAAATCTATATTATAATCTTTGTTTTTTATCTTTAAAGCCCTTTTACTAGGAGTTGTTTCTAAAATAAGCTTTCCATTTTTATATACATATAAGACTTCACTAGTAAGTCTTATGGCTTCTCTTTCATTTTTTGCATCTAGTACAATAAAATCAGCTGGATTACCTTCTTTTATACCGTAATTCTGCAAGTTTAAAGTTTTAGCTCCATTAGTTGTTATCATGTCAAATAAATCCAATATATCCTTATTTCCACTTAAGTGAGCTGTATGAGCTAATAGATAAGCCGCTTGAAGCATGTTCCCTTTTCCTAGAGGACCAAAAGGATCCATTATATTATCATTACCAATGCTTACATTTACGCCTGCTTCTAACAATTGATCAACCCTAGTATGGCCTCTTTTCCTTGGGTAACCATCGAGTCTATTTTGAAGTAGGGCGTTGGAAGAAGGATTAGTAACTATATTAAGTTCAGCTCTTTTAACCAGTGATATTAATTTTGAAGCATAGTCATTTTGATAATTATGCATGGCGGTAGTATGGCTAGCAGTGACTAATCCTTCCATTTGATTTTCTAAACTATATTTGGCAATAACCTCTAAAAATCTAGACTGTGTATCACCTGTTTCATCAGTATGGATATCTATAAGTTTATTATATTTCTTTGCTAGATCAAATATATACTCAATAGAATCTATACCATCTTCTCGAGTCATTTCAACTTGTGGAATACCCCCTATTACATCGGCTCCTATTTTCACAGCTTCTTCCATTAATTTATCCATGCCTTTATAGGAGAAAACTCCATCTTGAGGAAAGGCGACTATCTGTATATCTACATAGTCTTTCATTTCTTCTTTAACCTCTACTAGGGCCTCTAGGGTCATAAGACTTTCTTCAGTTGAATCTGTATGGGTTCTAATATATAAAACTCCATTGGCTATGAGCCATTTAGTAGCTTCTATAGCATTATTTTTAATATCCTCCTTAGTAAGGGTCTTTTTTCTCTCACCCCAAATTTCAATTCCCTCTAATAGTGTTCCACTTTCATTATATCGTGGATTTCCAACGCTTAAAGCTGAATCTAGGTGCACATGAGATTCAACAAAAGGGGAAGAAAGTAAATTACCTCCTAGATCAACTTCTTCCTTAAAATCTCCCTCTATATTTGGGCCTATCTTTTTAAAGATTCCATCTTCTATAAGAATATCCACTAAAGTTTCTCTATCTCTTAATTTTGCATTTCTAATTACTAACATATAATCCTCCTCCAATAGTCATTCATCCAGATATTTACCCATTTTTAGATAATATATTGATAGAAAAAGAGAATGTAAAATTTTTTTAGTTTAGTTTTAGTATATAGGGATATATATACTAATAGTAAAGGAGCTGAAAAAATGAAAACTAAAATGCTGCACACTTGTTTTAGGGTAAAGGATCTAGATAAGTCTTTAAAATTTTATAAGGAAGCTCTAGGATTAGTAGAAACTGGAAGAAAAGATTATCCTGAAGATGAATTTACATTGGTGTTTTTAGGGGATGAAGATGGAGCCTATGAATTAGAATTAACATATAATTATGATAGGGAAGAGAACTATGAAATAGGTAACGGCTTTAGCCATATAGCTGTTTCCGTAGAAGATTTAGAAGGAACCAGGGAAAAACATAAGGAAATGGGATATAAAGTTACAGAACTAACAGGACTTAGGGGAGAAAAACCAAGATTTTATTTTGTAACTGACCCAGATGGATATGATATAGAAGTAATAAGAGCAAAAAATAATAATTAAGATAAAAGTCTATGGAGTCGGAGTATTTATATACTTGCGACTCTATTTAAATTTTAAATTAAGTATGATAAGCTTATATAGATTAGGATTAAAAATATAATATAAAAAATGAAGGGAAGATTATATGGAAAAAGAAAAAGAATTTGCCAAAGATCTGATTAAATTTATACATGTCAGTCCTAGTGCATTTCATGCAACTAAAAATATAGAAGAAATACTTGTAAAAGAAGGTTTTAAAAAGCTTGAATTAGAAGAAGGGTGGAATTTAGAAAAGGAAGGCAAATATTATACTCTGAAGAACAACTCAGCAATAATAGCCTTTGAAATAGGAAAAGGTGAGATAGAAAAAGATGGCTTTAAATTAATAGGAGCACATACTGATGCACCAACTTTTAAAATCAAGCCTAATCCAGAGATAGATGTTGAAAAAAAATATTTAAAACTTAATACAGAAGTTTATGGTGGACCAATATTAAATACTTGGTTTGATAGACCACTATCCATAGCAGGTAGAGTCAATATAAAAAGTGAAAATTTATTTAAACCTAAAGAAATGTTGATAGATATGGAAAAAGCTATTATGATAATTCCTAACTTAGCTATACACATGAATAGGGAAATAAATAAAGGAGTAGAGATAAATCCACAGAAAGATACCTTACCACTGGTATCCAATATAAATGATAAGTTTGAAAAAGAAGGATTTTTATTAAAAAAACTAGCTGAAAAACTAAATATCCAAGTAGAAGAAATTTTAGATTTTGAATTATTCTTATATGGATTGGAGAAAGGCTCACTTGTAGGTCTAAATGAAGAATTTATTTCCGTTGGAAAACTAGACGATCTAGCCATGGTTCATGCAGGATTAAAGGGTCTTATAGATAGTGAGCTAGGAAAGGCTACAAAGCTTCTAGTTTGTTTTGACAATGAAGAAGTAGGAAGTGGAACAAAGCAAGGAGCAGCAAGTCCAATGCTTAGAACAGTACTGGAAAGGATTGCAATAGGAATGGAGAAAGACAGAGAAGACTATTACAGAGCATTATCCAAGTCTTTTTTAATTTCAGCAGATCAGGCCCATGCACTTCATCCAAACAATTTAGATGAGCAAGATCCTACCAATAGACCAGTGATAAATGGTGGTCCAGCTATAAAATCAGCTGCTAATCAAGCCTATACCACAGATAGTTTTTCATCTGCTGTCTATGAATCTATATGCAAATCTATAGATGTTCCAGTGCAAAAATTTGTCAATAGATCAGATAAGAGAGGTGGTTCGACTATAGGACCTATATCATCAAGTCAACTTGATATCGCTTCTGTAGATATAGGAAATCCAATCCTAGCTATGCACTCCATAAGAGAATTAGGTGGAGTATTAGATCATTACTATGTTTATAAAACATTTAAAGAATTTTATAGGCTATAATTAGCTAGTATCTTATAAATGCATAGAGCTTAAAACTAAAAAACAATAAAAATATGAAGATAGCATAAGCAACATAAGAACTATACTATATAGACTTATGTTGCTTAATTTTTATAAGTATATATTTTAATAAAATGATATAATATATAAGTAAAGGATGGACGAAAGGAAGTTATATAGATGAATTTTAACTATGGATTTATTCCTCCGGAGAAAGACCAAAATAAATACTTTATTATATTTAAAAAAAATAAAGTTCTAATTAAAAAAGAAGATAAGAGGATTGACTTTCCTCTAGCAGAAGATTTAGAAAAGATAAATATTAAATTTAAAAACAGTTACCTAATAGATAGATATAGAGAAGAATATTATTATTTAGCTGACTTTAAAGACCATATCTTTTTACCAGATGGATATGAATTTAAAGAAATTAGATCCTTGTTTGGTAAAGTAGAAGAAAATGTATTTTGGATATTAGGTAGAGCTTTTCATATAAGTCACTGGAATAATACAAATAAATTTTGTGGAAATTGTGGTACTCCTACTGTTCAAAATGATAAAGAGAGATTTATTGAGTGTACAAATTGTAACACCATAATATATCCGAGGATTTCACCAGCTATAATAGTTGCTATTACTAAGAAAGACAAAATTCTTCTTGCTAAAAATTTTAACTTTAAAAACGATTTTTATAGCGTAATAGCAGGATTTCTAGAACCAGGGGAGACATTGGAGGAATGTGTAAAAAGAGAAGTAAAAGAAGAAGTTAATATAGAAGTTGATAATATAAAATACTTTGGAAGTCAACCTTGGCCGTTTCCAGATTCCTTGATGATAGGTTTTACTGCTGAATATGCAGCTGGCAAGATAAAAGAAGACCAAAAAGAGATAGCTCATGCAGAGTGGTTTTCAGTCCATAATCTACCTAAAATCCCAAGTTCCATAAGTATATCTAGAAAATTAATAGATTGGTTTATAAGAGAAAATTCGTAATATAAAAATTATAATAAATAAAATAATCAATTTTAAAATGCCATAAATATATTAATTTAATATACTTATGGCATTTTTTATTGTCTTATGGAAGAGGAGATTAATTATTCTGAGATCACAATGTTCTTTCCAGCAAACCATCCAAAAAATGTTAAGAGAATTGTCAAAGCAGCTAGTATTAAAATAGGAATTGACCAGTTAGAATACTTATCAAAAATACTACCCATTAAGATAGGACCAAGAGCAGCCAAGAGATAACCGAGTGACTGTGACATACCAGATAAGTCAGATGCTTTTTGGGAATTAGGCGTTCTTAAAGAAATAAAAGCTATTGCAAGACTTATACTTCCGCCTATTCCTAAAGCTATTAATACCACAGAAACTAGGATAATAATTTGACTGTTTCCAATTAACAATAAAGATAGGCCCAGTAAATATGAAATACATGTAATAAATACAAGTCCCCTCTGGTCTTTAAATTTATCAGAAAGTATAGGCATAACTAGGGTTGCAGGGATTGACATTAACTGAAGAGTAAGTGCCATTGTAGCTGCAAAACTATCAATCATTCCTTTGGAAATTATCATGCTGGGAAGCCAAGCAACCAATGAATAAAAAAGAAAGGATTGAGTAGCCATAAATAAAGTTACCCACCAAGCCATAGAAGATTTCCATATTGCCTGAGATCTAAGAGCAGCTTCAGACACTTTATTTATATCACGATCATCTTTTGTTCTAATTTGTGGTAGCCAAATAAGTAAAGTTATAGCTGTCAAAATAAACCAAAAAGCGAGAGAGTTTCTCCAGCCTAAATTCAAGTCTTTTGCTAAAGGTGAACTTATTCCTGCACCAAGAGCTGCAAATACCAACATAGATGTAGTATAAACACTTGTCATTAGACCAACTTTATGTGGAAACTTCAATTTTATTATGCTGGGAATCAAAACATTTCCAAAGCCAATCCCAATTCCAATAAAAGTTGTTCCAATAAATAAGCCTGAAACATTAGTATAGGATCTTAGTAATTCTCCCATTAAGATAAAGATAAGCCCTGCAGCCATAGTTTTTCCATATCCAAATTTTCGAGAAATAATTGATACAAATGGAGAAACAATTCCAAAAGCTAAAAGGGGAATTGTTGTTATAAAGCCTGCCATGGCATTTGAAAGCATAAACTCTACTTTTATCATAGCTATAACAGATCCAACTGCTGTAATTGGTGCACGAAGATTAAAAGATATAAATATAATTCCTAAAACAATAAGTATTTTTTCTTTCTTTTTCATAGTTCCTCCCTATATATTTTTTATATATCACTATATAGTTTATCATAAGATACTTTAATTTCTAGTTATATAGGACTATATTGCTTGAAAACAAAAGCTATTATATAGATTTTATATATGCTATAATTATTAAATTAAAATTATAAACAAACTATTTTAGGGGTGATCTTATCTTTATATATATGGCACTGATAGAAGATGAAGAAAAAAGTAAATTTGAAGAGATTTATATTAAATATAAACAGTCTATGTTTTATATTGCAAATAAAATACTTAGAGATGAATATTTGGCTGAAGATGCGGTTCATCAAGCTTTTTTAAGAATAATAGATAATTTAGATAAAATAAATGAAATAAATTGTCACAAAAGCAAGGCCTTCATCGTTATAATAGTACAGAACATCTCAATAGATTTTTATCGTAAAAGAAAAAGAGAATCTAATATATCATTTGAAGGAATAGAATATGCTATAGGCAGTCAGGATGAATCTTTTGATTTAAATGAAATAGAAGAAGCCATATTAAAACTTCCTGTTAATTATTCTTCTGTATTTAGATTAAAATACTCTCTAGGATATACAAATTTAGAAATTTCAGAAATACTAAATATAAATGAAGCTAATGTAAGAAAAAGAATTTCAAGAGGAAAAGACAAACTAGAGAAAATTCTAGGAGAAAGGAGTTAGTAAATTTATGAGTAAATATACTATTGATGATAAACTTTTATATGAAAATCTAGGAAATTTAGAAGAAAAAATACTAGCTTCATTGCCTAAGGAAAAAGATCTGTCTCATAAGTTTTCAAGAAATTTTAATAAAAAGATTAATAAGCTCATTAAAGAAAGTAATCGCTCTCAGGGGATGAATTTATTTATCAAGTATAGTAAGAATGTGGCAGCTATAATTTTAATAGTAGTATCCATATTATTTGCCACTACAATGAGTATAGAAGCTTATAGGGTGAGAGTATTTAAAATAATCACAAGAGTCTTCAATGAATATACTCAGATTGATACTGAAGGAGATGGAGGGGTTACGGACTTTACCATTATAGTAAATGCACCTAAATATATAGCAAAAGGTTTTAAGCAGTTTGAAGTAGATGAAAGTGATTTTAATTATAGGGCTTTTTATAAAAACAAAGCTGAAGAAGAAATATTTTTCAATCAAAATATTTTAGGCAGTGGGCAAGTCTTATTTGACACTGAAGGCACCACTGTAAAAACAAAGAAGATAAAAAATCAAGAAATCAATTATTTCACTAACAAGGGTGTAAGTCAATTATACTGGAATGATGACACATACTTCTATATATTATCTTCAACTACAGATATAGATGAATTATTTAAAATGGCTGAAAGTGTTATAAAAAATAAATAAAATAAGTATAAGAAAAAGAAAAGGAGGTATTAAAGTGAAAAAGTTATTTTTTGTAATATTAAGTATTTTTGTATTGATGGGAGTTACTTCTTGTAGTGGAGAAGTAGAAAAAGAGAAAACAGAGGAAAAAACAAAAGAGGAAATGGAGATAGGAGTAAGTCCTTATAATTTATCCCAAGAAGCTATAGATCTAATAAGAACACTTAATCTAGAAGATAGAGTTAACATAATATCCTTTAAAGCACCTGAAAATGTAAAGAATATCAAAGCCAATATATACAACTTAGATAAGAATGGCAAGTGGATACTAATAAATGAGTTAAAATCTAGTTTAAAGCAGGGGTCTTACTCCAAAGAGGAGGATTTGGAAGGCAGTTTTTCAATGATCATATCCGAGGATTATTATACAGAGAAAAGCAATATAAATGTAGGAACATCTATACATGCTATTACTTTAACAGAAGAGGACTATCCAATAGACAATATAATTTTTGAAGGAGACTATGCAGCTTCAAGCCATTTTCTAGATGAATTTCAAAAGATAGAACTAAATAAGGAAATACCAGTTGCAATGATGATCAAAAATAGCAATACAGATCTAGCAGACTATGATTTGAAGAGTTTCTTCTCTCCAAGTGAATTGTATGACATGGACTATGTTCAAGCTGTTACTTTAGTTTTTACAGATTAAATAAATATATGTTAAAAGGAAAAATGATCCTAGTAAATAGTCAATTTAATATGGAGCTTAAGAAGAGGACGGTGTCTCTATGAATAAAAAAATCAAAGCATTTTTATCAATGTTATTTATGTCTATAACATTTTATATGATGTTAGAAACTAAATATGTCAATGCTCTAGGAGATTATCTTATAGAATTTATAGGTTTAAAATCATGGACAGGCGATTATACTGGAGTCCACTTAACAATATTTTATTTTATGCCATTATTTATAATAGGAACTATATTGGTAAAAAAATACATTGTAAATGACTTAAAGATTAATTGGAAGATAGTAGTAATAATTTTTATAGGATTAAATACTATTTTTGCCCTATCTACAGGTGCTATTGCAAAGCAAATAAAAGGAAGCTCTCCAGGATTATTATCTATAGGACTTGAAGATGATGAAATCAATAATATGGAATATAAATTTAATAATAGTAGATATATTGACTTTGAAGCAGAAATTAAACTTGCTAATTATAGTAAAGAAGATAAAGAATTTCATTTAATGATTGTAAATGATTATAATAAAAATCATGATATTAAGCTTATAAGATTATATAATCTAGATGGAAGTAAGGCAGTATTTAAGCTTGAAGGTAAAGAAGAAAAGATATTTTCCATTAGTTTAGATGAGTATATTATCAAGGGTGGTTATATAAATGAAAAAAGCTATGATGCTGGAGCTGGTAGTGGAGTTATAGTAGAAGTTATAATTTTAGATGATAAGGGTGAGGAAGTTAAGTTAGATGAAAATAACTTTTTTGGAGTAAGATTGTAAAAAACTCTTAACTTGCCATAAAGAAAGATACATATAAGACCTGAACTAAATCTTCTACTTTAAAATGAACACTAAGATATCTTAGTGTTCATTTTAAAGTAGAATTAGCTTTATTATATTGACATTATAAATTTATTTTTTCAAAAAGTGTAACTTTTATAGTTCTATTTCGTTTATTAAGTGAAAGGAGATTTTCCTATGAAAAATAATAAATTAGAACAAGTATATATTGAGTATCATAGGGAAGTCTATCTATATGCATATTCCCTATGCAGAGAGCACCATGAAGCTCAAGATCTTACCAGCGATACTTTTTATAAAGCACTTTTATCTTCAGATAAAGATAAGCCCCATATTAAATACTGGCTCTTTAGGGTGTGTAAGAATTTATTCTTAGATGGAGTTAGAAAAAATAAAGAGTATACTTCTATTGATAATGAAAATATATTGATTACAGAGAACACACCCCTAGATAAGATAATTGATAACGAGGAGAGAAGGGAACTCTACAATAAAGTTATGAAATTAAAGCCTTCCTATAGGGAAATAATTATACTCTTTCATTACTGTGATTTAAATTTAAATGAAATTGCTAAGATCACTGGCCTAAGCTATGGGGGGAGTAAAACTTTGATTTTTAGGGCTAGAAAGAAATTAAAAACTAGATTGGAGGAAGATCATGAAATTTAAAGACTTGATCCATAAGTATAAAGAAGGTAGGGCTACAGAAGAGGAAATAAAGATAGTAGAAGAAGAATTGGAAAAATATGAGGCTATAGAAGATTACTATAGTGAAGAAGTAGATATGGATTTTACAAGGCTAGAAAAAAGTGAAAATCCCACAGAAGATTCTATTAATCTAAAAAAATCTGTAAATATAAGGCTTAGAAAAGCAGTTTTAAAATCACTGGCTATATTTACCCTGGTAATATTAGGATTGTTTTTTATACTTTCACCAATAATAGGAAGCTTCTATTATAATCCAGCCAAGCTTTCTGTTGGAGAAAACAATAGTGATATGGAATTCGACTTGATGGCATTGACAGATTTAAATTTACCTGGCTATAAATTATCCTCCAATGTAATGACTGATAGCTTAGGTTTTGGAGTATACGATGTATCTTTTTACCGTAGAGATACTTATACAGAAGAAAACAAAAATATTAGCTTAAGAATAAAAAGAGGTAATAGAAGTGAAACTTCGGAAAATTCTTTTACAGAAAGCTATATTAATTTTATGACTATCAGAAATCCTGATATTATAAGTCCAAAACAGATAAATAATCAAAGGAAAAGAGTAGTTGATCACATAAAGAAACTAAGTCCTGTGGCTTATACTTCCAGCTATATAACTTTTGAAGAAGACTTAAGCATGGATAGATTAAGAGAATTGGAATATAAATATCCAGATATTAAAATTGCTTGGGCTGGAATTAGGACTTCTGAGCCTGAACAAGCAGCTGCTAATCTTACAGGATTTAGTTTAGAGTTTGAAGCAGGATCTGATAATCCAGATAAAGAAAAATATCCAGCATTTAATTTTTTAGATTGGACTCTAGGAAAAAGTGAGCAATCAAGCACAAGCTCTATATGGGCAGAGGGATATGAACTACATTACAAGAGCCTGTTAAAATATTTGATAGATAGGAAAGAAGCTGTAGATACACTTTTTTATAATAACTTAAAAACTGACTATTATCAAGAATCCCTAGATTATGTAGAAGAAAATGGTGTCAAGACCTATGGTGTACTAGTTTATGCAAATGCAGAAGATCTTATGGAAGTTATAGAAAATGAAGCTATCAGAACTATTGAATTAGATAGAGCTATGGCATCTAAGAGATATATACATTAAGATAGAGAGTAGATTTTCAATTTAAGGTAAGATTTCTAAAATTCATTAAATCAGAGCTCATAATTTTATGAGCTCTGTTTTTTTATTGTCCAAATACTTAAGATATTTACAAGTTAAAATAAGATGGAAATAAAAATAAAAATGTATTGACTCAAGTGGTCAATCCATAATATAATTAAGTTGACCACTAAAGTCAATAAAAATTATAAAAAAGATAGGATGATAAAAATAGAAGATCTATTAATTAATTTAGACATAGAAAAAAGAGACAATATCATAAATGCTGCTATGAAAGAATTTAGTAAGAATACATTTGAAAAAGCTTCTACAAATGTAATAGTAGAAGAAGCAGGAATATCTAAAGGCCTTTTGTTTCATTATTTTGGTTCTAAGGCTAACTTATATAAGTATCTAGAATATTTTTCTATTAAAATAATTACTGAAAAAATAGTAGATGAATTAGATTGGGAACAAAGAGACATATTTTTACGATTGAAGGAAACATCAATTATTAAGTTTAAAGTCTTTCAAGAGTATCCATATATGGCTGATTTTTCTCTTAAAGTATTTCAAGATAAGACTGTAGAGGAAATAATGCAAATAAATCCAGATTTCCCACTGGAACTCTATAGTCAAATATATAGCTACAATATAGACTATTCTCTTTTTAAGGAAGATATAGATGTAAAGAGGGCTATAAATATAATCCAATGGACTATAGAAAAATATGGAGAGGAATTTAGAAGAAGAATAAAAGATGGAAGTAGAAAATTTGACTATAAAGAGATTGAAAAAGAAATATATGTCTATATAGATATGCTTAAGGTGTGTTTCTATAAAGAAGACTAGCGTCAGATGGTTTCTTCTGATGCTTAGTCGCCCTTATCCAGCTTCACCGGGCAAAGAAGACTAGCGTCAGATGGTTTCTTCTGATGCTTAGTCGCCCTTATCCAGATTTACTAGGCAGATGAAAAACTATTTTCTATAAAAAGGAAGGAAGTGTTTTTTATGATTAGTGTTAAGAATTTGTATCATTCCTATAATAAAGATGAGAATTATCAAGTTAAAGATGTAAGTTTTGAAGTTGAAAAAGGAGAGGTGTTTGGATTTTTAGGACCTTCTGGTGCAGGTAAATCCACTGTACAAAACATCCTCACGGGGCTTTTACAATTACAAGATGGTCAGGTAGAAGTTGCAGGTTACGATATAAAAGATATATCTAAAAATATGTTTAATAAAATAGGTATGAGCTTTGAGCAATCCAATGTATATAGTAAATTAACAGCTAAGGAAAATCTGGATTTTTATAGTAAATTATTCGATGTGCCAACTAGAGATCCTATGGAACTATTAAAATTAGTAGGACTTGATGGAAAAGAAGATATAAAAGCAGGAGAATTCTCTAAAGGGATGAAACACAGATTAACTTTTGCTAGATCTATGATAAATAACCCTGAAATGTGGTTCTTAGATGAACCTACTACAGGGCTTGATCCTTCTATTGCGGCAGATATAAAAGATATAATAAAAACAAAGAATGCTGAAGGTGTGACAGTGTTTTTAACTACTCATAATATGTTTATAGCAGATGAGCTTTGTGATAGGGTTGCCTTTATAGTAGATGGAGAAATAAAACTGATAGATTCACCAGAAAATTTAAAATTGCAGTATGGAGATAAGCTAGTAGAGGTAGAATATATAGAAAATGGTGAAGTTATAAAAGAAACTTTCTCTATTATAGTCCCTG
>CAZBAK010000002.1:0-77850 GCA_964489715.1 uncultured Tissierella sp. | reverse complement strand
AAATGGGTAAAGGCTAGTAGAACTGAAATAAAACGCTATCTAGACCCAAACAACTTCCTACAGTTTAAGCCAAAAACTAGTGATCAACATATTATATCTGTTGAAGTAACAGCAGGAACTTTAAATGTTAGAAGTGAGCCAAATGCTACAAGCAAGATTGTATCCAGTGTAAGTGGAGGAAATGTCTTTGTAGTTTTAGAGCAAAGGGGTAATTGGTTTAAGATAAATTTAGATGACAAAGAAGGTTGGATATCGGGAGATTTTGCTAAGTATACAAATGTTGTACCTCAGGATATGTACTTGTTTATGGATCTTAGGGGACAATATGGAGCTACAGCAGCAGAATTAAATATAGAATTAAAGGGTAAGGGCATTCTTGAAGGTACAGGAGCAGCATTTATAGAAGCTTCTAAAAAACATAATGTAAATGAACTATATCTGGTTACTCATGCACTTCATGAAACAGGAAATGGAAATTCAGCTCTTGCTAGAGGGATTATGGTAGATACTGTAGATGGAAAACCTGTTGAACCAAAACGTGTATATAATATGTATGGTATACAGGCTTTTGATAAGACAGCTGCCAAATCAGGTTCAGAATATGGCTATAAGATGGGTTGGTTTACTCCAGAAATAGCTGTAAGAGAAGGGGCTAAGTGGATATCGGAAAACTATATAAATAGTTCAAGGTATGATCAAAATACCTTATACAAGATGAAATTTAATGCCTTTGTAACTTGGCACCAGTATGCTACAGATGTTGGCTGGGCTAGCAAGCAGACAAATCGTATCTATAAATTAGTACAAAATTGTAAGGATAATCGAAATACCAGAGTGAGATTTGATATACCACAATACAAGTAAAGACTATGGAGACATAAAAAAACTAGGTAATTTAAATTACCTAGTTTTTTTATTGATTATTATATTCATCTATATCTTCTTTTATATCCTTATATATATAATCCTTTAGGGCATCTACATTGTCCTCTAAAGTATAGGGTACAAGAACCGCTGCTCCATTGATTCTTTCTTCAGAAAGATATTTGTTTAGGGGAATCCTAAACTTATCAACTTCATCTATACCTGATGTCAGTACAAAGGTACCCAGTGAAAGTATTTCAGTTTTAGTAAGACTGGTTCGAACAAAGGGAAGAGTGGTATTTAAAAGGGCTGGATATTTTGTTACTCCTGCATTTAATCCCTTGTGAATAACTTGCTCTAAGACAAATCTCTGTCTCTGTGTTCTTTCAAAGTCTCCATCACCTGTTTTTCTTATTCTAGAATAAGCCACAGCCTGTCGACCTGTAAGTGTTTGAAGCCCACCATCTGTAATTTGACCAGCTGTTTTATGGTCCATTCTATTCATGCCTCTAACACCCATATTTACATATTTTACTTCACTATCCTTTACGTCCACTTGGATGCCATCAAGTGTATCTATTATCTTTTCTAGACCAAAAAAGTCTACAGTGGCAAATTCACGTATATTCATATCGAAATTTTGATTGATGGTTCTTATGGCAAGTTCAGGACCTCCATAGGAATGGGCATGGTTTATTTTGTTCATACCATAGCCTGGTATATCAACATAAGTATCTCTCATAATAGAAGTAAGCTTTATTTTCTTATGTACTCTATCAAGGCTTGCTATTATAATACTATCAGATCTACCGCCGTTTGGTGCATCAGGTTCGTCTAATCCAAATAGTGCTATATTCATTACATCCTTATCCTCTATTACATTGTCACTTATTCCAAGATCAACATCATCTGTTGGTATCTCAACATTATCTAGCTGGCTCAGTATATTATATCCATAGATAGCACCTAGACCTAGAATTATAAATATAATAACTGAAATTATAAAGACCTTGAAAAAGGACCTCTTTTTTCTCTTCTTTTTCTTTCTCTCTTTTTTTTCTCTGCGAGACATACACAACCTCCTAACTTAAAAATTGAATAACTATATCTTTTTTATTATATCATAAAGCAGCAGAATAAAATAGGAAATATAATTATTACACATTAATAACACAATTTTCCAAATGAAAAATAAGCCTTAGGTGAATATAGTTAAATAATAAGGGTATATAGTTTAAGTATAACTATAAAAGGAAGTGAAATTGATGAGAAAATTACTTAAGAAGAGAGATGAAAATAGCCACAAGGGAGACTATGGCAAGGTAGCTATAATTGGAGGAAGTGTAGAATTTACAGGAGCTGCATACTTATCAGCTATGGCTTCTCTTAGAACTGGATCAGGATATGTCTATAGTCTTATACCGGCCAGCTTACAGACAATAATGAGCATAAAGCTGACAGAAGCTATTATAAAGCCAGTTCAAGATGGAGGCACAGGGCACTTTATTATGGATTCATTGCAGGATATTTTAAAAGATATAAAGGGAATGGATGCCATAGCTCTGGGGCCTGGTATGGGAGTAGATGCAAATAGAACTTTTCTAGTAAAGGAGATAGTAAAAAATGCAAGAGTTCCCATAGTTTTAGATGCAGATGCTATAAACTGTATATCAGATGATACGGATGCTTTAAAAGACCATAAGACCAGTATAGTTATTACTCCTCATCCTGGAGAATTGGCCAGATTCTTAGATATATCTATAGAAAAGCTAGAGGAAAAGAGAGTTTACTATAGTGAATTAGTAGCCAAAAAACATAATATAATAGTGGTTTTAAAGGGACATAGAACAGTGGTAGCTTCACCAAGACAGGGAATATACATAAATGAAACAGGAAATCCTGGTATGGCTTCTGCAGGATCGGGAGATGTACTTACAGGCATGATAGCTTCTTTAATGGGTCAGGGTATAAGAGCCTTTGATGCTGCAAAACTTGGGGTTCACTTACATGGAATAGCAGGTGATCTGGCCAAGGAGGAAATGGGAGAGTATGGAATGATAGCTAGGGATATTATAAGAAATCTGCCTTTGGCCATAAAGACATATAATCTTTAAGGGAAAAATATTTGACAAAGAGAAATTCTCATGCTATTATTATATATAAATTTAATAGAAATCCTCATCCGAGACTGGTTGGGGTAGAGGCGCGGGAATTAAAAGTAACTATTAGGGAGGCTGAAAGC
This sequence comes from uncultured Tissierella sp., assembly GCA_964489715.1. Classification (GTDB taxonomy): domain Bacteria; phylum Bacillota; class Clostridia; order Tissierellales; family Tissierellaceae; genus Tissierella_A. The sequence goes on along the minus strand of CAZBAK010000002.1, from coordinate 74,744 downwards.
TTGTGATCTGATGGGGAAAGGGGTTCTTGCCGAAGCTTTAGATATTCAAAATTTAAAGCTGGGACTATATTTAATAGGTATAGGACTGTCACCAATATACTTACTCGGTATGTTGATGTTGAGCTATCTCAGTGTGAGTCAAAAGGAAGAGGTGTAAGTTAGAATATAAAACACCTGATAGCCATTAGGTGTTTTTTTAATACAAAAATATAAAGGAGAGATTGACATGAAAAAGAGATTATTTAATTTGACTTTATTGGCACTAGTAAGTTTATTTATTTTAAGTGCTTGTTCGTCAGATGAGGAAAGCGACACATTTAAGGTAGGACTTGAGGCAGGTTATGCTCCATTTAACTGGACACAGGCTGATGATTCAAATGGTGGAGTTCAGATACATGATTCAAAAGAATTTGCTGGGGGCTATGATGTTCAAATAGCACAGAGGATAGCTGATGAACTAGGAAAAGAACTGGTAATTGTGAAAACAGATTGGGATGGACTTCTTCCTTCAGTTAACTCAGGAACAGTAGATGCAATAATAGCTGGAATGAGCCCAACAGAAGAGAGAAAAAAGGAAATAGATTTCTCTGATAACTACTACAATTCAGATCTGGTAATGGTAGTTAAAAGAGGGGGAGAATATGAAGATGCTAAGAGCTTAGAAGACTTTAAGGGAGCAAAAATTACAGGCCAGCTTAATACCTTCCACTATAGTGTAATAGATCAAATAGATGGAGTGGAAAAGCAGACAGCTATGGCAGATTTCCCAGCTATGAGAGTTGCTCTTGAATCTGGAATAATAGATGGCTATGTATCAGAAAGACCAGAGGGAGTTAGTGCTTCAGCTGCCAATGAGAATCTATTTATGGTAGAACTTGAAGATGGTTTCCAAGCTTCAGAGGAAGATACAGCTATAGCAGTAGGACTTAAAAAGGGAAGCGAACTTTTAGATGAGATAAATGAAGCTATAAATAAGATTTCCAAAGAAGAAAGACAAGAGATCATGGATGAGGCAATATTAAATCAACCATCAGCTAATTAGTAGTTTTAAGGAGAGAAAATAGATGAGTTTTGGGGTAATGAGAGATATATTTATGAGAGACTGGGCCTTCTTTATAAGAGGGGCTGGAATAACACTTTGGATATCTATAATAGGAACAGTAATAGGAGCAGTAATAGGCCTATTGGTAGGAGTTGTAAGGACAACTCCAGTTCCTGAAAGTGGAGCTAAGAGAGTTGTTTTAAGAGTTGCCAATAGGTTGCTGGCCATGTATATAGGTTTTTTTCGAGGAACACCTATGATGGTTCAAGCTATGGTAATATATTATGGAGTTGCGTCTCAATTTGGAATAGAGATAAATAGAATTTACGCAGCTATATTTATAGTGTCCATAAATACTGGAGCCTATATGGCTGAGATTGTCAGAGGTGGAATAAATTCTGTAGATAAGGGACAGTTTGAAGCGGCCCATGCTATAGGTATGGACCATGTAACTACTATGAAAGAGATAATACTTCCCCAGGTAGTGAGAAATATACTTCCTGCTACTGGAAATGAATTTGTGGTAAATATCAAGGATACTTCTATGCTTAGTGTTATAGGTGTTACTGAGCTATTTTTCCAAACACGTTCTATTGCTGGAAGCACATTTAGGTTTTATGAACCATTTTTAATAACTAGTGCAATTTACCTGATAATGACTTTAACTGTGACTAAGATACTTAGGATGTTTGAAGATAAGTTGGCAGGATCCAGTACTTATTCTAAGATAGAAGAAGTAGCAGAATAGATGAAGAATGGAAGGGAAAATATATGGAAAAAATAATTGAGATAAATCATTTGAAAAAGAGTTTTGGTACAAATGAAGTTTTAAAGGATATAGACTTTCATGTAAATTCAGGGGAAGTAGTTTCTATTATAGGTTCATCTGGTTCTGGAAAGTCTACACTACTAAGATGTATTAACTTACTTGAAAAGCCCAGTGGTGGAGATATAATTTATAGGGGTAAAAATATATTAAACAATGAAAATGATATAAACAACTATAGAACTCATCTAGGTATGGTCTTTCAAAATTTTAATCTTTTCAATACCCTAAATGTATTGGAAAATTGCACCATAGGACAAATAAAGGTCTTGAAAAAAGATAAGGCTCTTGCAAAACAGGTGGCCTTAAAACATCTCAAGACGGTGGGTATGGAAAGCTATGTAAATGCTAAACCAGCTCAGCTTTCAGGTGGGCAAAAACAGAGGGTTGCCATAGCCAGAGCTCTTTCTATGGATCCAGATGTGCTTCTCTTTGACGAGCCAACCTCTGCCCTTGATCCTGAAACTGTAGGAGAGGTTTTAATGGTTATGAAAGATTTAGCCAAGCAAGGACTTACAATGGTTGTAGTAACTCATGAGATGGAGTTTGCAAGAGATGTATCCGATAGGGTTATCTTTATGGACGATGGAGTAATAGTAGAAGAAGGTGCTCCAGATCAAATCTTCAACACTCCAAGAGAAGAGAGAACAAAGGAATTTTTAAGGAGATTTTTATCTTAAAGAATAGGGAGACCTATTCTTTTTTTATATCCTGGTCAATATAAAATCCTAGACTTTCCTAGTATTGACAATAGATTTATATATGGGATATACTAAGATAAATCAGAGATAATTAAGTTGGAAACCAAAGTTAAATAAAATAAAATATAATAGATGAAGGAGTTTAGATTATGAGATTATGTGGAAATGCTTTAAATATTACTACCTCAGGTATTAGAAAGATGTTTGATCTAGCAAGTGATTATGACAATGTTATAAATCTTTGTATAGGAGAACCTGGATTTACAACTCCAGAAAACATTAAGGATGCTGCCAAGGAAGCTCTGGACAAGGATTATACAAAATATACTTCTAATATTGGTATGATAGAACTTAGGGAGGCCCTGGCAAGAAAGCTAAAGAGAGATAATAATATAGAGGCAAACCCTCAAGATGAGATAATAGTAACTACAGGGGCTGGAGAGGCCCTGGCCATATCTCTTATGTCCTTTGTAAATCCTGGAGATGAAGTTATAGTCCCCAATCCCTACTGGCCTAATTATTTAGGACAGATAACAATGCTAGGTGGAGTACCAGTTTTAGTGGATACCTTTGAAGAAGAGGGATTTACTATTAAGGCAGACGCTATAAAGGAAAAGATAACAGACAAGACCAAGGTGATAATGATAAACTCTCCTTCCAATCCTACAGGAGGCATTATACCAGAAGAAGAACAAAGAAAAATAGGAAAATTAGCTAAGGAATATGATCTTATGATCATATCTGATGAGCCCTATGAAAAGTTAGTTTATGATGAGTATGAACACTTTAGTCTAGGCTCTGTTGAAGAATTCAAAGACTATGTTATAACTATAAATTCCCTATCTAAAACCTATGCCATGACAGGTTGGAGAGTAGGTTATGCTCAAGGACCTAAGGAAGCTATAGCTTCAATGGTTAGATTCCAGCAGAATATATCCTCCTGTGTAAATTCCATAGCCCAATATGCTTCTATAGAAGCTATCAATGGACCTCAAGATAGGGTGGGAGAAATGGTAGAAGAATATGCCCAAAGAAGGGATCTTTTAGTAAATGGACTAAACCAACTAAAGGGAGTTACTTGCAAGATGCCAAAGGGAGCTTTTTATGCCTTTGCAAATATTAAGGACTTAAATCTTTCCAGCCAGGAAGTGGCTGAAACCTTAATCAGGGAGACACAGGTTATAACTACACCAGGAAGTGCTTTTGGTTCTGCAGGTGAAGGCTATATAAGATTTTCCTTTGCTTCAAATAAGGAAGAGATAATTGAAGCTATAGATAGGATGAAGAATTGTTCCTTATTTAAAGAATAGAGCTTGGTTTTTACTAAAAAATCTTATTGTATGATATAATAAAATAAAACATATGATAGAGGCTTAGGAAAAATTGCTCTTTCATATAGTTACAAGGAGAGATAAAGATGAGTACACCACATATAAATGCTAAAAAAGGAGATATAGCTGAAACTATACTGCTTCCTGGAGACCCAAGAAGGGCTAAATTTATAGCGGAGACATATTTAGAAGATCTAGTTCAATTTAATGAAGTAAGAAATATGTATGGCTATACTGGAACATATAAGGGAAAGAGAATATCTGTTATGGGTACAGGTATGGGAACAGCTTCCATAGGTATATATTCCTATGAACTTATACATGAGTTTGGAGTAAAGAATCTCATTAGAGTAGGTTCATGTGGAGCATACAGTAAAGATTTAGACCTATATGATGTTATATTAGCAATGGGAGCTAGTACAAATTCAAACTATGCTGACCAATATAGATTGCCTGGAACATTTTCAGCCCTAGCTTCATGGGATCTGCTCTATAAGGCTAAAAAAGTTGCTGAAGGAAAAAATATAGATGTAAAGGTTGGAAATATACTTACAAGTGATATATTTTACAATGATACACCTGATATCTACCAAAGATGGGCAAAGATGGGAATCCTAGCAGTTGAGATGGAAGCCTATGCCCTATATTGTAATGCAGCAGAAGCGGGAGTCAATGCCCTTACAATACTTACAGTATCAGACTCTCTTGTTAAAGAGATGGTAACTACAACAGAAGAGAGGGAAAAGAGCTTTACACAGATGATGGAGATAGCTCTTGAACTTGCTTAAAATATAAAAAACAAGCCTAGATACAATTTATTTTGTAGCTAGGTTTTTTTGTTAAATATGATAATATATAAGCAAAGAAATAAAAAGAAATACATATTTTTAGTAGGGGAGGAAGCTCATGGATAGGATTCTGGTACTTGGAAGTATAAATATGGATCTCTTAGTCAGACTAGATGAAATACCAAGGCCTGGAGAGACTGTTTTAGGAAAGAGCTTGGAGAGAATAGCAGGAGGAAAAGGTGCAAATCAAGCTGTGGCCATAGGGAAGCTTGGAGGAGATGTTTCATTTTTAGGAAAAGTTGGTCAAGATCTCTTTGGAGATCTTTTATTGGAAGCTATGGAGGAGTCAGGAGTAGATATAGACCTAGTTGAAAGAGGAAGAAAAGAAAGTGGAATTGCCCTTATAAATGTAGACAAGAAAGGGAACAATAATATTGTAGTTATACCAGGTGCAAACTGGGAACTAGATGGGGAGTATATAGAAAGAAATAAAGAAGCTTTTAAGGATTCCAAGCTAGTATTGCTTCAACTGGAAATACCCTTAGAAAGTGTAAAAGAGGCTTTAAAACTAGCTAAGAGTTTAGGCAAGACCACCATATTGAATCCAGCTCCTGCCAGAAGTTTAGATCAAGAAACAATAGAGAATATAGATATACTTATTCCCAACCAGCATGAGCTGGCCAGGCTAGTAGGCTTAGAAGTAGAGAGTAAAAACTCTATCTTAAAGGCTGCTAGGATCTTGTTGGACAAGGGTATAAAGGAAATAATAGTTACTCTTGGAAGCAGGGGAGTTCTCTATATAAATAAGGATAGGCATAAATTCTATAGGAGCTATAAGGTAAAAGCACTGGACACTACAGCTGCAGGAGATAGCTTTATAGGAGGATTTGTCTCTTCCTTTATAGAAAATGGGGATATGGAAAAAAGTATAGATAGGGGACAGAGGGCAGCCTCCCTAACAGTACAAAAATTTGGAGCCCAAAGCTCACTTCCCACAAAAACTGAAGTAGATGGAGGAAACTATGAATAAAAAATTGCCAGTAATAATAGATTGTGACCCAGGACTTGATGATGTAGTAGCTCTGCTTTTAGCTGGGAAAAATGAAAATATAGACTTAAGGGCAGTGACAGTGGTAGGAGGTAATCAAAGGCTAGAAAAAGTGGGAATGAATGCCTTGAAGGTCTTAAGTTTTGCTGGCATAGATGTGCCAGTTGCCTTTGGATTTGCTGGACCCTTGATCCGTGACCTGCAAGTAGCTCCAGAGGTTCATGGAGATGATGGTATATATGGTATAGAGCTTCCCCAAGCCCGTTTTAAAAAGAGTGAAAAACATGCCATAGATTTAATGGGGGATATTCTTAGGGACTCAAAGGAAAAAGTAAATTTAGTAGCTATGGGTCCTCTTACAAATATAGCCATGTTTTTAAAGAAGTATCCAGAATTAAAGAGAAAAATTGAAAGGATCTCTCTTATGGGAGGAGCTATAAGGGGAGGAAACTGTAGTCCTGTAGCTGAATTTAATATATATGTAGATCCAGAAGCTGCAGATATAGTATTTAAATCAGGTCTAGCAATAACCATGAGCGGCCTTGATATAACTCACCAGGCCAATGTATATAGGGAAGATATAGAAGAGATAAAAAAGATAGACAATAAGGTGGCAAAGTTATTAGTTGAGATCTTGGAAAATCTAATGATCTTTCATAGGAGTACAGGATTTGATGGATGTCACCTTCATGATCCAGTGGCCCTTTTGGCTGTAGCAAATCCAGAGCTGGTAAAGACCAGGCCACTCTATGTGGAAGTAGAAGTCCAGGGAAAGCTTACTAGGGGGATGACCGTTGCTAGCTTGGAGGATAGATTTAATAAGAATCCCAATGCACAGGTAGGCTTTCATATAGATAGGGAGGCCTTTGTAAAGAATATAATAGATAGCATAAAAAAATATTAGATAGAAAGGGGAAAGCTTATGCTTTTTAAAGATATAACAATTATAGATGAGAACTATGAAATACAGGAAAATATGAATCTTTTAACCCAGGGAAAAGAGATAAAGTATATTGGCAAAGAAGTACCTAAGGACTATAGTGGAGAAGTTTATGAAGGCAAGAACAAGGTCCTATCACCAGGTTTTTTCAACATCCATTGCCATATACCCATGACAATACTTAGGGGCTATGGGGATGGCCTATCTCTTCAAAAGTGGCTATTTGAAAGAATATTTCCCTATGAAGATAGATTAAAGGGAGAAGATTGTTTTTGGGCAAGTCAGTTAGGTGCCATAGAACTTATAAAAAGTGGTGCCAGTTCCTTTAGTGATATGTACTTTTATATAGAAGATATAATAAGAGCTATAGATGTAAGTGGCTTAAAGGCCAATATCTCCCACGGAATAGCTGGGGGAGATGAGGTGAAAAACTTCCAAGAACTAAAGGGAATTAAGGATACAAATAGAACTTATGAACTTTTAAAGAACAGAGAAGAGGATAGGATTAAGATAGATATAGCTCTTCATGCTGAATACACTTCAACTGAGAATTTGGTTAGATTTTTAGCAGACTATGCCAAGGAAAAAGAAATAATAGTTCAAACGCATATTTCAGAAACCAAGCATGAACATGAAGAATCTATAAGCAGACACGGCCTTACACCTAGTGCATATCTTGAAAAATGTGGTCTGCTGGATAATCCTCTAGTAGCAGCCCATTGTGTTTGGGTGGAAGAAGAGGATATGGACATATTAAAGGCTAAGGATGTCACAGTGGCTCATTGTATATCAAGTAACTTAAAGCTTGGAAGCGGCTTTGCCCCTATTAAAAGAATGATGGAAAAGGGAATAAGACTAGGCTTTGGAACAGATGGTGCATCTTCTAACAATAACTTAAATATGTTGGAGGAAATCAACTTATCAGTTATGGCCAATAAGGGTATAAATCATGATCCCCTCTTTATGACCAGCAAGGAGATCTTCCAAATGGCAACTATTAATGGAGCCAGAGCTCAAGGAAGAAAGGATACAGGAGGGATAAAAGTTGGAAACAGGGCAGATATAGTTGTCTATGACTTTGATAAGCCTCACCTTCAACCAGTTCATGATGTCCTATCCAATATCATATTCTCAGCTCAAGCAAGTGACATATGCTTAAATATGGTAGATGGAGAGCTCCTATACAAGGATGGAGAACTTTTAACAATGGATAGTGAAAGGGTAATCTATGAATCCAATAGAATAAACAAGAGAATCTTAGGAGAATTATAAGATCTGTAGGGAAAGTTATAATCAATAAAATGAATAGCTAGTTTATATAATGGATTTTATTGTATGTTAGATTATAAAATTAAATTTTAAAAAAGTATTGACAAAAAAATTAGTAGCTGCTATAATTTAATTAATATAATATTCAAACAATTCAGAAATATAATTTAATACTTAAAAATTCTTAGAGGATATGATTACAGGACGTGAAACCTGACTGATAATTATATCCTCTAGTCACCTCTAAATAGAATAAATTAAAAAAACTATTACTTAAAGAGAAGACTACAAACTGAAACTAAGGATATAAATGCAATATAAAATTTAATATTTAAAATTCTTAAAGGATATAATTACAGGACGTGAAACCTGACTGATAATTATATCCTTTAGTCACTTCTAAAGAGAATAAATTAAAAAACTATTACTTAGAGAGAATACTACAAACTAAAATTAAGGATATAAATACAATATAAAATTTAATATTCAAAATTCTTAAAGGATATAATTACAGGACGTGAAACCTGGCTGATAATTATATCCTTTAGTTATATATATTTGGAACATATACATTTAATTTACGAGAGAATAAGTTTTTTAAAAATTAAATATTATTATTTTTTCTTATCAATAAATAAGGAAAAATAATCTTATATTAAAATTCTTCAGGTGCAATTATTAGGACGGGAAACCTGACTGACATAAATTGTCAGCGCACCAAATAAAAAAATGGAGGGTTTAAATATGAAAAAGAAAGTCGAAAATTTTGATCTGAAAAAAGAAGTTGAAGATTTAAAAACATTGGTAAGAGCAGGAAGAGCTATGATACCAGCAACAAAAGTAATTAAAAATGGTAATCTTATTAATGTAATGAGCAATGAAATCTATCCAGCAGATGTTGCAATCTATGGGAAAACGATTGTAGGAACAGGAGATGTTGAGGATTATATTGGTGAAGACACAGAAATTATTGATGCCACAGGCAAGTACTTAAGTCCAGGATTGATAGATGGACACATTCATAGCGAATGTAGTTTAATGAGTATTACTAGCTTTGCTAAAGCAGTGGTTCCTCGTGGAACAACAAGTATTGTTTCAGGACTTGATGGATATATATCTGTTTCAGGCCTTGAAGGACTAAAGGAAGTCTTTAAAGAAGTAGAAGAATTACCTATGAAAGTATTTTGGGGGGCTCCATTTAAAACTCCTTATACTATACCAGAATCTACAGTTGCATTTAATATTGACCCATCAGTTCATGAAGAAGTTCAAAAGTGGGATCAATGTTTTGGAGTATGGGAAACTGTAAGAGAATTTATTGAAGAAGAAGATGAAGATACTCTAGGTGCGATGGCTATAGCAAAGGTAAACCGACTACCAGTATTTGGTTGTGCTCCTATGGCTCGTGGAAATGATTTAAACGGTTATTTAACAGCGGGAGTAAGATTAGACCATGAAAGTTATACTCATGAAGAAGTAGTTGAAAAAATAAGAAAAGGTATGCATATGATCATAAGAGAATCAACTATTACACCATTCTTAGAAGAAAATATTAAAGCCATTACTCAAGTAAATCCAGATTTAGCAAGAAGAGTAAGCTTTTGTACAGATGATGTTACTGCAACTGATGTGTTAAATACGGGGCATTTAGACTATGTTGTAAGAAAAGCTATTAAAGAAGGCGTTGAACCAATGACAGCCATACAAATGGCAACAATTAATAGTGCAGAAACTTATAAAATAGATGATTTGATAGGTTCAATTTCTCCAGGAAGAATTGCAGATATACTAATAATAGACTCACCAGAAACTTTTAATGTAGAAAAAGTAATTAGTGATGGTAATATAGTAGCAGAAAACAATAAACTCAATTTTCAACTTAATGCTCCAGATAGAACTTCAGCACTATCAGGAAAATTGAAATGTGATATGACTACTAAAGAAGATTTTGAATATAAGGTAGACATTAAAAATGGTAAAGCTAAAGTACTTTCAATGGATGTTAAAGGGCCATTTGTAAGAAAAAGAAAAGATGTAACTTTAGAAGTAAAAGATGGAATAGTTCTTCCAGATACTGAGCAAGATGCCATAATGGTATCAGTATTAGAAAGACATGGTCGCAATGACAACAAATCACTGGCGTTTTGTTCAGGTTGGAACCTTAAAAAAGGAGCTATGGCTTCATCAGCTTGTCCAGATGATAATAATATAATAGTAATGGGAGTAGATCCAGAAGATATGTCAATGGCTGTAAATCATTTAATTGAAAATGGTGGTGGTCAGATAGTAGTAGCAGATGGAGAGATTATTGAATTCTTACCACTAGAAGTTGGAGGAATAGTTAGTGACTCAGAACCAGAAGAGGTTTCAGAAAAAACAACACTTCTTAAAAAAGCAGCACGTTCTATAGGATCAGAACTAGAAGAGCCTATAATGTGGATGTTTTTCTTAACAATTACAGCTATCCCTGATTATGCAATTACTGATGTAGGACCTGTAGATTATGTTAATCTTAGGATATTTGATCCTATTCTTGAATTGATAGAAGAATAGATTCAAAAAAGATATTTTAACTAATAGTTAATATAATTGATTTGGAGGATGAAATCTATGGATATAAAAGACTTAAAAAACTTGATAGATGTAGCTGCTGGAAGGGAATTACCAGATTTAGTTATTAAAAATTGTAAAATAGTTGATGTATATAATCATAGAATAATTGAAGGTGATATTGCCATTACAAATGGCAGTATCGCTGGTGTTGGTAACTATAATGGCAAAGAAGAGATTGATGCAGAAGGTCGATATGCTTCACCAGGATTTATTGACTCTCATATTCATATAGAATCAGCTTATCTTAGTCCAGAAGAAATTGGTAGGCTCTTAGTTCCTCATGGAGCAACAACAATTATTGCAGATCCACATGAAATTGTAAATGTTTGTGGAATGGATGGTATGGAGTATATGTTAGAAGCTTCAAAGAATACAGCTTTAGATGTTAAATTTATGCTTCCATCCTGTGTACCAGCGACTCCATTTGAAAATGCAGGAGCTATAATAGATGCAGATGTAATGAAAGAACCAATCAAAAATGAAAATATCCTTGGACTTGGGGAATTCATGGATTATGTTGGAGTAATAAATGGAACAGAAGAAGTTTTAGAAAAAATAATGGTAGCAAAAAATAATAATAAACTCATTGATGGACATAGTCCAAATATAAAAGGTAAAGATTTAAATGCTTATGCGGCGGCAGGAGTTAGAACTGATCACGAATGTTCTAGTGTAGAAGAAATGTTAGATAGAATTTCACGTGGTATGTTTGTTTTGATGAGACATGGATCAGCTTGTCATGATTTAGAAAATTTAATTAAAGGCTTAACAACTGAAAATAGCAGAAGGTGTCTACTGTGTTCTGATGATCTTCAGCCAAAAACTATACTTGAAGTAGGACACTTAGATAACTTATTAAGAATATGCGTAAACAATGATGTTGATCCAATAACAGCTATCCAAATGGCAACTTTAAATGCAGCAGAATGTTTTAAATTAGATGACAGAGGAGCTATTGCACCAGGATTAAGAGCTGATATTGTATTGTTTGATAATCTTGAAGACTTTAAAGTTAGTCAAGTTTTTATTAAGGGAGAAGAAGTTGGCAGAGATGGTAAATATTTACCTGAAATTAAAAAGCATAGTATAGAAAAGGTTAGAGGAAGATTTACAGTTAAAGATTTTTCAAAGGATAAGCTCAAATTACAATTGAAGTCAGAAGATGTCTATGTAATTAAAGTTCTGCCAGGAGGAGTTTTAACTGCTAAAGAAACAGCAAGAGTAAATAGAGATGAAAGTGGGAATTTTGTTTATGATAGAGAAAACGATATCTGCAAGGTAGCAGTTGTTGAAAGATATCAAAACACTGGAAATGTTGCAGTAGCTCTATTAAAAGATTATGGAATTAAAGAAGGGGCCATAGCTGTATCAATTGCTCATGACTCTCATAATATTATTGCAGTTGGTGTTAATGATGATGATATGGAGCTGGCAATAAAAACCTTAATCAAGCAAGACGGAGGCATAGTAATTACGAAAAATAATAAAGTAATAGATACAATGTCAATGCCTATAGGTGGAATTATGAGTGATAAAAACGGAGAAATGGTCAAAGATGAACTTATCAGAATCCACAATACTGCTCATAAAGAGCTTAGCATTCATAGTCATTTAGAACCTGTTATGGTACTATCATTCATGTCTTTAGCAGTTATACCAGAAATAAAACTCACAGATGTTGGATTATTTGATGTTACAAGTTTTGATTTCATTGATATAGAAGTTCCTAAATAAGGAGGTAATAACAATGACAAATTCAAATTCTGATGGAACCATTAATAAAATAAAATTTTTTCGTAGAGGAGATATTGGAGGGTTAGCTTACCTTATCCCAAATAATATAATAAATTATATTATAGTGATAGCAACTCTTAGCGGGGTACTAGGATGGCCTGATGAGATAGTATTTGGAAGAGTTATACCAGGAATGTCAATTGGCTTATTAGTTGGTGGACTGTGGTATGCTTATATGGGTTATAGGCTTGCTAAAAAAGAAAATAGAACAGATGTTACTGCATTGCCCTCAGGTGTCTCCACTCCAGCAATGTTTGTTATCCTATATGGTGTTATAATGCCACTTAGCTATGGCTTAGGAGACCCAGAACTTGCTTGGTCAGCAGCAGTTGCAGCATGCTTTATAGGTGGTGTGATTGAGTTTATAGGTGGTTTCTTTGGACAATGGGTAAAAGATAAATTGCCTAGAGCTGCACTACTTGGAACTATTGCAGGGATTGGATTTATTTGGATGGCTACCCAAGGTGTATTTGATGTATATGGAGATCCGTTAGTTGGTTTACCAGTTTTGGCAGTAGCCTTATTAGGGGTATTTGGAGGTTATTTATTTCCTAAAAAAATCCCACCAATAGCTGTAGCAATTGTTGGTGGTATAGTATATGCATATGCATTAGGAAGGACACAAGTTGACTTTACAGGTGTAGGATTTTATTTCCCCAATCCAGTTACAACAGTACAAGGATTAATTAATGGTTTTGCTGTTGTTATACCTTACTTAGCAATAATTATCCCAGTGGAAATATATAACTTTGTTGAAACTATGGATAATGTTGAATCGGCACAAGTAGCAGGCGATAATTACTCTGTTAGAGAAGCTCAGTTTGCAGATGGAATTTGTACAATGGTATCTGCAGTATTTGGAGGAGTGGTTCCTAATACAGTATGGTTAGGACACGCAGGACTTAAAAAAACAGATGCAGGTATAGGTTATTCAGCTATTACAGGAATTGTTTTAGGACTAGCAGGGGTATTCGGGCTATTTACATTTTTAAGCGAAATGGTACCTCCGGCAGTTTGTGCAGTAACATTTCTCTGGTGTGCTATAGTTATGGTAGCACAAGCATTTAAAGAAGTAAAAGTTAAACATTATGCTGCAGTTGGGATTGCAATGGTACCTCCGGTGGCTGATTATATGTTTAGTCAAATTTCAGGAACTTTAGGATCAGTAGGAGTTTGGAATGAAATCCAAGCGAATGGTTTAGATGGATATGGAGCAGAAGTAACAAGCGCTCTTATGGAGAATGGTGTAATGTGGAATGGTGTTTCGGGGGTAAAATCAGGAGCAATATTGATTGGAATATTGCTTAGTTCAATCACTGTATTTATAATTGATAAAAGATTAGATAAAGTGGCTATAGTATCACTTGTAGCAGCTGTTTTATCTGCAACAGGATTTATTCATGCAGGACAGTTAGGATTAAATTTAAAATCTGAATTTGCAATAGGATATGTAATAGTCGCTGTTATTAGTTACTTCTTACATTTACAGAGAAAAACTTGGTTTAAAGCAGATGATGATTTTGAATATGTATAAAATTTAAAGTTAAGTAATTATAATGTAGAAGAAAAACTAAATTAAAATAATAATTAATAAGCTGGGTAAAGAATAATTTTTAAATATTTCTTGCCCAGCTTATTAATTTCTTAACTTTATCTTATATAAATGATATGATATATATTAATTCTAGATTATAGGGAGTGATAGCTATTAGGATTATAATATCCCCTGCTAAAACGATGAAGCGAGATAATGATAGCCTGGTCCATAGGCAGATGCCTGAATTTATGGAGGAGACCCAAATATTAAAAGACTATCTTCAGAGCTTAAGCTATGATGATTTACAATCTATTTGGAAAGCTAGTGATAATCTTACAAGGCAAAACTTTGAAAGAATCCAAGTTATGGACTTATATAGTAATTTAACCCCAGCTATCTTATCCTTTCAAGGGCTACAATATCAATATATGGGTTCAGATGTGTTTTCCTATGAGGAGCTGGATTATTTAGAAGAGCATTTACGAATCCTATCAGGCTTTTATGGTATAGTCAGACCCTTTGATGGTATTGTTCCCTATAGATTGGAGATGAAATCCAAGTTAATAGATTGGAAGTATAGTTCATTGTATAGTTTTTGGGAGGATAAGATTGCCAAAAAACTCTTTGGAGAGACAGGTTGTATTATAGATCTGGCTTCAGTGGAATATAGCAGGGCAATTTCTAAATATTTAGACGACGATACTAGTATGATTAAGCTTAGATTTGGCCAGATAATCCAGGGAAGAGTTATAGAAAAGGGAACCCTAGCCAAGATGGCAAGGGGAGACATAGTGAGATTTATGGCAGAAAACAAGATTGAAGATCCACAGGAGATTAAAAAATATAATAGATTGGATTATGTCTTTAGGGAAGACTTATCTGATCCTAGTAACTATGTTTTTATAGAAAAAGAAGAAGAAAGATTATAAAAATAGACCTGAGTCTGTAAATTGACTCAGGTCTATTTATTTTATATTTTCATAAAGTTTTATTGTGTCTTCTATATGCTTGTTAGTTGGATGACTTACATCCTTTAATTCTGCTCCCATGACTATTACAATGTATTCCTTGTTATCCTTTATTCCAAGACTGGCCCAACACTGGCCAGCTTCTGAAGTAGTCCCAGATTTACCGCCTATTATCTGGAAGCCATCCTGGGGAAAGCGGTGTAAAACTGAAAGTACAGTGGATCTTAATTGGATTCCTCCCGGATGGTCCAAGGTAGATGTGGTTAAAAAAGATTCCTTGGTAAATATGGCCCTAAAGTCTCCATCTTCTAAGGCATGGTCTAGTAGTTTAGCCATATCCTCTGCAGTGGTGTATTGATCCTTATTGTGTAGGCCTTCTGGATTTGTAAAGTTAGTATCCTTTAATTCTAATTCCTTGGCCTTAAGGTTCATAAGCTTGACAAATTCTTCAGTAGAATTGGAGATATTTATAGCTAGAGAATTGGCAGCTTCTCCACCAGAAGATAGGATGGTGCCATAGAGCAGATCCCTATAGCTAGTGGGTTCACGGCCATAAAAACCTGCCATAGATGCATTTTTACTTACCATATCCTGATAGGTGGCTACATCTACTGGAGCAGTTTGGGATATATCCTCTATTTCTTCTAGAGCTACTAGGGTGGTCATGATTTTAGTTAAGGATGCTGGATAGGCCTTGCTGCTAGAGTTGAGTTTAGCTATTATAGATTTATCCTCCCTATCCAAAACACATATGTATTGGCTGTGATAATCTTCTTCTGGAAGATCCCCCTGATCCTGGATATTGTCCCTTACAAATAAAAAGGCTAGAAATATAATTCCCAAGAATAGGATTGAGCTAATAAATTTAAATACTTTCTTCATATATTTAAGTCCTCCTAGGTATAAATTACTTGATTTAAAAATTTAATCTTTTCTACTATATTATCATAAAAGGAGGAGAGATAGTCCTATAATTATAAACTAGTTTTAAGATTTTCATTTAGATATAGGCTATTATGGGTATAAGTATAGTTGAAGCAAATATAGATTTAAAAAATAAATCTCTGGAGGGATATTATGAGCGAAGGATTGAACAATAGTAAGTATAGGCAGGAAAAGCTAAAGGAAGTAATAAGAGAACTCCATGAAGGAAAGACTGTAGAAGAGGTTAGGGAAAAATTTGCAAAGGTAATAGATGGGGTTTCTCCAGCTGAAATAGGAAGGATGGAAGTTCAGCTTGTGAAGGAAGGACTTCCTATTGAAGAGATACAAAATCTATGTGATGTTCATGCAGCAGTTTTTAAAGGGTCTTTAGATGAAATCCATCACCCAGAGCAAGTTCCAGGCCATCCAGTATACACATTGAAAAAAGAAAATGAAGCTTTAGAAGAATATATAGAAGGCACTTTAAATCCAAATTTAGAAGACTTTAAAGATGAGGATTCAGAGGAAAATGTATTAAAGTTGAGAGAAGATTTTAACTTTTTATGGGATATAGACAAGCACTATAGTAGAAAGGAAAATCTAATATTTCCCTATCTGGAAAAACATGGGGTAACAGCTCCACCTAAGGTTATGTGGGGAGTAGACGATGAAATAAGAGAAAAGATAAAAAGTATAATGTTAAAGTTAAAAAACTATATTGGCAACAAGAGAGAACTTGTTGAAGAGATAGAAGCTTGTGTGGATCAAATACAAGAGATGATATTTAAAGAAGATAGTATCTTGTTTCCAATGAGCCTAGAAACACTTACAGAAGAAGAGTGGATTGCCATCTACAAGGAATCAGACGAAGTAGGATATGCCTTTATTGCCCCAGAAAAGACCTGGGAAGATAGACGGATAAAGCCGAGAGATGAAGAAAGTAAAGTAGAAGAAGAAGAAGTAGAAACTGGAAGCATCAAGTTTGAAAATGGCTCCCTAAGTCCAGAAGAGTTAAGGAGTATATTTGAAGTTATTCCTGGAGAAGTATCCTTTGTAGATAAGAATGATAAGGTGAAATTCTTCTCTAAGGGAGAGCACAGGATATTTACTCGTACAAAGGCGGTAATAGGAAGGGAAGTGGCTAACTGTCATCCACCTGGATCTGTCCATATGGTAGATAGGATAGTAGATGATTTTAAGTCAGGTAAAAAAGATAGTGAGGACTTTTGGATCCAAATGGGAGAAAGATTTGTTCTCATTAGATTTTTTGCTGTGAGAAATGAAGGGGGAGAATATCTTGGAACCCTAGAATATGTTCAAGATGTCAGTCCTATAAGAGAGCTTGAAGGGGAAAAAAGATTAGTAGAAGATTAACAAGAGTATAGTTAAAAGAAGGAAATAAACATAGTAGAAATAAGCTAGTAATAAACTCTAGAAAAAAAGAGTTTCTTACTAGCTTATTTTTTATGCTTGGCTAGGGGTCCTAGTTATAGAAATAAAATCCCTATAAAAGAATTTATAGAAAAATCTTAATGTTGACACAATATTTAGAATATGATATAAAATTAGATACCTATAAACAAAGAATTTTAGAGGAGGATTATATGATATTAATTAAAGGTGGATCTATTTACTCACCAGAATACCTAGGAGAAGCTGATATTCTGATTTCTAATGATAAGATTGAGGCCATTGGAAATTTTGATGGGATAAAAGATATTATAGGAGATATAGAAATTATAGATGCTAAAAACAAGATAATTGCACCTGGTTTTATTGACCAGCATGTACATATATTAGGAGCTGGTGGAGAATCAGGATTTGAAACTAGAACACCGGAGATAAACTTTTCTCAAATCTCAAAGTCTGGAGTTACCAGTCTTGTAGGTCTATTGGGAACAGATGGAACAAATAGAGATCTAAAGGCCCTCCTTGCCAAGGCCAAGGGCTTAGAAAGAGAAGGCCTATCTACTTATATCTTTACTGGAGCCTATGAATTCCCATCACCTACTATAATGGGCAATGTGAGAGAAGACATCTCCCTAATAGATAAGGTAAGAGGATTAAAGCTAGCCATATCTGACCATCGCTGCTCTTATCCTAGTAAGCATGAACTCTTGAGAACTTTATCTGATGTTAGAGTTGGAGGAATGCTAAAGGGAATATTGGGAATCCTCCACCTACATATGGGAGATGATAGGGAGGGACTAGATAAGATATTTGAAATAGTAAATGAAAGACCTATCTTGATTCCCCACATAGTTCCAACCCATGTAAATAGGACAGAGGAGCTATTCTATAAGTCTATAGAATTTGCCAAGCTAGGAGGAAGCATAGATATATCTTCAGGCCTCAATAAGGAGACTCTCTTCCCAAACACGCTTAAGGCAAGTCAAGCCCTGGATATCTATCTTAGTCAAGGGGGTCCTATAGAAAATATCACTATGAGTTCAGATGCTAACGGCAGTGCTGCCAAGTACAATGAGGATGGAACTATAGAAAGTATGACAGCTTCAAAGATAGAAACTATTTATGGTGAATTCAAGGATATGCTGGAAATGGAAAATATAAAAATAGAGGACGCTTTAAAGCTGGTCACTAAAAATGTGGCTAAGAAATTATCTATATACCCTCAAAAGGGTAGCTTAGAAAAAGCTTCAGATGCTGATATCTTAATTTTAAATGAAGATCTATCCATAGATAAAGTTTTTGCAAGAGGAAGAATGATTTTAGAGGATGGACAGGCAATAGTTAAGGGAACATTTGAAAAATAAAGGAGGAATTTATATGAAAAATGAAAGACAAGTACCCAGTTTAGCTTATTCAATTTTATCTTTAGGAACAATAGTAGTTTTTATGGCCATAGGCTTGATCTATTTAAAGTTGCAATTACAGGTATTGATGTTTATAAGTTGGGTAATAATGGGATTATTTGCAATGAGACTAGGTGTGAAATACGAGGATCTAGAAAATAGTGCCTTTAATATGATAAGGCAGGCCATGCAATCTATAGTCTTGTTAATGGCTGTAGGTCTATTGATATCAAGCTGGATAGGATCAGGAACTGTACCAACAATTATCTATGCAGGCTTGAAAATCATATCACCTAGATTCTTTTTGGTAACGGCTATAGTACTTTGTTCTATAACTTCCCTGGCTTCTGGATCATCCTGGGCTACTATGGGAACAGTTGGTATAGCTATGATGGGAATAGGTACAGGACTGGGTATTCCTCCAGGAATAACAGCAGGGGCAGTAATGTCTGGAGCTTATTTTGGAGATAAGATGTCTCCACTTTCAGATAGTACTAACCTGGCACCAGCAGTATCTGGAACAGATCTTTTTACACATATTAGACATATGGTGTATACAACTTTCCCAGCATACATAATATCTTTAATTGTATTTTTAATAATAGGCTTTAATTACGGTAGCAATAGCTTAGATGTTGCAAATATCAATTCAATAACAGATTCTCTAAGCTCGATTTTTAATATTAGTTGGATAACTTTAATTCCTGCAATAATTGTATTTTTTATGTTATATAAAAAGCAATCTCCAATATTTACAATTTTAGTTGGTGGTATCATAGGAGCACTTATAGCTATATTTTATCAAGGAGCAGGACTAGCTGAAACTATAAATTCCCTTTGGAGTGGAATTGTACTAGAATCAGAAAACCCTTTGGTTTTAGATCTATTAAATAGAGGCGGAATTTTAAGCATGTCTGGAGTAGTTGCCCTAATGATCTTTGCCTTGGGACTAGGTGGAATTATGCGAGAGTCAGGAATATTAAATGTTATACTTGGAAGAATAGCTGGAAATCTAAAGACAGATGGAGGTTTGGTTTTTAGTACCATGATCATGAGTTATTTTGCCTCTATGATGAGTGGATCCATGCACTTTTCAGCAGTAATGACAGGTACCTTAATGTCTCCACTCTATGAAAAGCATGATCTAAAGCCTAGAAATCTTTCTAGGATCATAGAAGACTGTGGAACCTTGGGAGCAGTGCTGATTCCCTGGAGTACCAATGCAGTATTTGCCATGGAGATGCTACAAGTTTCCTATACCCAGTATGCACCCTTTGCCCTATTAAATTATATAACTCCTATTATTTCCTTGATCTATGGAATAACTGGAATTACTATGGTTAAATATGCTGCAGGAGAAGAGAGATTATTAGAAAGCTTTAAATAAAAGATAAGGAGCAGTAGATGAATAAATCCAGCAAGAAATGGAAAAGAATATTGACCAATCTTTTGATCATATTATTTGCAAACTCATTGTGTGCCATAGCTATAAATCTTTTCTTTATTCCAAATAAGCTCTTAAGTGGTGGCATAGGGGGAATAAGTATAATGGTACAGTATTTATTTACTATACCTACGGGTATTACTGTATTCTTGCTAAATCTCCCTATATTTTTATATGGATTTAAAAAGGTTGATAGGCACTTTGCCCTATATGGCTCCATATCCATGCTAGTTTTCTCCCTCCTACTTACCTTAACCAGCGGCCTAGGTAGATATGCTCCAACAGATGATATTTTAATAGCAGCAATAATAGGAGGAGTTTTAAATGGTAGTGGAGTGGGTTTACTTTTTAAAAATAGGATGTGCCAGGATGGTCTTGATATTTTAGCCACTATCCTAAGGAGAAGATATGGCATAAGTATAGGAACTAGCCTAATGACTGTAAATAGTCTTATAGTTATCCTATCCTCCCTATTATTTGATTTTACAGCAGCTATCTATACTATAATTGCAATAATTACTAGTTCGAAGATATTAGATAGGGTAAGAGTAGGCCTCAATGTTAGAAAAAGTGTCTTTATAATATCAGATAAGGGTGAAGCTCTAGCTGAAGAGATTAGAAATGAGTTAAATAGAAGCGTTACATTTTTAGAAGGCATGGGTTCATACAAGAAGGTAAAAAAGATGGTAATATATCTAGTTGTAAATAGCAATGAAATAGTTAGGCTTAAAAATATAATTGAAGCTGTGGACACAAATGCCTTTACCACAATAAATGACGTAATAGAGGCCAAGGGCAGCACTTTTATAGATAATGAGATATAGGAAATAATGCTTAAATATTCTAAATATAAAGAATCTTAGAAATAAAGCTTGACACTTTACCTCGCTATACTATATAATAAGCTTTAACATAATAAAGAATCAACTAAGAGATAATAAATAGACAAATAAATAAATGAAATATATAAATGCAATTAAGAAGAGAAAAATATTCCCTTTGATCTTAGAGAGCTAACGGCTGGTGAAAGTTAGTATCAAAAGAATATATAATACTAGCTTCTTATGCAGCTTATCTGAAAACTATGTTAGTAGGATAGGACGGGTTCTACCGTTATATGGATACTAGATAATAGTCTAGAAAGAGGCAGATTACTGTGAATTAGGGTGGTAACACGAATGATTTATCCTTCGTCCCTATAAGTTTATATAAACTTATAGAGGCGAGGGATTTTTTTATTTTAAAGGAGGATTACAATGGATAATAAAATACATTTTTTTGATACAACATTGAGAGATGGTGAGCAATCACCAGGATGCAGTATGAACAAGAGGGAAAAATTGCTACTTGCTAAACAACTTGAGCGTTTGGGAGTAGATGTTATAGAAGCAGGATTTGCAGCAGCATCTCAGGGAGACTTTGAATCTGTAAAGGAAATAGCCAGCCAGGTGAAAAATTCCACAGTAGCTGTCCTAGCTAGAACTGTAAAAGGGGATATAGACAAGGCCTATCAAGCAGTAAAGATGGCTAAAAAGCCTAGAATACATACATTTATAGCTACATCACCTATTCATATGGAATACAAGCTTAAGATGACAGAAGAAGAAGTTTTAGAAAGAGCAGAGTCCATGGTAAAACATGCTGCTAGTTTAGTTCCAGAGGTGGAGTTTTCTGCAGAAGATGCAACTAGAAGTTCTACAGACTTTCTAGCTAAAATATTTGATAGGGTAATATTGGCAGGGGCCAAGATCATAAATATACCTGATACTGTAGGCTATATGACACCAGAAAAGTTTTATGACTTTATAATGGAGATAAGAAAAAAGTCTAAGTATTTAGATTCGGTCACCATATCGGTCCACTGCCATGATGACCTTGGGCTTGCAGTGGCAAATACCTTGGCTGCCTTAAGAGCTGGGGCTAGACAATTTGAATGTACCATAAATGGAATAGGTGAAAGAGCTGGAAATGCTGCCCTAGAAGAATTGGTAATGATAATAAATACTCGAAAAGATGTATATGACTATAGTACAAATATAGTAACTGAGGAAATCTTAAAGACCAGCAATTTACTAAGTAGTATAACAGGAGTCTATGTCCAGCCAAATAAGGCCATAGTAGGAGCTAATGCCTTTGCCCATGAATCAGGAATTCATCAGCATGGGGTCCTTAGCAACAGGGAAACATATGAGATCATGACTCCAGAATCAATAGGACTTAAGGAAAATAAAATGGTACTTGGAAAGCACTCTGGCCGACATGCCTTTAGAGACAAGATCCAATCCATGGGATTTGATCTAGATGAAGAAGAATTAAACAGGGCCTTTGAAGAATTTAAAAAGCTGTCAGATCAAAAAAAGACTATCTATGATAGTGATATAGAGGTCATATTGACTAGGGGAATAAGTAGGGAAGAGGATAAGTACAAGTTAAAACGTTTTGTAATAAATAGCGGAAATACAATTTCCAGTGTAGCATCAGTGGTACTGGATATTGATGGGGAAGAAGTAGAAGGTTTGGCTTCTGCCGGTGGTCCCATAGATGCAGCCATATCTGCCATAGAAAAATCCTTGGATATGGACTTAACACTAGAAGAATATTCTCTTCAAAGTATAACAGAGGGTAGGGATGCTCTAGGATATGCTACAGTGAAACTTAAATACAAGGATAGGATATATTCTGGTAGGGATGTAAGCGTAGATGTAGTGGAAGCAAGTATAAATGCTTATTTAGATGCAGTAAACAAGATATAAGATGAGGAGATGGAAAATATGAAGATGACAATGACTCAAAAGATATTAGCAGATCATGCAGGACTTTCAGAGGTCAAGCCAGGACAATTTATAGAAGCAAAGTTAGATATGGTACTGGGAAATGATATAACAGCCCCAGTTGGAATAAAGGAATTTGAAAAGATAGGTGTAGAAGATGTATTTGATAAGAAAAAGATAGCTCTTGTTCCAGATCACTTTACACCAAATAAGGATATAAAATCCGCCCAGCAGTGTAAGGTCATGAGAGAATTTGCCTATGAAAAGGAAATCGAAAACTATTTTGAAATAGGTCAAATGGGTATAGAGCATGCACTTTTACCTGAAAAGGGCTTGGTAGTACCAGGGGATGCAGTTATAGGGGCAGATTCACATACCTGTACCTATGGAGCACTGGGAGCTTTTTCAACTGGAGTTGGAAGTACGGATATGGGTGCTGCCATGGCAAGTGGCCAGTGCTGGTTCAAGGTTCCAGAAGCTATAGAATTTAATCTAGTGGGAAAACCAAGTGAATGGGTAAGCGGCAAAGATATAATACTTCACATAATAGGAAAAATTGGAGTAGATGGTGCAAGATATAAGTCTATGGAGTTTGTTGGAGAAGGTGTAGGAAACTTGACCATGGACGACAGATTTACTATAGCAAATATGGCTATAGAAGCAGGAGCTAAAAATGGAATATTTCAGGTAGATGAAAAGACTAGGGCCTATGTAAGGGAACACTCTACAAGAGAATACAAGACATATGAAAGCGATGAAGGTGCTATCTACAGCGAAAAATACACCATAGATTTAAGCCAAATAAAGCCTACTATAAGCTTTCCACCTAGTCCAGACAATACTAGAGAGATAGATAAAGTAGGAGAAATAGAGATAGATCAGGTTGTTATAGGCTCTTGTACAAATGGTAGAATCGGAGATTTGAGAATGGCTGCCAAGGTATTGGAAGGTCAAAAGATACACCAGAGAGTAAGAACTATAATATTTCCAGCTACTCAAAAAATATACCTAATGGCCATGGAAGAAGGCTTGCTAAAGATATTTATAGAGGCTGGAGCAGTAGTTTCTACACCAACCTGTGGACCATGCTTAGGTGGACATATGGGAATATTGGCAGAAGGTGAAAGAGCAGTAGCAACTACAAATAGGAACTTTGTAGGAAGGATGGGTCACGAGACATCTGAAGTTTATCTTTCAAGTCCTGCAGTTGCAGCTGCATCAGCAATTACAGGTAAGATAACAAATCCAGCAGATATAAAATAAAGAGAGGAAGATAGAATATGGGAAAAGCATTTAAATATGGCAATAATATAGATACAGATGTAATCATACCTGCAAGATATCTTATGAGCTCGGATCCTGAAGAACTTAAAAAATATTGCATGATAGATATAGATAAAGACTTTGCTCAGAAAGTAAGTGAAGGAGATGTACTGGTAGGAGGAAAAAACTTTGGCTGCGGATCATCTAGAGAACACGCTCCCCTAGCTATAAAGGCCTCAGGAGTAAGCTGTGTTATAGCTGAGAGCTTTGCCAGAATATTTTATAGAAATTCATTTAATATAGGTCTTCCAATAATAGAAAGCAGGGAAGCTGCAGAAAAGATAGACCAGGGTGATGAGGTTGAAGTTGACTTTGTAGGAGGAAAGATTAAAAATCTGACTAAGGATGAAGAATATGAGATACAAGCCTATCCTGAATTTATTCAAGGAATTATAGAGGAAAATGGACTGATAAATTACGTAAGTAAGAAGGTGAATAGGGATGAAGTATAAGATAGCAGTAGCTAGGGGTGATGGTATAGGCCCAGAGATAGTGGATTGTGCCATAGAGGTTTTAGACAAGATAGGAAGTTTAAGGGGACACCAATTTGAATATAAGGAAGCTCCAGTAGGTGGCTATGCCTATGATAATTATGGAGACCCTCTACCTGAAGAAACTATAGAAACCTGCCAAGAGGCAGATTCAGTCCTATTTGGTGCTGTAGGAGGGCCAGCTTGGGATAAGTTAGATCGAGAAAAGAGACCAGAGATGGCTATACTAGGCCTTCGTAAGGCTATGAAGACCTTTGCAAACCTAAGACCAGGCTATCTTTTTAAGGCACTTAAGGATGCATCTCCCCTAAAGGAGAGTATTATAAGAGATGGCTTTGACATAATGGTTGTAAGAGAGCTTACTGGTGGAATATATTTTGGAGAAAAGGGCTACAAGGATACAGAGTATGGAAGATCTGCCTATGATGTGGAGATCTATAGTGAAATAGAAGTAGAGAGAATAGCCAGGATTGCCTTTGAAATGGCTATGGAAAGAGGTAAGAAACTTACAAGTGTAGACAAGGCCAATGTCTTAGAAAGTTCTAGACTTTGGAGAAGTGTAGTAGAATCAGTGGCTAGAGATTATCCAGAAGTCAGCCTGGAGCATATGTATATAGATAATGCTGCTATGCAGGTCATAAGAGACCCTAAGGCCTTTGACGTTATACTGACTTCCAATATATTTGGAGATATTCTTTCAGATGAAATAAGCATGATAACAGGATCCATTGGCTTATTGGCTTCTGCCAGTATTGGAGAAGACAAGAGGGGGCTTTTTGAACCTATACATGGCTCAGCTCCAGATATAACAGGAAAGGGAATTGCAAATCCAATAGCAACAATTCTTTCAGCTAGCATGATGCTAAGATATTCTCTTGGACTTCAAGAAGAAAGTAGAATGATAGAAAGAGCAGTTGAAAAAACATTGGAAGATGGATTTAGAACTTCTGATATAAAAGGAGAAGGAGAGGCAGTTACTACTAGGGAAATGACAGAGGAAATACTCAAGAGGATTTAAAAAAATGGTACTAAATTAAAATTAATTATTGAAAGGCCTTGACTAAAGTTAGCTTTTGATATAAAATTGATTTTAATTTAATAAAGTAAATAAGCTTTGACGGAGACAGTTATATTTATAGATAACTACAGAGAACTGATAGTTGGTGAGAGTCAGTGTTCCCTCTAAAAATATAAAAATCACTCCAGAGCTATCAAGATGAAGAAAGTGTAATCGAGATCGGGATTCTTTATATATATAAAGAAGTGCCACCGTTATATGGCTAGAGCTAGTTTTATTTGGCTTTAAAAGTTGATTTACGTGAGTAAATTATAATTAAGGGTGGTACCACGAGAGATCTCTCGTCCCTAAGATACAAGCATTTGTGTTTTAGTGACGAGGGATTTTTTTTATACTGATATTAAGAAAGGTGGATTAAAAAATGAAAAAAGATATGATAAATGGTGCAAGGATTCTTTTGGAATCATTGTATAGACTTGGTATAAGAGATATTTTTGGTTATCCAGGAGGAACGGTTATACCTATATATGACGAAATTTATAAGTTTGAAAAGATAAACCATTATTTTTCAAGACATGAACAAGGTGCAGCTCATGAAGCTGATGGATATGCTAGAGCTAGTGGTAAGGTAGGAGTTTGTCTTGCAACTTCAGGGCCTGGAGCTACAAACTTGGTTACAGGTATAATGACAGCCCATATGGATTCCTCTCCTATGATTGCTATAACAGGCCAGGTAGGAAGCAATCTTCTTGGTAAAGATGCCTTTCAGGAAAGTGATATTGTAGGAATAACAGTTCCTATTACAAAGACAAATTACTTGATACAAGATATAAGGGAACTTCCAAGAGTAATAAAAGAGGCCTACTTTATAGCTTCTACAGGAAGGCCAGGACCTGTCCTAATAGATATACCAAAGGACATACAATTACATGAAATAGAAAGAGATGAATTTGAAAAGCTATTTGGACAAGCTATAGATCTAGAAGGCTATGATCCAACTTATCATGGTCATCCAATACAAATAAGAAAGGCAAAGGAACTTATAAATGAAGGAAAAAAGCCTTTAATAATAGCTGGAGCTGGAGTATTAAAATCAAAGGCATCTAAGGAAGTATTGGAGTTGGCAGAAAGATGTGATATACCTGTAGCTACAACACTTTTGGGACTTGGGGCTTTTCCAAGTAGCCATCCACTAGCTCTTGGTATGCTGGGCATGCACGGTACGGTTAGTGCCAACTATGCAAGTGATGAGACAGACTTGATAATAGCTATAGGCATGCGTTTTGATGACAGAATAACAGGAGATCCAGATAAGTTCTCTAGGGATGCTAAAATAATACACATAGATATAGATCCAGCAGAGATAGGGAAGAATAAGTTTATAGATGTTCCCATAGTTGGAGATATTAAAAATGTATTGATTGACTTAAATGTTAAATTGGAAGCAAAGAAGCATGAAGAGTGGGTAGATAAGGTAAGTTCTTGGAAGGTAGATTTTCCACTTTGCTATATAAAGCAAGATAAGGACAAGCTTATGCCTCAAGAAGTAATTATAAAATTAAATAGTATTGTTAAAGGTGAAGCTATAATTGCTACAGATGTAGGACAACATCAGATGTGGACTGCACAATTTATGGACTTTGAGCATCCAAACTCTATATTGACCTCAGGAGGAGCAGGAACCATGGGCTTTGGACTACCAGCAGCCATAGGAGCTCAGATAGCTAAAAGGGATAAAAAAGTTATCTTGGTTGTAGGAGATGGAGGCTTCCAAATGACCTATCACGAACTTATGATGTTAAAGCAATATGACCTGCCTGTAAAGGTGGTTATTATGAATAACTCCTATCTGGGAATGGTAAGGCAATGGCAAGAGATCTTTAATGACAGAAGATATTCCTTTGTAGACTTAGATTACAATCCAGATTTTGAAATGATTGGTAAGGCCTATGGAATAAAGACTGTAACTATAGATACTGAAGAAAAATTAGAAAATGAGTTTGAGGATTTAATAAATTCTGATGAAGCTGTTATATTAAATTGTATAGTAGAAAAAGAAGCAAATGTATTTCCTATGATACCAGCAGGCACAGATGTATCCAAGATAATGGGAATAAAGGGGGAAATTGAAAATGATTAAAACCCATGAAATACTTGTAATAGCTAAAAACACCAATGGTATAGTGGTTAGAATAATGTCACTTTTCAATAGAAGAGGTTATCATGTACAAAAGATGACTGCAGGAATAACAAACAAACCAGGCTATACCAGACTAACCTTAACTGTTTATGGTGATGATGAGATCTTAGATCAGATTCAAAAGCAAGTTTATAAGATTGTAGATGTGGTAAAGGTTAAGATATTTCCAGAAACTGGAGTTATAAGACGTGAGATGATGCTTATAAAGATAAAGGCTGACAATGAGACAAGAGCTCAGATTGTACAGATAGCAGATATCTATAGAGGTAAGGTTCTGGATATATCTCCAGGCTCCTTGACCATAGAACTAACAGGTGATGTGGAAAAATTAAGAGGCTTTATAGATATGATGGAAAAGTTTGGAATCTTAGAAATTGCAAAGACAGGGATCTTGGCAATGAGCAGAGGGGAAAAACTGTAAGTAAAAGTAGGAAACAATAAAATTAAAATAAAGGGAGAGATTATTAATGGCTAAAATGTATTATGGTGAAGAGTGTAGAATAGAAGATATAAACGAGAAGAAGGTAGCAATAATAGGTTATGGTAGTCAAGGACATGCACATGCTTTAAATCTTAAGGAATCTGGAGTAAATGTAGTAGTAGGGCTTTATGATGGAAGTCCTTCTTGGGAAAAGGCAGAAGAAGCTGGTCTTGAAGTTAAGACTGCTGGAGATGCAGCAGCTTGGGCAGATGTAATAATGATACTTATAAATGATGAAAAGCAAGTTCAACTTTACGAAGAATCCATAAAAGAAAACCTAACTCCAGGAAAATACCTAGCATTTGCCCATGGATTCAATATCCACTATGGTCAAATTGTTCCACCAAAGGATGTAAATGTATTTATGGTTGCTCCAAAGGGACCAGGACATACAGTTAGAAGCCAGTATGAAGAGGGAAGAGGAGTACCATGCCTGGTAGCAGCTTATCAAGATGTAACAGGAGATACTATAAAGGTTGCACTGGCTTATGCAGCAGGACTAGGTGGGTCAAGAGCTGGAGTGCTTGAAACTACATTTCAAGAAGAAACAGAAACAGATTTATTTGGAGAACAAGCTGTTCTTTGTGGTGGAGTTACTGAGCTTATGAAAGCAGGATATGATACTCTTGTTGAAGCAGGTTATAGTCCTTAAAGTGCATACTTTGAGTGTGTACATGAAATGAAACTTATAATTGATATGATAAATGAAGGCGGATACACTAATATGAGAAACTCCATAAGTGATACAGCAGAATATGGAGATTATGCAGTAGGAAAGAGAATCATAACAGAGGAAACTAGGGCGGAAATGAGAAAGGTACTTAAGGAAGTACAAGATGGAAGCTTTGCTAGAAATTGGATCCTAGAGAACCAAGCAAATAGACCATATTTCAGAGCAACTAAGAGAATTGAAAGCGAACATCCAATGGAGATAGTAGGAGCAAATCTTAGAGGCATGATGAGCTGGTTAAAGAAATAAGAAGATAGTAGTATAACTATGAAATTTAGAAATTAAGGAAGTGTTTTTATGAAAAGTCAAAATGTAAAGATGGGAATAGAAAAAGCGCCTCATAGATCACTTATGAAGGCACTTGGACTAATAGATGAAGAAATAAAAAAACCACTTATAGGCGTAGTAAATACTTTCAATGAAATAGTTCCAGGCCACAAGCACCTAAGAGAAGTGGCGGAAGCTGTAAAAACAGGTGTAAGAATAGCAGGAGGAACTCCCTTGGAGTTTCCTTCTATAGCTGTTTGTGATGGTATAGCTATGAACCATGAGGGAATGAAGTATTCACTGGTAAGTAGAGAGCTTATAGCAGATACGGTTGAAGTTATGACCCTGGCTCATGGTCTTGATGGACTTGTAATGATACCTAACTGTGACAAGGTGGTTCCAGCTATGCTTATGGTAGCTGCAAGACTTGATCTACCAGCTATTATAGTAAGTGGTGGAGCCATGCTGGCAGGAAAACATAGGGGTGAAAATATAGACCTTTCCACTATGTTTGAAGCAGTAGGTAGGGTAAATGCAGGAACTCTTTCCCAGGAAGAATTAGGAGAAATGGAAAACAGTGCTTGTCCAAGTTGTGGTTCTTGTTCTGGTATGTTTACTGCCAATTCTATGAACTGTATGACAGAAGCTCTTGGAATGGCTCTACCTGGTAATGGAACAATTCCAGCAGTATACTCAGAGAGAATGCGTCTGGCAAAATATACTGGTATGCAGATCATGAATCTAGTAGAGGAAGATATAAGGCCAAGTATGATACTTACAGATGATGCCTTTCACAATGCTTTAGTTTGTGACATGGCCCTAGGCTGTTCTACAAATACAGTGCTTCATCTTTCTGCCATAGCCTATGAAGCAGGAGTAGATATGGATCTAGATAGGGTAAATAGTATAAGTGTTAAAACACCAAATCTTTGTAAACTTAGTCCAGCAGGACCTTATCATATACAAGACCTATATGAAGCAGGCGGAATGCAGGCACTTATGAATGAGCTAAGTAAAAAAGATTTGCTCAAGGAAGATGTGCTTACAGTTATGAATAAAACCCTAGGAGAAGTTATCCAAAAGCACAGGGTCCTAGACCATAAGATAATAGCTTCCATAGATAAGCCCTACAGTGAAACTGGTGGAATAGCAGTCTTAAGAGGAAATCTAGCCCCAGATGGAGCTGTTGTAAAGAGATCAGCTGTAGCAGAGGAAATGTTAGTTCACTCTGGACCTGCTAGAGTATTTGAAAGTGAAGATGAAGTAGTTGAAGCTATCTTGAGTCGTAATATAAATAAGGGTGAAGTACTAGTTATAAGATATGAAGGACCAAAGGGTGGTCCAGGTATGAAGGAGATGCTTACTCCAACTTCTGCTCTAGCTGGAATAGGTATGGACAAGGAAGTAGCACTTATTACAGATGGAAGATTTTCAGGAGCTACAAGAGGAGCTTCCATAGGACATGTATCACCAGAGGCAGCAGTAGGTGGACCAATAGCTTTTGTAGAAGATGGAGATATTATAGAGATAGATATGAATAAGGGCAAGTTAGAATTATGTGTAGATGAAAAGACCCTGGCAGCTAGAAAGAAAAGCTGGACACCAAAGCATATTGAAGCTAAGGGCTATCTTTTAAAATATCAAAAAATTGTTACATCTGCTTCTACTGGAGCAATATGTATACCATAAGGCTTCCACAGTAAAGGAGTGAATAGATATGGGTTTAAAATATGCAGATAGAATGAATAGATTGAAGGAATCGGATATTATAGAACTGCTAAAATTGACACAAAAGCCAGAAATAATATCCTTTGCTGGAGGACTTCCAGCAGCAGAGCTATTTCCAGTAGATGAACTTATGGAGATAAACAAGAAGATCCTAGAAACCCACGGGGGCAAGGCTCTACAGTACAGTACCACAGAAGGAGATCTAGGGCTTAGAAAGATGATTGCAAAGCGTATGGAGAAGTTAGGCGTCAACTATACAGAGGAAAATATCTTAATCACCAATGGTTCCCAGCAGGGTTTAGAATTTACAGGCAAGTTATTTATAGATGAAGGAGATGTCATAATCTGTGAAAGCCCAACCTATCTTGGAGCTATAGATGCCTTTAAAGCTTATGGTCCTAAGTTTGTAGAAATAGAGACAGATGACCATGGCATGATAATGGAAGACTTGGAGAAAACTCTTAAGGAAGAAGAAAATATTAAATTTATCTATCTGGTACCTGATTTTCAAAATCCATCAGGAAAGACCTGGAGTATAGATAGAAGAAAGAGATTGGTAGAGCTTTCAAAAGAGTATAATGTAGCCATAATAGAAGACAATCCCTATGGAGAATTGAGATTTGAAGGAGAAAATCTTCCTGCTGTAGCCCATTTTGATCAGGGGGGAAATGTAATATTTTTTGGAACTCTTTCAAAAATATTCTGTCCGGGACTTAGAATAGGTTGGATTGCAGCAGAAAAAGAAATAATAGAAAAATATATACTTATAAAGCAAGGTTCTGATCTACAGACAAATACCTTTGCCCAAATGCAGGCTGCTATGTTTTTAGAAGAATATGATATAGAAGCACATATTCAAGAGATAAAAGATCTTTATAAAGGGCGAAGAGATCTCATGATAAAGACAATGAAGGAAGAATTTCCAAAAGAAGTAACTTGGACCTATCCAGAAGGAGGACTCTTCCTATGGCTAGTTCTTCCTAAAGAGATGAATGCTAGAGATATAGCTGTTCATGCTTTAAAGGAAGATGTAGCCTTTGTTCCAGGAGGAGCCTTTTTTGCCAATGGTGGCCACGAAAACACCATTAGGTTAAATTTTTCCTGCATGGATGAAGATAAAATAGCAGAGGGTATAAAGCGTCTGGGTAAAGTTTTAAGAGAAGAAATTTAAGGGGCTAGATGATGAAAGTTCATTTTATAAAAGTAAATCCAGTAGAAAATATGACCATATTTGTAATGGATCAAGTCCCAAGATCCCAGCACAAGACTCTTGCAAAAAAGTTAATGAACTATAATAATCTACATGGAGAACAAGTTGGCTTTATTGAAAGAGGAAGGGATGAGGAAAGTCCCATAAGACTTCAGATGATGGGTGGAGAGTTTTGTGGCAATGCTACCAGATCTTTAGCTGCATTTATGGTCCACAGTAGTTATCCAGGCATCCAGGAAAAAGATGGAAGATATCTAGTAGATCTGGAAACTTCTGGTATGGGAGAGAAGGTGGAGTGTCAGGTTCTTAAAAAAGATGAAAATAAATATCTTTCACAAATAGAGATGCCACTTCCCCTAGCTATAAGAGAGAGAGAATTAAGGTATAAAGAAGGAGTTATATCTTTATTGGAAGTGGAATTTGAAGGTATAATTCACTTTATAATAGATGAAGAGAAAATAGGGGATAGGGATGAGTTTTATCTACTTATAAAAGATTATTTAAGAGATAGGCCCTATGAAGCCTTTGGTATAATGTATTATGATTTTCAAAAAAACTTTGTCACCCCCCTAGTATATGTAAAGGCTACGGATACTTTGTTTTGGGAGAGAAGTTGTGCATCTGGTACAGCAGCACTTGGGGCAGCTCTATCCCATAAGGATAAAAAGACCTTAGGAAAGAGTATAGACCAGCCAGGTGGAAGTTTAAGTGTCAAGGTAAAATATAGAGATGGGGCAATTGAGACTATAGAACTAGATGGTCTAGTAGAAATCGTAGCAGAAGGAATCCTATATATATAAATTTTAGAAAAAAGTTTCTCAAATATTTGAGAAACTTTTTTTCTTGAGATTTTTTAAAAGGGGTAAATATAATTTGGGAGGTGTAATTATGGAAATCAAAACAAGAGCTATGAAAAAATCCATGTTTTTAATAGTCTTTGCAATCTTTATATGGTGGTTATTTGCCAACTTTAAATTTCTAGGAAGGGGAGTTAGCTTTCTTCTAGGTATACTGGCTCCATTTATAATAGGCCTTGGAATAGCCTTTATATTAAATAAACCTATGAGCTTTATAGAAGAAAAATTATTTGGCAAAACTGGCCCCTTTCATTCTTTAAAGGATAAGTATAAAAGGCCAATTAGTTTTTTAATAACACTTATAATTTTCATACTAGTAATTGTAATAATTTTAATTTTAGTTATACCAAATCTTATAGAAGCTGGTGAGCAGCTGGCAGAGAAAATTCCAGAGTACTTTGAAAACATACAGGAATATCTTAGAGATAGTTCTATACAATATTCTAAGATAAACAATCAAATTCAAAAAATTGATGCGGATAATATAAGTAGTGGAATCTATTCATTTATTCAAGGTGGATTTTCTAATTGGCTTGGGTCTACAGTTTCAGTCTTTTCCTCTGTAATAGGAGGTATTATTTCTTTGGGACTTGGAATTGTATTTGCAATCTACTTCCTACTTCAAAAAGAAGATCTAATCGCCAGTATTAAAAGACTTATACTAGCTGTATTTCCATTAAATGTGGCCAATAGGATTATCTATATAGGGGAGATTACTAGAGAGTCCTTTTCTAACTTTATTACAGGTCAGAGTTTAGATGCCCTAGCCCTAGGAGTGCTATTTTTTATCACCATGACTATATTTAGCTTTCCCTATGCCTTAATGGTCAGTATAATTATAACCATAAGTGCTGTTATACCCATAGTAGGATCCTTTATAGGTATGGTAATAGGAGCTTTTTTAATATTTGTAGAAGATCCAAGAAAGGCAGGTCTCTTTATAATACTCTTCCTAGTCTTACAGCAAATAGAGGGAAATTTAATATATCCAAAGGTAGTGGGAAAGGCCTCAGGACTTTCATCTGTTTGGACCTTGGCAGCTGTAACTCTTGGAGGAAGTTTAATGGGTATACTGGGTATAATTATCTTTGTACCACTCTTTTCAGTTATACAAAAACTTTTAAAGGAATATACAGATAGAAAGTTGGAAGAAAAGAATATAGATAAGGTGGAGGTTTAAATATGTTTTTTAAAAACTGGGAAACTATAGGACAAATAATCATTATGTCAGTGCTGGTTTATATTGGAATTGTAGCTATAGTAAGGATATCTGGAAAGAGAACACTTTCAGAGCTAAATGCATTTGATTTTATAGTTACTGTAACCATAGGATCTATTTCAGCCACAACTATACTGTCTGTAAAGACCACCCTTGTAGATGGAATAGTTGCCATAGGAAGCTTGGTAGCCCTACAGTATATAGTTGCTAAGCTGGATGTACATCTAAAATTTGTAAACAAGGTGCTAAAATCAGATCCTACTCTTTTATATCACAATGGAAGCTATCTGGAGAAAAACATGAAGAAAATGAGAATTACCCATCAAGACATACTACAAGAAGTTAGGCTAGTTGGGGGCACAGTAATGGAAAATGTAACAGCTGTTATACTAGAGTCAAATGGTAAATTATCAGTAATATCAGATATATCCCAGGAAAGCTCAGAGAAGCTTAGAGACTATAGATAAAATTACAAGAGAATCTAGATAAAAAGAGGGAAAAAGTCTTTACAAAAAAATAACACTATGTTATATTAATATGTAATCAATTTAATGTGGCAAAGCTAAGAGAAGAAATAGTAAATAATTTCGGAATCTCGCACCCGTTACAGTGCAGGTATGGTAGTACCTATAGAGTTTGATTATCCCAGATAATCACTAAAAAGAGGTGGAAAACTTGACTCCTAGTCTCGTCCTCTAGTACATATTACTGGATGATGGGACTTTTTTATTTTCTCAATATGTGAAGCTGGGAAAAATAGCTTAAAATTTTAAGCTGGGAATTATTATATAAATTTTAAAATAAGAAAGTTGGTTGTATAATGCTTACAAATCCAGTATTAATATCCGTAGTAATAATGTCATTACTTAGTTTGCTAAAGGTAAATGTATTAATAGCTATTATAATTGCAGCACTCTCTGGAGGACTTATAGCAGGTATGGGACTTACAGAGTCCATGAAAATTTTAATAGGAGGAATGGGAGGAGGAGCCAATACTGCTCTATCCTACATATTGCTAGGAGCTCTTGCCTATGCTATAGGTAAGACAGGTATAGTCAATATCCTAGCCAGGAAAATTGGAGAATTTATAAAGGATAAAAAAACCATGTTTGTTTTGATAATAGCAGCTATAGCTTCTTTTTCTCAAAACTTGATACCGGTTCACATAGCCTTTATACCTATTCTTATTCCACCTCTAGTAGGGGTTATGAATAAGATAAAGATAGATAGAAGGGCAGTGGCCTGTGCACTTACCTTTGGTCTTAAGGCTCCCTACATGTTACTTAATGTAGGTTTTGGCTTTGCATTTCATGAAATAATAACTAAGGCTATGGTAGATAATGGAATGCCCATACAACAGTCCATGGTTTGGAGATCTATGTGGGTACCAGGAATTGGAATGTTGATAGGACTTTTAATAGCAGTATTTATAAGCTATAGAAAACCAAGGGAGTATAAAGATCTACTTGTAGTAGAAGAAGAAAAAGAAGTTGATAATAAGTTGAAAAAAGAACATATAGGAACCTTGATTGGAACAATAGTTGCTTTTTATATTCAAGTAGAATATGAGTCTCTTCCACTAGGAGCACTGGCTGGACTTATAATAATGCTTTTATTTGGAGCCTTTAAGGTGAATGAAACTGACGAAGTTATCAATGGTGGTATTAAGATCATGGGCTTTATTGCCTTTGTAATGCTAGTAGCATCAGGTTATGGTGATGTTATAAGAGCCACAGGTGGAGTTGAGCAATTGGTAGAGGCTAGTGCCAGGATAATGGGAGGCAGCAAGATCATATCAGCCTTTATAATGCTCTTAATAGGACTGGTTATAACCATGGGTATAGGAAGTTCCTTTGGAACCATCCCAATAATTGCTACAATATTTGTTCCACTTTCTATGAAACTAGGCTTTAGTGTAGCTGCTACTATTTGCTTAATAGGTACAGCAGGAGCCTTAGGAGATGCAGGTTCTCCAGCATCAGATAGTACTCTTGGGCCTACTTCAGGACTAAATATAGATGGACAGCACGATCACATCTGGGATACAGTAGTTCCAACCTTTCTACACTTTAATATTCCCCTATTGATAATGGGAACAGTAGGAGCTATTATACTATAGGAGTAAGCTTTGGATTATAAGTAGATTTAAAATTAAAGATACAAAAGGAGCTGATTAGCTAATCAGCTCCTTTTAACTTTTGAAAGATTTTAAATTGTCTATAAAAGTTTAATGACTGAAAAATCTATACTCCCAGTAATCTCCATAGGAAGAAGTTCTCTCACTATAGCCCTTAGCTATAACCCAATTGGGATTGGTCTTGCTATTTAAGATTACTATGGCAGGACTAGTATGGTTGGGCTTGCTCTTGTGATTATGACTTCCATTTATTCTTAGGCTTGGAAGTTTGTAGTTACTTGCCTTATCGTGATAAACTGCTATTCCTGCACGACTATTGGCTATGGTTTCTATATTATTGGCTGTGACTATGGAAGAGTCCACATATAGGCCTTCTTCTCCTGCATTTTTTAAGCTTACATTATTTAACTCTCCACCACTTACATTTCTAAAGAGTATATTATCAAAGGTAGAATTTTCTACACTTAAGTTACTTATCTTTACATTATCCCCATAAACTTCAATACCAGCTAGTCCTGTAACATTGATAGTATTATTATTGCCTTCTATAGTGAGAGGGTGATTTACCTCTAGAGGGGAGGATATATTTATAGAGTTTGTTATTTCAACTCCAGCTACTTGCTTATTGGCTAATAGAGATCTAAGATCCCTCTCATTGGAGACCTTAAAGGTATTTAAGTATATGTCTATATCCCTTATAGTTTTGTCAGAAATTGTATTGGGTCCACCTAAAACAAAGAGATCTGTCTTCTTTTCCTTAATGAGATTTAAGGTATTGATGTTGATCCTATCTTTATTGCTTAGTAAAAGTACCCCATTATTCTTAGCTGTAAAATATCCTCCAGCCACTGCGTCAGCAAAGTTCCAGCCATTTGCAACTACTATATTTTTAAAGTTAGGATTGAATTTTTCTGCAATATTTATAGCTGTAAGTTCTCTAGAATCTCCTGATATCCTGTTAGTAGTGATCTGGAGAGCTTTTAGTTGATTTTCAATTTCTGGAGAGATGGCATTTGGACCGCCTATTATATTTACCTTCTTAACATTCATAGATTTTATAGCTTCTAAACTCTCCTTGGGGAGCCTAGTTCTTGTACTTAAGAGCAGGGGTATATTTCTTCCAGCTGAAATGGGTCCTATAGCCAGTGCATCTGCATAATCATCTACTCCTAAACTTAAAAAAACTTCATGGCTAGAACTACCAAGAGCTTCTTTAGACAATTTTACAGCTGTATCAAATCTATTTTTACCTTCTAATCTTTTAGGATTATAGTCTCTGAATTCAGCTTCTAATTCTTGAGAAAAAGCATTTTTCCCACCTAGGATAAAGACATTTTTTGTCTGTAATTGGCTAAGAAGTTTTTTTATGTTTCCAACTTGCCCCTTACTTACAAAGATAATAGGAGCATCTTTTGATTTAGCAAAGAGTGATCCTGTTAGGGCATCTACTTCTCCATGATATCCTACTAAAACAACATTTCTTGCACTGGTATAGGATTCTTTAGCTATTTGAATTGAAGTTGATACCCGAGAATTACCATATAATCTTTTAGCCTTAAAATTTGTCCATGAAGCATATGTATTTGTTTTTCCTAAGAGTACTAAGGATACTATAATTAGTAAACAAAATAATTTTCTAGATTTCTTCAAAGAGATCCTCCTTTTTAGTATTAAAGTTATATACTGCCTATAGTCAATTATATCAAAGAGAAATCTTTGCAACAAGAGTTCATTGTTATTTAAAGAAATAAAGAAGATATTTACTGTCTTATGATAGTATGATAAATACATATATCCACTAGACTTGTGTATGAAAAAAATAAATATATTTTAAATTCTTGTAACATTAATACCCATATATACACTAATACTATGAAAGGGTGATCATATGCTTTTGATAAAAGATCTATATGAAAAATATAAAAAAGATGTATTTATATATCTAATAAGTATCACTCATGATAGAGCCCTTTCTGAAGATTTGCTATCAGAGACATTTCTAAGTGCCCTAGGGTCCCTGCCTAAATTTAGAGGGGATTCTGATATAAAAACCTGGTTGTTTTCAATTGCAAGGCACAAGTGGTATGAGTATCTTAGAAAGGAAAAAGCTACAATACCCCTTGAACTCTTTATGAAGGTCTATATTTCAGAAGCTCCTTCTCCAGGAGAAGCTGCAGCCCAAGGTGAGCTCACCAGACGGATCTTGGAACTTTTACAAGAAGAAGATAGGAGAACAAGTAAGATTGTTATGATGAGAATAGAGGGATATTCTTTTTATGAAATAGCTAATCACTTTAATATATCTCAAGGATCTGCAAGGGTTATAGATTTTCGTACTAAAAAGAAATTAAGAGATAGTCTTATAAAGGAGGGTTATGATTATGAATAAAATTTCATGTGATGTTTGCCTAGACCTAATTCCTCTTGTAAAGGATAGGGTAGCAAGTGAAGCCAGCATCTTGTTAGTAGAAGAACATATAGAGAACTGCAGAGAATGTAGAGAACTTTATAACTCCTTTGAAAATAGAGAGATAGAGATGGATGAAAAAAAGCTTTTAAAGAAAATAAAAAAACAAATTTTTATAGTCCTATTAATTGCAAGTG
The DNA here is from genome assembly GCA_964489715.1 of uncultured Tissierella sp. GTDB lineage: Bacteria > Bacillota > Clostridia > Tissierellales > Tissierellaceae > Tissierella_A. The sequence goes on along the minus strand of CAZBAK010000002.1, from coordinate 35,670 downwards.
TTATAGTATCAATGTTGGGGCTTGCTTTATCAAATACTATGGGAATATTTTACAACATCTTGATCATGCCTGGGGTTGGCATACTAGGATATTTTGCCTTAAGAGAAAGGTCATATTTGCTTCTTCTTGGTCTATTTACTTTTTCCTATATATGGCTCTTAATCCAGTATATAGGTGAAGGAATCATGGGACTAGGCTTAAGAAATATAATAGTTATACCTATCTACTGGTCAGTAATTTATACAGGACTTTGTGGTCTTGGCTTAATCATAGGCTTTTTCCTAAACTATGCCTTTGGAAGGGAGGACAATTATGAAAACTAAAAGAAGTAAAAACAAAAGAATAGCTGCAGGGGTCCTAGCCCTTGTTCTTATAGGACTAGTCTTATTTATAGCAAATGGATTTGTTGGAAATCCTCTTTCAAAGATACTTGCAAATAGGGCAGCAAGTAGAGATATAGAAGAGAAGTATAGTGATCTAGATTTAAGGGTTGAAGATGCATATTATAATTTTAAAGATGGAAGATATCTTGTAGAAGCTAGATCTAATAGGAGTATAGATACTCATTTTGAGATGAGCTACAATTGGAGGGGGGAGCTCCAGTACGATAGTTATGAAGATGCAGTAGAGAGCAAGTGGAATACTTGGCAGAGAATAAATGAAGAATACAGCAAGTTAGTGGAAAATAAAATCATGCCTAAGATGGGGCTTAAAGAAAGAGAATTTATCTTTGGAAATTTTATAGATAAAAATGATGATCTTAGCTATTTGGAGATAGATGGAGTATATGATATAAAAGAGCTAGCTAAAAGCCTAGGAAGGGTAACAGTAAGCCTTGAAAGAGAGACTAGAAATTCAAAAGTCATGGCAGAAAAACTTCTTGAAATAAAGAATTTATTTGATAGGGAAGATATTCCCTTCTATCATATAGAAATTGATTTAAATGAAGCTAGATCAGAGAACTATGAAAATCAGCCTGAGAATGAAGAACAGGCTTCCCTAATGATAAGAGATTTTTTATACCAAGATATATATGCAGAAAACTTAGAAGAAAGAGTAGAAGAAAACATAAAAGAAACAAAGATCTTTTATAGAGTGGAAGATGAAAAAAAGCAAGAAGAAATAGAAGAATTTGAGGAAGATAGTAAATAAAAATAATATGAAAAAACCTTTATATAAATATAAAGGTTTTTTCATATCCCAATCTAAATTATGATATAATGTAGATATAATGTAGAAAATTTATGCTAGCTTCATATTAATCAAGTAAAGATTATAAATCAGATAGAAGGAAGGTGAAAAATATAAAAATCAAAGATGAATATATAACTGTAGTAGGAGGAACTAATATTGACATCCTTGGTATACCTAAAAAAGATCTGATCTATCATGATTCTAATATTGGCAATGTAAAGACATCTCTTGGTGGGGTAGGAAGAAATATAGCTGAAAATCTAGTTAGGCTTGGAGTAGATACTCACTTGATATCTATAATAGGTGATGACCCCTATGGAGAATTGATATTAAATAAGTCAAAGGAGATTGGCCTAAATCTAGAAGACACTTTAATATTGGAAGATCAAAGCACCTCTATATATCTTTCTATACTAGATGGTGAAGGGGATATGGAAATAGCCCTATCTAGCATGGACAATATTGAGAAAATGGATATAGAATTCATAGAGAGTAAAAGAGAAAAGATCGAAAACTCTAGGGTCTGTGTTATAGATACAAATATTCCAAAGGATAGTATAGAGTATATCTTAAATAACTTTAAAAACACAGATTTCTTTTTAGACACAGTTTCTAGTGAAAAGGCTAAAAAGGTAAGGGATCTAATAGGACTTTTTAATACTATAAAACCTAATAAGATAGAAGCTGAAATACTAACTGGCATGGAAATAAAAGACCATGAAGATATAGAAAAGGCCATAGACTTCTTTCACTCTAAAGGAGTAGAAAATGTATTTATCACACTTTCTAAAGATGGAGTAGTCTTTAGTGATGGCAAGAAGATTCAGAGATTAAAGGCGAAAAAGACCAATATAACAAATGCTACAGGAGCAGGAGACTCCTTTATAGCTGCACTTGCCTATGGACATATCAAGGGATTGGATATAAAGGAAAGGGCAAGGCTTGGAATTGGAGCATCACTTTTAGCACTAAGTCATGAAGATACTATAAATCCCAATATGAGTATAAAAAATATAGAAAAAAAACTGGAGGAAGTTCAATTATGTTAGAAAAATATTTAGATATTAATGAAGAGGTAGCTTTAGCCTTAGAAGAAGGTAAAGCGGTGGTATCTTTAGAGTCCACAATAATTTCACATGGTATGCCATATCCTAAAAATGTTGAGACAGCATTAAAGGTAGAGGAAATTATAAGAGAAAATGGAGCAGTTCCAGCTACTATTGCAATACTAGATGGTAAACTAAAGGTAGGTCTTACTAAAGATGAGATAGAATATCTTGGAAAAAAAGGTGAAGATGTAGTTAAAACTTCAAGAAGAGATATACCATTTATTGTAGCTAGCAAAAAAGACGGAGCAACAACTGTTGCGGCAACTATGATATTATCCCATCTAGCAGGTATTAAGGTGTTTGCTACAGGAGGTATAGGTGGAGTTCATAGAGGTGCAGAGGAGAGCTTTGATATATCAGCAGACTTGGAAGAACTTGCAAGTACAGATGTAGCAGTAGTTTGTGCAGGAGCTAAGTCAATACTTGATATAGGCCTTACATTGGAATATCTTGAAACAGCTGGTGTTCCAGTAATAGGATTTGGAGTGGACGAACTTCCAGCTTTTTATACTAGAAAAAGTGGATTTGGAGTAGATTATAATATAGGATCTCCAAGAGATATAGCATCAGTTTTAAAATCAAAGTGGGATTTAAATCTTCATGGGGGAGTAGTTGTAGCAAATCCAATTCCAGAAGAGTTCCAAATGGATTATGATCTTATCAATGGAGCAATTCAAGAAGCTGTAGAAGAAGCTAAGGAAAAAGGAATAAAGGGAAAAGATAGTACTCCTTTCTTACTGGCAAAGGTAAAGGATATAACAAAGGGAGATAGTTTAGATGCAAATATAGAGCTGGTATACAACAATGCAAAAGTTGGAGCTAAAATTGCAGTAGAACTTGCTAAATTATAGAAGACATTTGATTGAAAATAGTCTGGTGAAGCTCACCAGACTATTTTGTTGTCTATTTATTGTTTTAGTCTACATAGTGTAAAATGTTTTAATTTACTCTAGAGATCAAAAGCCAACTAAAAACTGACCTTTACACTGACCTTTACTACAAGTAGCTTTATTACAAGTAGGGGAGATCTTAGATCTCCCGGCTTTTTTCTTTATTAAAAAAACTTGTCCCTGGGTATAGGTGTTATAGTATGTAAATAATAAAAAGGAGAGATGGATTTGGAAGAATCTAATAAGAAGCTTATTGTAATAGCTATAACCATAGTAGTTGCCATACTACTAGTCTTTATACTAAGATATATGTTTCCAGTAGTTCAGGAGATTGAAAATAGTGACGATCCAAAGCTAGATGGTGTTTTTGCTGAAAACCTAATGGAGGATTTTGAGGAAGAAAATAGTCAACTAGCAGGTGACTTGCCTGAAAGTTTTATAGAAGGAAAGCTTGAATTTTCCTTAGACTTATTTGAAAGACTCTTAGAAGATGAAAACCCTGTCTATTCACCTATACCAGTTTACTTGGCCTTAGGTCTACTAGCAAATGGGGCAGATAAAGAAGCTAGGGAAGAGATATTTTTAGCTATTAATGAGGATGACACTAAGGGAGAAGAGTTAAATCGCTACTATAGAGATTTAATAGGAGAAATAAGTGAAGTTGAAGGAGATACAAGTTTTAATATATCAAACTCTATATGGTATGACAGAGACTTTAAAGCCAAGGATGATTTTTTACAAAAGAATAAAAACTATTATGGGGCTGGAGCCTATAAAATTGACTTTGAAAATAAGGAAGCTCCCAAGCTTATAAACCAGTGGGTAAGGGATGCTACAAATTCAAAAATAAATAAGATGCTAGATCAAATAGATGAAAAGACTGTAATGTACTTATTTTCAACTATATATTTTGATGCTAAATGGGAAACGCCCTTCCCTAAAGATAAGAGCTTTAGGGGAGATTTCTTCTTGGAAAATGATTCCCTAGAAGTTGAAAAGATGTCTAATACATTTGAAGTTAAAAGCATAATAAATGAAGAAGAATCACTTATAGTACTTCCCTATAAGGATAGTAGATACTCTTTTATGGCCTTAATGCCAAGGGAAGGAATTGATATTAGGGATTATGTAAAGGGATTAGATATGGAAGAGATAGGTAAAAGGATAAATAGTATAGAAAAAGAGAGACTAAATATTATACTGCCAAAGTTTGAAGTAAGCTTTGAGAATAGATTGGATAATGATTTAAAAGATATGGGAATAGAAAGAATATTTGACCCACAGGTAAATAGCCTAGAAAAGATGGGAGAAAGTAGTGGCAATATATATCTATCAAAGATGATTCAAAAGACATATATCAAGGTAGATGAAGAGGGTACTGAGGCTGCAAGTGTTGTAGAAGCTCAAATAGATGTTACAAGTCTATCGCCAACTATAGACTTTAACAGGCCATTTGTATATAGTATCCTAGATAAAGATACAGGCCTAGCTGTATTTTTAGGGATAATGGACAATCCAAGTAAAATGGCGGAAGAATAAGAGTTTCTTCCATATAAATCATATTTTCACTTTAAAGAAAAGCCGGGAGATCTAAGATCTCCCCTACATAGAAAAATAATTGTATATTTAATTCGCCTTTGATCCCAATGTCCAGATAGTAAGAAAGCTAGGGGATCTTATGCTATAATATGATTAAGAATATAGAAGTTTAGAAAGTTGGAGTTTTATGAAAAATCAAGCTAAAAAGATCTTGTTTTTAAGTGGTGTTTTATGGATACTGGTAAATCTTCACCATCCTGTAACACCTTCCTATTTTACAGGCTTAAATTTACCTGATCATATATTTGGAACATCCTATGCAGCTATGGTATTTGCAATATTTATAACTGCGCCAATTTGGGGTAGTATAGGAGATAAGGGAAAGAGAAAGACAACATTGATCCTGGCTACATTTTTATATGGGATTGTTCAGATGAGTTTTTCCCTGGTAACTTCTGTCTTTGGAATACTTGTTTTAAGATTGTTAGCAGGAGCAGCTGCAGGAGGCTTTCATGTAGGCTTTATGTCTGCCCTGGTGGATGTAAGTAATGAAGAGAATAAAAAGCTTGTAATGGCAAGGTATTCAGCTATTCTTAGTGTTTGTTCTGCCATAGGTTTTCTACTAGGCGGACTCTTAGGATACTTTACTCCTCAGACAGTTTTTCTTATCCAGGGCTTGTTAATGATAGTGCTGTCTTTGGGGATAAGATTATTTATAGATGAAACTAATCCACATAGCCTTGGAGACACTAGCAGAAAGACTAAATTTATTTGGAATATAGTAAGGGATGCTAAAGAAACTGAGGGAGTATTTAATATATGGATAGTGATATTTTTACTTATTACCTTCTTTGTTGGTATAGCCTATAGTGGTAACAATAATGCATTTAATTACTATTTAAAGGCAGAACTCAATATGCCCCCAATTGTAAATGGTATTTGGAAGGCAATAGTTGGTATAATAGGATTGATAGCCAATTTAAGTATAAATGTTTGGATTATAAAAAAGACAGATATAAAAAAATCCATGGTCTTTATACTGCTCTTTAATGGAATATTTGCCTATCTTCTATTTCTAAATTCCTCTAGGCTACCATTTTTCCTCTATAGTTTTTTATTTTTTACCCTATATACTATATTACTTCCAATCCTGCAAGGCTTTGCTGTAGAGGGGGAAATGAAAGATATTGGATTTATGACTGGTATATTCAATGCTATGAAATCCCTAGGAGAGATGACTGGGGCTATAGTAGCTGGATTTTCCTATAGTATAAGCAGTAAGATGCCCTTTTTAATTGCGGCTATATCACTAAGTATAGCTTTTATCCTATCAGCTTATAATTATTTTAGGACTAGAAGAGGAGAGATTTAAATATGAAAGATATAAAGTTAATTGCCATAGATATAGATGGTACACTTATAGATGATAAATTAAAAGTTTCCCAAAAGACCATTGATATAATAAAGGATCTTAAAAAGAGGGATATAGAAATATCCCTAGTAACTGGCAGGGCTCACGCTGGAGCTAAGAAGATAATGAAACAAATAGGCCTAGATCTTCCTATAATTTCTCATAATGGATGTAAGGTGGTCCTAGGAGATGGTAGGGAAATAAAGAATTGTAAGTTTCCAATTGAGTATGTAAAAGAAGTTCTAGACTATGGGGAATTGAATAACCTATATACTCTAGCCTTTATAGATGATATATTTTATACAAATGTTGAAAGCAAAATAAATGATAAGATAGCCCATAAGATAGGAGTTAAGTATAAGATTGTAGAGAATCTAGAAAAGGATATAAAAGAAGATATAAATCTACTGCTTATTTACTTTAAAAAAGAGATAACAGAAAAAGAATTAAATAAATTTAGTTATTTAGATGTGGAAACAACAACAGCTATTCCTGGAGCAGTTGAATTTATACCAAAGGGAATATCAAAGGCTGAAGGTCTTAAGATCTTGAAAAAGCATTTAAATATAAAGAGTGAAAATATACTGGCCATAGGCAATAGTTATAATGATTTAAGCATGTTAGAATTTGCTGGAAAGGGTATAGCTATGAAAAATAGCGACCCCCTTCTCTTGGAAAATTTCCATAATGTATCAGACTTTACAAACAATGAAGAAGGAGTATATAATATATTAAAGCAAATATAAGCTCTACTAGAGTTAAAAAGCTTTAGGAATTTAAATCTATAAAAATAGATTTAAATTCTTAAAGCTTTTCTAGTTTTATAAGGCTATTTAGCCTTCTTTTCCATATAGGAACGCCATCCCCCATGTTCAGTTATTTCTAATTTTCCCTGGCATAGAATAGACTCTCCAATTACTCCTAATACCATACTTTTATCTTCTAGTATAACTTTGCCAATAGCCAATCCTGGAGGCTCATTTAAAAGCAAGCTTGCCAAGCTTTCGTTGGGAACTTTCCATATTTCTAGGTCAATATTATTGCCAGCATCTTCTACTCTTATCATGGCAGGGTGTATATCGTCTATACTCCATAGTCTATAACACTTATCAGTCCGGTCTTCTCTGACATAGCTTGCTCCTATATTGATAAGATTTTTATTTAACTCTAGGTCCCTCATTAGTGTTCCATTAACTGCCAATAGTGTTGTATTCAAAAAATCCTCCTTTCAAATATTTCTTCTATTTAAATAAAAGTTAAGATCAATATAAAAAATATATTGATCTTAACTTTTAAATTATATCTTCTAGAGATTTATATTCCATATTAAATGTTTCAGCAACAGCCTGGTAAACTACCTGTCCCTGGGCTATGTTTACACCCTTAGCTAGAGCCTTATCAGCCTTAGCAGCTTCTTTCCAACCCATATTTGCAATTCTAAGGGCATAGGGAAGGGTAACATTGGTAAGGGCAAGAGTTGAAGTCTGCGCCACTGCTCCTGGTATGTTTGCAACTGCATAGTGAATTATATCGTGAATTACAAATATAGGATTATCATGGGATGTAGCACTTTCAATGGTTTCCACACATCCACCCTGGTCTATGGCAACGTCAACAATAACGCTTCCAGCTTCCATGTTTTTTACCATATCTTCAGTTATGAGCTTAGGTGCTCTTGAACCAGGTATAAGTACAGCTCCTACTACTAAATCTGCTGACTCTATGGCCTTGGTCATATTGTAATTATTTGAATAAAGTGTTTCGATTCTACCCATAAATACTTCTCCAAGATAAGTAAGGCGGTTTATATCTATATCTAGAACTGTAACCCTAGCTCCTAGGCCTATTGCTCGCCTTATAGCTCCAGTACCCACTATACCTGCACCTACTACAACCACGTGAGCAGGAGGCACTCCTGGAACACCGTCTATAAGTTTACCTTTACCACCGTAAATTTTTTCTAAATATATTGCCCCGTGTTGAACTGCCATTCTTCCAGCAATTTCACTCATAGGTGTCAATAGAGGAAGAGTCCTATTTTCTAATTGAACAGTTTCATAGGCTATAGCTGTGGTTTTAGAATCTACAAGAGATTTTGTCAGATCTAATTCATTTGCAAGATGTAAATAGGTAAAGATTATAAGATCATCTCTAAAGAACTTGAATTCTTCCTTTAAGGGTTCCTTAACCTTTAAAATCATATCTGCCTTTTCCCAAACCTCATCCCTACTATCTATAATCTCTGCACCGAATTCTTTGTATTCAAGGTCTAGAAAACCAGCTCCAATTCCGGCTCCTTTTTCCACCAATACACTATGACCTGCTCTTTTAAATGCATCTACTCCAGCAGGAGTTAGGGAAACTCTATTTTCCTGCGACTTTATTTCCTTTGGAATTCCTATTATCATATTTTCTCCTCCTTTATATATTGAATAATTGTATCATAATAAGAGATTATTTGCACTATTTTTAATAGTTACATTCTTCTTGAAATAGCTAAAATTTGTCTTTCTTATAAATATTAATAGAGACTAAGTGGGAAAAAGTAAATAATTTATGATATAATGAATCAGTAGTAATACATAAAGGAAAGAAGGATCAAAATAATGGAAAATAAAAGAAGTAAAATAAAATTTATACTAGGAGATATATTACTTATAAATATAGCCTATATACTAGCTCTATATCTAAGATTTGATAGTATTACACCTAAGTTTATGGTCTACTTTGATGTATATATAAAAATGGCTCTTTTTATAACTGTAATCAAACTTGCTGTATTTAACTTTTTCAACATGTACAATACTCTATGGAAATATGCCAGTGTAAAGGAGCTTAGAAATATAGTCCTGGCTATAATTATATCAAATTCTATTACTATAAGCTTCTTGTTTATAACCCAGAGCAATCTTCCTAGGGGAGTTTATGCCATAGTTACACTTTTAGAAATGTTTTTAATAGGTGGTATGAGATTTAGTTGCAGAGTCTTGAGTAAGGAGAATATAATTTCCAGACTCAGAAAAAGAGAGATGAAAAAGAGCAAAAAAAGAGTTCTTATAGTAGGTGCAGGAGATGCTGGAGCCATGGTGATTCGTGAGTTTAGAAATCATGAAAAATTAAATTCTGAACCTATTGCCATTATCGATGACGATAAGACTAAAAAGGGTAGTACTATAAATGGAGTAAAGGTAGTAGGTGGAAGAAAGGATATCCTACGTGTTACTGAAGAGTATTTTATAGATGAAATAATAATTGCCATGCCTTCAGCTTCAAAAGAAGAGATCAAGGAAATACTGGATAATTGTAAAGAAACTAGATGTAAGCTAAAGATGCTACCAGGAATCTATGAATTAATAGATGGAAAGGTAAGTATAAAAGAAATTAGAGATGTAGAGATCTCAGACGTTTTGGGAAGAGAAGAGATAAGGGTAGATTTAGAAAAAATTTGCTCTTATATAACAGATAAGACAGTTATGGTAACTGGTGCTGGAGGTTCTATAGGTTCAGAGCTAAGCAGGCAAATTGTTGGATTTAAGCCTAAGAGACTTATACTTTTAGATATATATGAAAATAGTGTTTATGATCTTCAAATGGAGCTAAATAGAATCCATCCTGATTTAAACCTACAGGTCTATATAGGATCTATAAGAGACAGGGAAAGATTAAAGGAAATATTTGAAATGGAAAAACCACAGGTAATCTTTCATGCTGCAGCCCATAAACATGTCCCGCTTATGGAAGATAGTCCAAAGGAAGCTATAAAAAACAATGTCTTTGGAACCTTAAATCTAGCTCAGTTATCAGATGAATACGAACTTGAAAGATTTGTAATGATTTCAACTGACAAGGCAGTAAATCCAACCAATATAATGGGTGCCAGTAAAAGACTTTGTGAGATGATAATTCAATCTATAAATGTCCATTCCGAAACTGAATTTGTAGCTGTAAGATTTGGAAATGTACTGGGAAGTAATGGAAGTGTAATACCTCTATTTCAAAAGCAGATAGAAGAGGGAGGACCAGTTACAGTTACTCATCCAGACATTATAAGATATTTTATGACAATACCTGAAGCTGTTCAATTAGTTATTCAGGCAGGGTCTATGGCTCAAGGTGGAGAGATATTTATTCTTGATATGGGAGAGCCGGTGAAAATTATGGATCTTGCCAGAGATGTTATAAGGCTTTCAGGCTTTGAACCTGATGTTGATATGCCAATTAAGATAACTGGACTGAGACCAGGGGAAAAGCTATATGAAGAATTGTTATTAGAGGAAGAAGGACTGACAAATACTTCTCACAATAAGATATTTGTAGGACTACCTACCTTTACTGACTATAAGCTGCTTTTAAAATCCTTAGAGGAGCTTAAGGATCTAATGAAAGATGATAATATAGAAAACTTTATCTCTCAGGTAAAGAGAATAGTTCCCTCTTACAAGGACAATAGAGAGGTAAATAAGGAAATAGAGGAAAAGAGAAAAAATAATTAAAGAAAAAAACCCTTAAGAAAACTTAAGGGTTTTTGCCTAAAACTATTTTGTGCTTTATATAAGCGACATTATCCCAAGTACAACTGGAACTAAAGCTGATAGGATAAATACTGCTGCTAATATCAGAGCCATTTTACGTTTCATATAAGTAACACCTCATTTTAATTTCTTCCAGTTTATCTGGATAGCTAAGGATTTGTAAAGAGAAAGAGTCTCGTACAAATTTTCTACATATTATAATTATAATATAAATATAATATAATACAAGCATGATCTATAAGTATGATTGTTATAAATATTTGACTATATAAACTTATTAATATAAGATTATATAGTTAATTTAAGAGAAGGAGAGAGGAATAGATGGCAACTAAGTATATATTTGTAACCGGGGGAGTTGTATCATCTCTAGGTAAGGGGATAACAGCAGCAAGTCTTGGTCAACTACTTAAAAGTAGAGGTTTAAAGGTAACTATACAAAAATTTGATCCATATATAAATGTGGACCCTAGAAATATGAGTCCATACCAACATGGAGAAGTATTTATTACAGATGATGGGGCAGAGACAGATTTAGATCTTGGTCACTATGAAAGATTTACAGATGTAAATCTAAACAAAAATAGCAATGTAACAGCAGGAAAAGTATATTGGTCAGTTTTAAACAAGGAAAGAAATGGAGAATATGATGGAAAGACAGTTCAAGTAATACCTCATATTACCAATGAAATAGCTGAGAGAATGATAAGGGCATCTAAAGAAGGAGAAATAGATGTAGTCATAACTGAATTAGGTGGAACTGTAGGAGATATTGAATCCCTACCCTTTATGGAAGCTATAAGACAGATTAAATATCTTGTGGGAAAAGAAAATGTAATGTATGTACATGTAACACTTATACCCTATTTAAAGATGGCGGGAGAACTAAAGACCAAGCCAACTCAACATAGTGTTAAGGAGCTAAGGGGTATTGGAATTCAACCTGATGTGCTTATATGTAGAACGGAAATGCCCTTGGAAAATCATATAAAAGAAAAACTAGCTCTTTTTACAGACCTGGATCCTTCTGCAGTTATAGAAAATATGGACGCAGATTCACTTTATGAAATTCCCTTGATGCTTGAAGAGCAGGGACTTTCTAAACTTGTAATAGAGCATCTAAATCTTAAAACAGAAGAATTGGATTTAAGCCACTGGCATGAGCTGATAGAAAAGGTTAAGAATCTAAAAGGTGAAGTTACCATAGCCCTTATAGGTAAGTATGTAGAACTTAGAGATGCTTATATTTCCGTAGTAGAGTCATTGAACCATGGTGGTATAGAAAATGGAGTAAATATAAATATCAAGTGGATACAGGCTAGGGATATAGATTGTGATAATTGTAATAAAATATTAGAAGATGTAGATGGTATACTTATTCCAGGAGGATTTGATGACAGGGGAATAGATGGTAAACTTGCAGCTATAAAGTATGCCAGAGAAGAGAAAGTTCCTTATTTTGGGATATCACTTGGAATGCAACTGGCCGTTATAGACTATGCTAGAAATGTTTTAAATTTCAAGGGAGCAGATAGTACTGAATGGAATGAGGAAACTGACTATCCAGTTATAGATCTAAGGCCAGAACAGCCAGACTTAGATCTTAGAAATGGAGAGTTACGCCTAGGACTATTTCCTTGCAAGCTAAAGGAAGGGACCCTAGCCCAAAAGATATATGATGAAAAACTCATATATGAAAGACATATAAATAGATATGAAGTAAACAATGAATATAAAGAAAGGCTAGTTGAAAGCGGACTTATAGTTTCAGGAGTATCACCTGATGAAAGACTAGTTGAAATAGTAGAATTAAAGGATCACCCTTGGTTTATAGGTGTAAACTATCATCCAGAATTTATATCAAGACCAACAAATGCACATCCACTATTTGTGGACTTTATAAAGGCTACCATAGAGAATAGAAAGTAGATAAAAACCTAGGTCAGATGACTTAGGTTTTTTTATGGAAAAAAATATCCTTAAATGATAAAGTTAAAGAAGGAGATAGATAAAGATCATATAAAGATAAATACAAGAGATAGAAAATAAATCAGAGGTGATAAGAATGCGAGAAATGGAACTTGGGGAGTTTTGTGATGAGTTTTTGTTAGATGAGAAGTTGTTTATTGTTCCCACTAGAAGCATAGGTCTTTTAATGATCAATAGTATGGCTAGGGATGCTAAAGCCGCCTTAAACTTAAATCCCATAACTTTGAGACGACTGAGCCAAGAGATTTGCCAAAGATACATAGAGACAAATAATATTCTCTTTATAGATGATATATTGGGAAAAAGTATTGTGTTGGATTGCTTAAAGAGCTTGGAACTTGAAGATGAAGATTTTTTCTTCAAGTCAAATTTAATAGATGAAAAAACAGCAGAAGAGGTCTATAGGGTCTTAATGGAACTTAAGTCTAAAAAGATAGAAGAATTTCCAGAAGAAAAAGATATAGACAAGATCTATAGCTTGTATAGGAAAAAGTTAAGAGACTTAAATGCCATGGACTACTGTGATATTTTAGTAAAGGCCTTAGAGCTGGAGGAATTGAAAATATTTCAAGATAAGAAGATAGGCCTGGCTGGAAATATAGAATTTCATAATTTAGAAAGAGATCTATTTTCAGCCCTGGGCCAGGAGATTATAAAGATAAAGATGCCAGTGGAAAATCTTGCTGATTCTCCTAAAGACTACTTTTTTAAAGAAGTCAAAGAGCTAAAAGATCAGAAGAGAGAGATCTCTTTTTTTACTAGCTATGGAATGAGAAATGAAATAAAGTATATTATAGATGATATATTAGAAAAAAAGATCCCTCTAGATCAAGTTGTAATAGCCTATACAGACAGTAAATATGTTGAGGCTATAGACTTGGAGTTTAAGAAGGAAGATCTAGCTGTAAGTTTTGGAGAAGGTCTAGAGATTACTAGCAGTACTAGTTACAGATTTATAAAGACCCTCTTTGAATTCTCTAAAAACTACTATAGTGTTCAAGAGATAGGTCCTCTCTTTTTTAATGGCAGTTTAAATGTAGAAAGCTTAGAAGCTAGAGATAAGGATAAAGAAGATCCAATATCTAGTTCTATTATGTATGAAGAACTATTGAGAGCCAAGGTCTTCTACGGAAGGGAAAGTTACGAAAAATTAAATACAATACCAGAAGATTTAAAAGAAGAGGAGAACTTCAGGAGGGAATGGTTGAAAGAATTTTTTCAAGATCTTTTATCCAGTCTTCCTCAAGGAGAAGTTAATTTTAAGCTCTATAGCAAGCGATTATCAAGCTTGTTGGAGAAGTATGTAAAGACTCCCAACCCTTATCATGAAAAATCAAAAGAAGCTATCTTAGATAGGCTGTCTAAGATAGGAAAAATCCCTCTTAGAGTAAGCAAGGAAGAGTATTTTGATATGGTCCTAGCCTATATAGAAGAGGTCAATATAAAAAGAAGTGGAGCCAGGCCTTCTGAGGTATTTGCCTGTAAGTATAGCAATGCTGGTTACACAGCTAGGAGACATCTCTACCTAATAGGCTTAGACAGCCATAGCCTAGCTAGCAAGATAGTAGAATCTCCCATATTACTTGATAATACCAGGCGAGATATATCCTTAAGCCTATCTTTTTCTAAGGAAAGTTATAGGTATAAGAATTACAAGATAAAAGAAGCCCTATCAGCTTCCTTTGAAAGGATAAGTGTTGGATATTCTAACTTTGATATGGTAGAAGTAAAGGCTAAAACTCCCTCTAAGATATATACAGAATTAAAGGAGGAGTACGGCCATAGTGAGCATGAAGATTTAGAGCCCTTAGAAAGCAGGTCTAGAAGATTAATGGCAAAAGACTTGGTTTTTTCAGGAACAGATCTAGAAGTACTTGGACAATGTTCTAGAAAATTATATTTAAAAAACAGTTTAGTTTTAAAGGAAAAAGAAGATATAGTTATGGACATTGACAGATGGCTGGATCCCTTAACAAGGGGCAATCTGGTTCACAATGTATTAAATCAGTATTTTGATCTGCCTAGAAGCCAGCAGAGAGAGGGAGAGCTTTTGTCTATAATAGATAGATTGGCAAAAGAAATAGAGAGGGAGATCCCCTATGTTCTGGAGGAAGTTTACAGGCGGGAAAAGGAAGAAGTAAGAGACTACTGCCTAAAGATAATAGAAAGAGAGAAAAGATCCTCCCTACAGGTATTTATAAATGAGTTGTCCTTTGGCAGGGGCAAGGAGAATCAAATATTTGGAAACTTAGATCCTCAAATTATAGATATAGGAGACTTGAGCTTAAGAATTTCTGGTGCCATAGATAGGGTAGATATAGACAGAGAAGAGAAAAAATTCAAGATAATAGATTATAAGACAGGAAGCTTGAGGAATTTCGATAAGAGGCTTAGAAAGACCCAAGGTCGGGGAAAAAATAAAGTAATAGACTATAGTGAAGGACAAAAATTTCAGTTTTTCATCTATAAGAAGGCCTTGGAAAATATAATAAAGACCCAGGAAGAATATAAAGACTTTAGGGTAGAATCTTTTTCCTATGAATTTAAGGATGATAGCATAGATTTAGAATTTGAAAAAGATTTTTTAGAGCTTATAGAAGCTAGGATAAAGGATCTTTTAGAAATAGATATATTGGAAGAGGACAAGACTATTATATATGATGAAAAAGATGATCTTAGCTGTAAATACTGTGAGTACAAAAATATATGTAAGACTGATAATATTGTAGGGCTTGAAGAGGAGGTGTAGATAATGGAAAAACTTATAGAGTTAGAAATGGAAAAGAGAGAGGAAATAGTAAATAATTTCAATAAGAACTATCTGCTGGAAGCTGGAGCTGGAGCTGGGAAAACTACAATTATAGTAGAAAGAGTAATAAATCATATTATAGATGGAGATATAGATCCAGGAAATATTGTGGCCATAACCTTTACAAAGGCTGCCTCTCTAGAACTGGCTGAAAGAATACAGAGAAAGGCCTTGGATTATCTCTCCCAAGAAAAATATGCCTATGCTAGGGACAAGCTGGAAAGAGTAGAGGAAATCTTTACAGGCACCATACACTCATTTTGTGAGCTACTTTTAAGGGAAATGCCCTTTGAAGCTGGACTTACCCCAGGCTATGAAATTATAGAAGACAGCCAGGAGTTTTATAATAATATATGGTATGAATATTTAAGAGAGTTTGAAGATGAATACAAGGATGATCTAGAGATCTTAAATCTCTTTGGAGTTGACTATAGGGACTTTAAAAGTGCTACATTTGTAGCCATGGACAATCCAGATGTTAAATTCACTGGCTTTTCTAAAGGAAGAAAATTTAAAGATATAAAAGATAGTTTTGAATCCTTGGATGCAAAAGAACTGGATCCCTCCTATATAAAGACTGGCTCCAATCTAGGCAAGCTATTTATAAGTATGATAGAAGAAAAAAAGGATTTTGAACACTATATAGAGGAAATATTGACAGAATTTGTAAAACTAGATGAAGATGAAGATCTAGCCAGCAAGTTCTTATATAAAAAACACTTAAAAAGTCCAGGAGCAGAAGAGATAGTAAATTTTATAGAGGACCTGTTTTCCATATATAAAGACCTAAATGCCAGCATATATAATATGGCCATAGACTTTTCAAATAGGATAGTCCAATATAAAGACAAAGCCTATACAAATAGGCTGACCTTTAACGATTTGCTTTTTAGAGCCTCTAAGCTTATAAGAAATTCAAAGAAGGCAAGAGAACACTTTAAAGGTAAGTTTAAATACTTCTACATAGATGAAGCTCAAGACACGGATCCTATGCAGGCGGAGCTCCTATTGTTGCTGAGCCATGAGGGTGATCTAGAAGGGTTAGAATCCTTGGAAGATGTAAGCCCTAGAGAGGGTTCGCTTTTCATAGTAGGGGATCCTAAACAATCTATATATAGATTTAGAAGGGCAGATATAACTATCTATGAAAGTGTAAAAAGAATAATAGAGGCTAGAGGTGAAGTTGTTTACTTAGATATAAACTTTAGATCTACAGACTTTATATGTAGGTGGGTGGAAGAGAATTTTAAGAATAGGGAAGATGGATTTGCCTTTAGGGAGAAATCCACAAATTTTCAGGCTGGTTTTGAAAAAATACTAAGCCTCTGGAAGGCCAATAGAGAGATGGAAGAAGGGGAAAAATTCTCTGGAGTATATGGGTATGATTTTTCCCAGGAACTAGAAGTTAAGGAAGAAGACTATGTGGCAGGCCTAATTGAAGATATTATTAAAAATGGCTATATTGATGAAAAACTAGGCAGGGGGCATATAAATACCAGAAGGGTAGAAAATAAAGATATAATGATCCTAACCAAGAGCAATGAGGAAACAGGAAGATACCTAAATGCCCTTAAGGAAAGAAATATACCAGCCCTTCTAGCAGGAGAAAAAAGGCTGGGAGATACTAGGGAAGTATTAAATCTGTTTTTACTAGTAGATCTATTGATTGACTATAGGGATAAGATCAAACTTGTAGCTGTTCTTAGAAATAGCTTTTATCTAGAACTTGAAAGTATAAACTTAAGCCTAGGAGAAGAAGGCTTAAAAGATATAATTATGAATGAGGAAAAGATCAAGGACTTAAAACACCCCCATGTAAAAGAAGCTTTTTTCCATTTGAGGGAGATCTTTCTAGCTTCTGAGAGAGAAAGACCTATTGCATTTATAGAACTTTTAATAAAAAATAAGTTAGGCATATATGATCTTCATAAAGAATATAGTCAGATAGAAAAAAGAGATGCGGATTCCTCTCTTGTACAAGCCCTAGAGATACTAAAGTCTAAAAGACCTATAAGTCTCTACAGTATAAGAGAGGAATTAAGAAGAATAATAGATGAAAAGGTAAACTATGAGCTGCCTATAGATCTGAGCTTTGCAGAAAATGCAGTTAGGGTAATGAATATACACAAGGCCAAGGGTTTAGAAGCTGAGATAGTTGTATTAGCTGGAAGTGATAAGAACAGGACCCTAGGTGGAGATAGCCATTATGTGGAAAAAGTAGGGGATGAAAATCTAGGATACTTGGTTTTCAAGAGAAGTACCCTGGTAAGATGCCCTGAGGAAAGTATAAGAAGTGATAGGGAAAAAATGTTTAAGGATGCAGAATTAGATAGGCTTATATATGTTGCCGCAACTAGGAGCAAGTCTGTTTTAGTAACTCCTAGAATTGCTGAAGAAAGAGCTTTTCTAGCCCCCCTATCTCAAGGAGAATTGGAGATACTAGATGAGCCCTCCATAGAGAGTCCAGAGATGAAAGATAGTTTTACTCCTAGAAAGCTAGAAGAAATAAGAATTACAAATCTCCTTAAAAATAAGTTGGGAGTATCTAAACCTAGCTATCTAAAGATGAGTCCCTCCAGCTTAGATAGTTTTAAGGAGAGAAGGGATAATTTAGAACTTATAAACAATAGGACAAGTCCCAGGGGGAAAATATATGGAGATATGGTTCATAGGGCCTTGCAAATACTATTAAAAAACAAGAGAGATTTACAAGAGATCTTAGAAGAAAAGAACTATGCCATAGGCCTGTCTATAAAAGAATCCCTGGAGGACCTAGAAATAGATAGTTTTATTCTCAAGGGACTTTATCCAGCTCTTGACTTTAATGAAGAAGATAGGACAAATATAAAATTACAAGTAGAAAGCTTTTTAAAGTTAAACTTAGAAGAGACCTTAAATTCATTTTTAAAAAATAAAGAAGTAGTAGATTTGATCTCTAACTCTAAAAGAATCTTTACAGAATTTCCCTTTAGCTCTCCTATAGATCCCCTTTTCATAGACAAAAGGCAGGGGGCAGAAAAAGCCCTAGTAAATGGATATATAGATCTTTTAATAGAACTAAAGGATGGCAATCTAGTAATAATAGATTATAAGACAGACATAGTAGGGGAAGGCCAAAGCAGGGAATTATTTAAAGAAAGATATAGCAAGCAATTAGAGATCTACAAAAGGGTAATAGAAGATAGGCTAGGGGAAGAAGGGAAAAAGGTAACTAAACTTTTAATTTATTCTACTTACCTGGAAAAGATAATCTCCCTATAAGGCTCTATTTGTGCATACTTTATTGTTAAAAGCTCTTTAAAATGATATAATAGGGCTAACTAATAAAAGGAAAGGTGATATATGTGTTGATGACGGGTAAGGAATTGTTATTGGATGCACAAAAAAATGGATATGCAGTAGGTGCATTCAATGTAAATAATATGGAGATAATTCAAGCTATTATTGGAGCAGCAGAAGAGCTGAACTCTCCAGTAATTCTTCAAGCAAGCCAGGGAGGACTAAAGTATGCAGGAGTTGATTATATAGCTGCCCTGGGAAAACTAGCAGCTAATTCAGCTAAGGTTCCTGTAGCTCTACATTTAGACCATGGAACTGATTTTGATCAAGTTATGCAATGTATTAGAAATGGCTTTACATCTGTTATGATAGACGGTTCAAGATTTCCTTTAGAAGAAAACATAGAGTTCACTAAAAAAGTAGTGGAAATAGCACATATGGTTGGAGTTACTGTTGAAGCAGAGCTAGGTAAAATAGGGGGAACAGAAGACCATATAAGTGTAAGTGAAGAAGATGCAACTTTTACAGACCCGCAAGAGGCTAAGAGATTTGTAGAAGAGACAGGGGTAGATTATTTAGCAATAGCAGTTGGAACAGCTCACGGTGTATATCAAGGGGAGCCAAGAATTGATTTTGACAGAATCAAAGCTATTAGAGAGCTAGTAGATGTGCCACTAGTACTTCATGGCTCAAGTGGAGTGCCAGAAGAAAGTCTTAAAAAGGCAATATCACTGGGAATCTCCAAGATAAATATAGACACTGATGTAAGAGCTTCTTTTGCAAGAGCTGTAAAAGAATACCTAGAAGAAAATCCAGATCAAATAGATCCAAGGAAAATATTGGGACCGGCTACAGAGACTATGAAAAAGACCATAATGGAGAAAATGCAAATATTTGGTTCTGCAAATAGGGCATAATCTTATAAAAATAAAATTGTTAGAAGAATTTATCAGAAAAAGATCTGATTTATAGTCTATGAATCCTAAAGGAGGAAAATTATGAAACTATTTATTGATACGGCAAATTTAGATGAAATTAAAGAGGTAAGCAGTTGGGGAGTACTTGAGGGAGTAACTACAAATCCAAGCCTGATAGCTAAAGAAGGAAGAGATTTTAAGACGGTTGTAAAAGAAATTACTGACATTGTAGATGGACCTATAAGTGCAGAGGTAGTAAGCCTTGACCACCAAGGAATGTTAGAAGAGGCAAGAGATCTGGTTAAAATTCATAAAAATATAATCATAAAGGTACCAATGACCAAGGAAGGACTTAAAGCTGTAAAGATAATGGACCAGGAAGGGATTAAAACTAATGTTACACTGGTCTTTTCTGCTAATCAAGCACTTTTAGCAGCAAGAGCTGGTGCTAGTTATGTAAGCCCTTTTGTAGGAAGATTGGATGATATAGGAAATGAAGGAATATATCTTGTAGAAGATATAGCTGAAATATTTGCTATCTATGGGATTGAGACTGAGATCATATCAGCAAGCATAAGACATCCTATCCATGTATTACAGTCTGCAAAAGCTGGAGCTCACATAGCTACAATTCCTTATAAGGTATTTAATCAAATGTTAGTTCATCCACTTACAGATAGTGGAATAGAACAATTCTTAAAGGATTGGGAAAGCGTAAAATAATAAATCAATCTATGGGAGGCTCTAGGGTCTCTCATAGACTACTTAGTAATATAACTTATAGAGGTAAAACAATCAGGAGGCGATTTTGTGGATAGAAACTTAACATCGAATTTAGGAAGAGTAACAGAAGCAGCAGCCCTATCAAGTGCAAAGCTTTTAGGTCAAGGAAACAAGAATGCCGCTGATGCAGCAGCAGTAGATGCTATGAGAAGAATGTTTGATACTTTGGATATAGATGGAGTAGTAGTTATAGGTGAAGGAGAAATGGATGAAGCGCCAATGCTCTATATTGGGGAAGAGATAGGAACACCTACCCACAGTGGACTAGAGATAGACATAGCTGTAGATCCTTTAGATGGAACTCTTTCTGTGGCTAATGGTCTTCCAAATGCAATATCAGTAGTTAGTGTTGCACCTAAGGGATGTCTTCTTCATGCACCAGACACATATATGGACAAAATAGCAGTAGGTCCAAGGGCCAAAGGTTCCATAGACATACATGCATCAACAAAAGAAAATATTGACAATGTAGCTAAAGCTCTCAATAAGGATGTTAGCGATATAACAGTTGCAATACTTGATAGAGAAAGACACGAGACACTTAAAAATGAAATCAGAGCAGCAGGAGCAAGAATTAAAATGATAAGCGATGGAGATGTACTAGGAGCTATATCTACCTGCTTTGACTATACAAATGTTGATATGCTAATGGGAATTGGTGGAGCACCAGAGGGAGTAATAACAGCTGTTGCCCTTAAATGTTTAGAAGGAGAAATACAAGGTGTTTTAAAACCCCTTAATGAAGAACACAGAAGAAGATGTATAGAAATGGGTTGTGACTTAGAGAAAGTATATCACATAGATGATATGGCTAAAGGCGATGAAATGAGTTTTGCAGCTACAGGTGTTTCCTATGGTGAACTTCTAGATGGAGTTAAGTATATGGAAAACAATACAGCTAGTACTCACTCACTTGTATTGAGACTTGAGACTGGAACTATTAGATTTATAGAGTCTATTCACAAGCTTGATAAAAAGCCTGAATATGCAAAATAAGAGGAGATTAAAAGTGAATTTAGAAGAATTAGAAAAAAAGAAGATTGTAGATCTTAGAGAAATAGCTAAAGATCTAAATATAGCTAGTCCATACAAGTATAAAAAATATGAACTAATAGAAGCTATCCTTAAGAGCCAGAAGAAATCCAAGGATGGATCTGGAGAGGATGAAGGTCTAGATATTAAAAAGATAGATATGAAGGACCTATCTGATAAGGCTACAGAGGAAATGGAACAATTGGACAATATAAATTTAGCTGAGGGAATCTTAGAGATCCATAGCGATGGTTATGGTTTTTTAAGAAGGGACAATTATCAATCAGGCAATGACGATATTTACCTGTCGCCTTCACAAATAAGAAGATTTAGAATGAGAACTGGAGATAAGATCTCAGGAGTTGTAAGGCCAGCAAAGCAAAGTGAAAAGTTTAAAGCTCTTTTATATGTAAAGGGTATAAATGACTTGGATCCTGAAACAGCTGTAAATAGACCTGACTTTGATAGCCTAACTCCCATATATCCAGATAGTAGATTGGAGCTTGAAAGATCCTCCAATGAGTTTGCCACCCGTATGATAGACCTAATAGCTCCCCTGGGTAAGGGCCAGAGAGGAATGATAGTTTCTCCACCTAAGGCTGGAAAGACTACTCTTTTAAAGATGATTGCAAATTCCATATCCAAGAATCATCCTGAGGTAGAGATGATAATCCTGCTAATAGATGAAAGGCCAGAGGAAGTAACAGATATGAAGAGAACTGTAGATGGAGATGTGGTCTATAGTACCTTTGATGAGCTACCAAGAAACCATACTAAGGTTGCAGAAATAGTGCTTGAAAGAGCTAAGAGGCTAGTTGAACATGGAAAAGATGTAGTGGTCTTACTAGACAGTATAACTAGGCTTGCAAGGGCCTACAATCTTACTATACCTGCTACTGGAAGAACTCTATCTGGTGGACTTGATCCAGGAGCTCTTCATATACCTAAGAGGTTTTTTGGTGCTGCAAGAAATATAGAAGAAGGCGGAAGTCTTACAATTCTGGCTACTGCTCTAGTAGATACTGGAAGCAGAATGGATGATGTAATATTTGAAGAATTTAAGGGAACAGGAAATATGGAGATACATCTAGATAGAAAGCTTTCAGAAAAGAGAATATTTCCTGCTATTGACATTCACAAATCTGGAACTAGAAGAGAGGATCTGCTCCTAAGCCAGGAGGAATTAGAATCTATTTGGGCTATTAGAAAAGCCTTTAGCTCTTCTCCAAGCTATGAAGTTATAGAGAGCTTCATGGCTAGACTTGTTCAGACAAAATCCAATAAAGAGTTTATAAATGAAATAATAAATAAAAATCTATTTTAGTTGATAATGAATAATTCATATGGTATAATTTAATGGTTAAAATGATAATATCTCTAAATGATATATATACATTTGGAAAGAGGTGAAAGAAATGAAGAAAGATATTCATCCGGAATATGTAGAGGCTACAGTAACTTGTGCTTGTGGAAATACATTTAAGACAGGTTCAACACAGGAAAATTTAAAAGTAGAAATTTGTTCAGAATGTCACCCATTTTTCACAGGTAAGCAAAAATTTGCTGAGCGTGGTGGACGTGTAGAAAAATTCAAGAAGAAATATAATAGGGACTAATTTCTTCATAAAATCTAGGTTAGTTGCAAAGGGCATCTAGCCTTTTTTTTAAATACTTTTGCAAGAAAAAAGGATAGTGATAGGCTTGAGTGAAAAACCATTAAAACATAAAACCAGCATCGGTGGTCAGGCACTTATTGAAGGTGTCATGATGAAAGGGCCTGAAAAAATTTCTATAGCGGTTAGAAAGCCAGATGATGATATAGAACTTAAAATAGACCAGATAAACAGTATAGGACAGAAGTATAAGATCTTTAGACTTCCCTTTCTCAGAGGTGTAGTAGGACTTGTTGAGGCTATGGTAATAGGTACAAATGCCTTGATGTATTCTGCAGAATTCTTTGAAGAGGAAGATCAAGAGGAAAGAGAAGAAAAAACTAGTTTTTTTGAAAAAGTATTTAAAGAAAAATCAGAAAATGTAGCCATGTTTATAACAGTAGCTTTTTCTATTCTTCTTTCAGTACTTGTTTTTATGATACTACCAAATATTTTAACCAGCGTATTTAAAAGATGGATTCAAAATCCTATATTTTTAAATCTAATAGAAGGTTTTGTCAGAATGACAATATTTTTTATATATGTGATTTGGATATCTAAGCTTGAAGATATAAGAAGAGTATTTGAATATCATGGTGCTGAACATAAATCCATACATTGTTATGAAAGTATGGAAGAATTGACAGTAGAAAATGTAAAGACCAAGCCCATACTTCATCCAAGATGTGGAACAAGTTTCCTATTTATGGTCATGATAATAAGTGTATTTGTCCTGTCCTTCTTTGGATGGCCAAATCCACTTCAAAGAATCCTCATAAGGGTTTTAATGTTTCCAGTAATAGCGGGAATCTCCTATGAAATAAATAGGCTTATTGGAAAAAGTGATAGCCGTCTAAGCTATTATCTATCTTATCCTGGACTTATGGTTCAAAAGCTTGCAACTGTTAAGGAACCTGATGAAAAACAGATAGAAGTTGCTATAGAGGCTTTAAAGGCTGTGCTTCCAGAAAACATGGAGGATGACCTGTGGAAATAAAAGAACTCTTAGAAGAAGGAAGAGCAAGATTAAAGAAGTTAGACTTTGCAGATCCTATAAAAGAATCTATCTATATCTTAAGCAAGCTACTGGAAGTGGATAAGTCCTATCTATATACAAATCTAGATAAATGGGTAGGTAAAGAAAAAGAGGAAGAATTTTTAAAGCTTATAGATAGAAGAGCAAGTGGAGAGCCTATGAGTTATATCTTCAATATAAAAGAGTTTATGGGCTTAAATTTTTTTGTAGAAAAAGGTGTTTTAATTCCAAGACCTGAAACTGAGGATTTAGTAGAGTTTATTATAGACTATATAGGAAGAAACTTTAAAGAAGAAAAGATAAGGCTTTTAGATATAGGCATAGGCTCAGGAGCTATAGCTCTTTCCATAGCCAGCAATTGCAAAAATGTAGAAGTTTTAGGAGTAGATATATCAGATGAAGCCCTGAGGATCGCAAGCCAAAACAAGGCTAGACTAAATCTTGAAAATGTAAGCTTTAGAAAAAGTGATATCTTTCAAAATATAGGTGGAGATGAAAAGTTTTCCATAATAGTATCAAATCCCCCCTATATTCGAAGTGATCTTATAGATAGCCTACAAGGGGATGTTAAAAACTTTGAACCTAAGCTTGCACTTGATGGGGGAGAAGATGGGCTTGAATTCTATAGAAGAATAATAGGAGAGGCTAAAGCTTTTCTTAGGGATGGGGGATTATTGATATTTGAAATAGGCTATGATCAGGCTGATAGTGTTGAAAAGATCTTTGAAGATGAGGGATTTAAGGATATAAGGCATTTAAAGGATCTTCAAGGTCTAGATAGAATGGTACTTGCTTTTAAAAAGTGAGGAGATATACATGAAAGTTTTAATACAACTTTTTATAACTTTCTTTAAGATAGGAGCCTTTAGTTTTGGTGGTGGCTATGCAATGCTTCCACTTCTTGAAGAAGAAGTTATAAAAACCCATGCTTGGATGACAAGTAGTGAATTTATAGATATATTTGCAATCTCTGAGATGACACCAGGTCCTATTGCAGTAAATGCAGCTACATTCTTAGGATTTAGAGTAAGCGGAGTAGTGGGAGCTGCTACAGCTACACTGGCAGTTATACTGCCTTCATTTATAGTTATAAGTTTAATATTTGCGTCTTTAGAAAAGTTTAAAAAATCAAAATATGTAGCATGGATATTTGAAGGTATAAGGCCCATAGTGTTTGGCCTTATAATAGCAGCTGGTATCACAGTAGCTAAAAGTAGCTTTATAGATGTAAAATCAATTATAATAGCTCTAGGTCTTTTTTATGGGGTTTCATTTAAAGATTTAAATCCAATATTTGCAATTGTAATTGGAGGAGTCTTGGGGGTGCTGCTTTATTAATAAGACTAGGAAATATATAGATATGTTTTTTACATTTTTAAAAATAGGAGCATTTACCTTTGGTGGTGGCTTTGCAATGATTCCTATTATACAAAAAGAAGTGGTTGAAAATAGAAGCTGGATGAAAGATGAAGATTTTCTAGATACTATATCCATAGCTCAATCTTCACCAGGGGCAATTGCAGTGAATACTAGTATATTGGTAGGTTATAAGATTGAAGGATTTAAAGGAGCTCTTATTTGCACCTTTGCTACAGTGCTTCCTTCCTTTTCGATTATACTCTTGGTGGCAGTTTTCTTCAGCCAGTTTAGCAATAGTCATATCTTTGAAAAGATATTTTCAGGAATTAGGCCAGTCATAGTGGCACTTATATTTTCAGCAGTCTATAAACTTATGACAAAGGCTCACTTAAGATATGTAGATTTTACTATAGCTATAATTGCAACACTGACTATGGTTATATTTCAGATAACTCCTATATATATAATTATATTTGGTGTATTGGCTAGAGTTGTTTATAACAGGATTAAAAATAAAGAGTAATTAGTGGAGGATTTTTATGTTAGAGAAATTAGGTTTTATAGAAAAAAAATATCAAGAATTAAATGAAAGAATGATGGATCCAGATCTTGTTAAAGATCTAGACGAGTATCAAAGTGTTATGAAAGAGCATTCAGATATTGAACCTATAGTTTTTAAATATAGAGAATATACAAATATACTTGAAGAGCTAGATGATGCAAAAGAACTTCTTCATGATAAATTAGAAGATGATATGAGAGATATGGTAAGAGAAGAACTTAAGGGTTTAGAAGAAGCCTTAGAAAATGTAGAAGAAGATCTTAGGGTTCTGCTTATACCAAAGGATCCAAATGATCACAAAAATGTAATAGTAGAAATACGTGCTGGAGCTGGAGGAGACGAAGCAGCACTCTTTTCAGGAGTCTTATTTAGAATGTATTCAAGATATGCAGAAAGAAATAACTGGAAAGTTGAAATAATGAGTTCCAGTGAAATAGGTATTGGTGGCTTTAAAGAGATTATATTTATGATAAAGGGTAAGGGTGTATACAGTAGATTAAAGTATGAGTCAGGGGTACACAGGGTTCAAAGAGTACCTGAAACTGAATCAAGTGGTAGAATCCATACATCTACTGCTACAGTTGCAGTTCTTCCTGAGGCTGAAGATGTTGATATCCAAATAGAAGATAAGGACTTAAAGGTAGATACCTATAGAGCTTCTGGAGCTGGAGGACAGCACGTAAATACAACCGACTCTGCTATTAGAATAACTCATCTACCTACAGGCATAGTAGTTTCATGTCAAGATGAGAAAAGTCAAACAAAGAACAAGGCCCAGGCCATGAAGATAATAAAAACCAGAGTCTATGACAAAGTTCTTAGTGACCAGCAGGCAGAAATAGCACAGGATAGAAAGGTACAAGTAGGTACTGGAGATAGATCAGAAAGAATTAGAACCTACAATTACCCACAAGGTAGAATAACAGACCATAGGATAAATACCACTGTTCATAGATTTTCTGATTTCTTAGATGGGGAATTAGATGAATTAATAGATGCTCTGATAACTACAGATCAAGCAGAAAAACTTAAAGAAAATTAAAAAATAGAAGAGATAATAGATTCTCTTCTATTTCTATATAAACTTAAAGAGGTAATAGGATGAAAACTAAGATAGTAAAGATAGATAAAGATAAATTTAAAGAAGAAGAATTGACAGAAGCCTCAGCTATAATAAGAAATGGAGGTCTAGTAGCTTTTCCAACTGAAACAGTCTACGGCCTTGGAGCTGACGGCCTAAATGAAAAGTCAGTAAAAAAAATCTACCTAGCTAAAGAAAGACCTTCAGACAATCCTTTAATACTACATATAGGAAATATAGGACAAATAGATTCTTTAGTAGGAGAGATACCAGAAATTGCTCGGAAGTGTATAGAGGAGTTTTGGCCTGGACCCTTAACTATAATATTTAAAAAAAGCAGTATAATCCCAGATATTATAACAGCTGGGGGAGATAGTGTGGCCATAAGAATGCCAGAGAGCTCTATAGCTAGGAGCCTTATAAATCTCTCCTCTACTCCAATAGCTGCACCTTCTGCAAATCGATCAGGAAGACCTAGTCCTACCAGTGCAGAACATGTTAAGGAAGATATGTTGGGTAAGATAGATATGATAATAGATGGGGGAGAAACTGGTATTGGACTTGAATCAACTGTCTTGGATCTATCGGTGGAAATACCCATAATACTTAGGCCAGGTGGAATAAGCTATGAAGATCTAAAAACTATAATTCCACACTTACTTGAAGATAGGGCCAATTTAGAAAGTGATCAAATACCAAAATCTCCAGGACAAAAATATCGTCACTATGCACCTAATTCTGAGATGATTGTCTTTCAAGGTGATTTAGATAAGATAGTTGACAATATAAATAAAAATATAGAAAAATATACTTCCCAAGGTAAAAAAGTTGGAGTTATGGGAACAGATGAAACAGTGGAGAAATATTCTAAGGGCCTAGTAAAGTCCCTAGGAAGTAGGAAAGATAAAAAAAGCATAGCTAGCAATCTCTTTAAAGTTTTAAGGGAATTTGATAGCTTGGAAGTAGATATAATATTGGCAGAGTCTGTAGAACTTGATAATATAGGAAGGGCTATCATGAATAGGATGATGAAGGCCTCAAGTGGAAAGATAATTAGTTGTTAGGAGGGAAAAAGTGAAGATACTATTTGTGTGTACGGGAAATACTTGTAGAAGCCCTATGGCTGAGGGAATACTTAGAAAAATAGGAAAAGATAAAAATCTAAACATTGAATCCATGTCAGCAGGTATATTTGCAAACCAGGGAGAAGAAGCAAGTAGACACGCTATTTCTTCTTTGAGAGATATGGAAATAGATATAGAAGATCATCTTTCTCAAAAGATAACAGATGAGTTACTAGAAGAAAGTGATCTTATACTTACTATGACCATGGGCCATAAGATGTTTTTAGTGGAAAAATATCCTGAAAAGAAATATAAGATATTTTTATTAAATGAATATGCCTTTGGCAAGGAAGTGGATATAAATGATCCCTATGGTGGAGATCGCTTCCAATATGATAGGGCAAGAGATGAGATCTTAAGAGCTATTGAAAAGATATATGAACATATAAAAAATAAATAGGGGGCTTAAAGATGAAGATAGGAATAGGCAGTGACCATGGAGGTTATGAATTAAAGGAGTTTATCAAAAAAGAATTTCAAGGAAAGGTTGAATTTAAAGATTATGGAACTTTTTCAAATGAATCCGTAGACTATCCGGACTTTGGACAGGCAGTAGGAGAGGCTGTAGTAAAGGGAGAAGTAGAAAGAGGTATTGTTATATGTGGAACAGGCATAGGAATATCCATAGCTGCAAATAAAGTTAAGGGAGTAAGGTGTGCTCTTTGCAATGATTTATTTTCAGCTAGACTTGCTAGAGAACACAATAATGCCAATGTATTAGCCATGGGTGGAAGAGTTATTGGTACAGCTCTTGCAAAAGAAATAGTGGAATTATTTTTAGAAACTGAATTTGAAGGTGGAAGACACGGTAGAAGAGTTGAAAAAATAGGTGAAATATTAAGTTAATCTATGTTATAATATTAAATGAAATCAAAGGAGGAATTATTTATGGGAAAAGTAACTGTTTTAGATCATCCTTTAATTAAGCATAAATTAACTTATATTAGAGATAAGGAAACTGGCTCAAAGGAATTTAGGGAGCTTGTCTCTGAGCTTGCCATGCTTATGGCCTATGAGGTAACAAGAGATTTACCACTTAAAGATATAGAAATAGAGACACCTATTGGAAAGATGAAGTCACCTGCCCTATCTGGTAAAAAGTTAGCCATAGTACCTATACTAAGGGCTGGACTTGGCATGGTAGAAGGAATGTTGGCACTACTTCCTGCAGCAAAGGTAGGACACGTTGGACTCTATAGGGATCCAGAGACCTTAAAGCCAGTAGAATACTATTGCAAGATGCCTAAGGATGTAGGGGAGAGAAAACTAATAGTAGTAGACCCTATGTTGGCAACAGGTGGTTCAGCAGTAGCGGCTATAAATTCTGTAAAGCAAAGAGGAGCAACAAATATTAAGTTTGTATGCTTGGTATCAGCCCAAGAAGGTATTGATGCCCTACAAAAGGCACATCCAGATGTGGATATATATGTAGCCAGTATTGATGAAAAACTTAATGATCATGCATATATAGAACCAGGACTTGGAGATGCAGGAGATAGGCTTTACGGAACTAAGTAATTAAATAGGCTTAATGCAGAGGACAATATAATAAAAAAGGATAAAATTTGAATCTTTTCAAATCTTATCCTTTTTTTATAAATTACAAGTCTATATATAAAAGATAAACTTATCTAGGCTGCTTTAAAACTTGTGTGGGTAAAACCCTAGGCTTTAGACTAAAATCTCTAGAATAAATAGATAGAATTGTAATTTTTCTTGTAATTGTCTGATTCTTTTGATAAAATGAAAACTATCTATGAAATAGGTTTTAATAGTAAAGTAAGACTTAAGGAGTTGCTCTAAATGAAAAACAAAAGAAATGATAAGAGTGCTCTAAAAAATTTAGCTCTTATTTCCCAAATTGGCATATCTATGATAGCTCCAATCCTGCTTGGTTTGTGGATCGGGGGCAAGATAGATAAGTGGCTAGCTAGTGGCAGTATATTTTCTATCATATTTATGCTACTAGGTGTAGGAGGAGCTTTTATGAACCTTTTTAAAATAACAGGTGCATTTAAGGATAAAAGGAAGTGAAAGTATAGATGAATAATAATGATATTATTATAAAAGTCTATAAAAGAGCAATAATAGTCAGTTTGTTTATCTTGGGTTTTTCTTTTTTTATATTTAAGAACCCAAAGCCCCTAGTACAGGGTTATGTATTTGGACTTATTATTAGCATGTTATCTTTCAAACTTTTAGATAATACCATAAACAGAGCTGTAAAAATGGCACCAGAGAGATCAAAGGCTTATACTATGTTGCACTATATACTTAGATATCTTATATACTTCATAGTCTTAGCTGTAGCAGGCCTAGCGGATTACTTAAATTTTCCAGCTACTATACTAGGTCTCTTAATGATAAAGTTTACTATAATAGTTTCAACTATTTTAGATAAAGATTTTTTTAAAAGAGTTTAGAAATAGGCAGTAAAAGATAAATTCTTTTGGAAGGAGGAATATTTTGGAGATATTAATAACACTAGGTGGAAAAGAGATCTTAATTCATGATACTATAGTGAATACAGTATTAGTAGTTGTGCTTTTATCTATATTTGCATTTTATGTAAATAGCAAATTTAAAGATGCAGATAGGAGTAAGAAACCAGTTGGATTTCAAAACATCGTAGAGATATTAGTTGAGACTATTAATAATTTAGTTAGAACTACTATGGGAGAAAAAAATATGAAATTTGCACCATATATTTTCACTCTTATGTTTTTTTTAGGAGTGGCAAATCTACTGGGACTTTTAGGACTTGCACCACCTACTTCGGATTATAGTGTAACACTATCCTTGGCCCTTATTACGTTTTTCACAACACAGATTATGATGTTTAAGACCAGAAGAGGCCTGGGAGGCTATCTAAAAAGTTTTGGAGAGCCCTTTGTAGCATTAACTCCTTTGAATGTAATAGGAGAACTTGCAAATCCTGTATCATTATCATTCCGTTTATTTGGTAATATAGTAGGAGGTACTATAATAATGGCATTATTATATAATGCGCTGGGTTATTTTACTCCTATAGTAGCACCGGTATTACATGCATATTTTGATATATTTGCAGGTCTTTTACAGACATTTATATTCGGGATGTTAACTATGGTATTTATTAGTGGGGCAACAGAAGAGTAATTATAATAATTTTAAGGAGGAAACAGACAATGGAAGGAATAACAAGTGAAGCGTTTATATTAGGATGTTCAGCAATAGGAGCAGGTTTAGCAATGATAGCAGGTATAGGTGCTGGTATAGGACAAGGTAATGCAGCAGGTTCAGCAGCAGAAGCAGTAGGTAGACAACCAGAAGCACAGGGAGATATTACAAGAACAATGCTTGTAGGTCAAGCTGTAGCAGAGACAACAGGTATATATGGACTTATAATAGCTTTTATACTACTATTCATAAGACCATTATTGACAGCATACACAGCTTTAGGACTATAATATAGGGACAATTTTCCTTATTTTAAGGAGGTTAAGAGATGGAAATACAAGTATTAGCCTTGCCTGAACTGTCATCGGTAATAATCACCCTAGTCTCTACTTTTATTTTATTTATGATACTTAGAAAGTTTCTTCATAAACCAGTTACAAAGTTTATTCAAAAGAGACAAGATGATATAGAAGCTGATATAATGGAGGCTACAGCTTTAAAAGAGGAAGCAATGGAGCTTAAGGCAGATTATGAAAGTAGAATAGAGAAGGCAAAACTAGAGGGGCAAGAGATAATTGAAAGCTCTAGAGTACGTGCTAGTGAACTTGAAAAATCAATGCTTGAAGAAGCAAAGGCAGAAGTAGCAGTTATTATGAAGAGATCAAAAAGAGATATAGAGAGAGAAAAGGAAAAGGCATATGAAGATATTAAGAAGTCAACAGGAGAGATGGCACTTCTTATAGCTTCAAAGATTATGGAAAAAGATATAGACTTGGAAAACCAAGATATGTTGATAAACAACTTTATAGATGAGGTAGGTAGTTCTAAATGGCAGAATTAGTAGGAAAAAGATATGCCTCCTCTCTTTTTGAAGTTAGCGTAGAATTGGAAAAAATAGATGATTTTCATAATCAATTAGGATTTATAAAAGAAGTTTTAAGTTCCGAAAAAAAGCTCTTAGATATCTTAGAACACCCTAGAATCTCTAGAGGTGAAAAGAGAAATCTAATAGAAACAATATTTAAAGACAAACTATCTAAGGAAGTCTTAAACTTTTTATTTATAATAATAGATAAAAGACGTGAAGATAGTATTTTAGATATAGTAAAGGAGTACAATATACTTTTTAAAGAGCATGAGGGAATTCTTGATGTAGAAGCTGTAACAGCTGTTCCAATGAATGACGACGCTAAAAGTCGTTTAAAACTTGTGCTTAAAGATAAGTTCCATAAGAAAATTAATCTTACAAATTCTATAGACCCTTCTATTATAGGAGGAGTACTATTAAATATGGATGACAAGATTATAGATTCAACACTTAAGGGTCAACTTAAGGAAATGGAAACTATGATTGAAAGTATATCATTATAGAAGACTGAGGTGAAAAATTTGGAGTTAAGACCAGAAGAAATAAGTTCAATTATAAAAGAACAAATCAAGAGATATGACAGCAAGTTAGACCTTGTAGATGTGGGTACTGTAATTCAGGTTGGAGACGGTATTGCAAGACTTCATGGACTAGAAGGATGTATGGCTGGAGAACTTATAGAGTTCCCAGGAGATGTATTTGGTATGGCTCTAAACTTAGAGGAAGACAATGTAGGTTGTGTACTTTTAGGATCTGATAAAGATATAAAAGAAGGAGATACTGTAAAGAGAACTGGTAGAATAGTAGAAGTACCAGTAGGCGAAGCTCTTATAGGAAGAGTTGTAAACTCTCTAGGTCAACCTATAGATGGTAAGGGAAGTATCAATACTGATAAGTTTAGTCCAATAGAAAAAATAGCACCAGGTGTTATCACTAGAAAAAGCGTAAACGAACCACTTCAAACAGGAATGAAAGCAGTAGATGCTCTATTCCCAATTGGTAGAGGTCAGAGAGAGCTTATAATAGGTGATAGACAAACAGGAAAAACTGCACTTGCAATAGATACTATATTAAATCAAAAGAACCAAGATGTAATTTGTATTTATGTAGCAGTAGGTCAAAAGAGATCAACAGTAGCACAGATAGTAGATGTTTTAGAACAAAGAGGAGCTATGGATTATTCTATAGTAGTTTCTTCTACAGCATCAGAGCTTGCACCTCTTCAATATATAGCACCCTATTCAGGTGTTACTATGGCAGAAGAATTTATGGCTCAAGGTAAAGATGTTTTAATAGTCTATGATGACCTATCTAAACATGCCATAGCTTATAGAGCTATGTCATTGCTTTTAAGAAGACCACCAGGAAGAGAAGCGTTCCCAGGGGATGTATTCTATCTTCACTCAAGACTTCTTGAAAGAGCAGCAAAACTTGATGAAAAATATGGTGGAGGTTCAATTACGGCCCTACCTATAATAGAGACACTAGAGGGAGATATATCAGCATATATCCCAACAAACGTAATATCCATAACTGATGGACAAATATTCTTAGAGACGGATCTTTTCTTTGCAGGTCAAAGACCAGCTATAAACACTGGACTTTCAGTTTCAAGAGTAGGGGGAGCGGCTCAGATAAAAGCTATGAAGAGTATAGGTGGTAAACTTAAGCTATCCATAGCAGAATATAGAGACTTAGCAGCCTTCTCTCAATTTGGATCAGATCTTGACCCAGAAACACAGGCAAGACTAGATCAAGGTGAAAGACTTATGGAAGTTTTAAAGCAGGATCAATACAGTCCTCTACCTGTAGAAGACCAAGTAATAATTCTTTATGCAGTTACAAATAACTATTTAAAAGATATAGCCGTAGATCAAATTTCTTTATTTGAAAAAGAATACTTAGATTTTGTTCATAACAACTATCCTGAAATAGGTGAAGGCATAAGAGAAAAGAAAGAATTAGATGATGACATTACAGGAAAGATAAAAGAATCTATAGGTGAATTCAAGAAAAACTTTTAGTTAAGAAAATGGAGGTGATAGTTTGGCACAATCCACTAGAGAAATAAAGAGAAGGATAAAAGGGATTGGAAGTACTAGACAAATCACAAAAGCTATGGAACTGGTATCTTCAACTAAAGCTAGAAAGAGAAGAATAAAGCTAGAAAAAACAAGACCCTATTATAATACTGTCTTGAAAAGTATACAAGATTTATTGGCAAATGTAGATGTAAATCATCCGCTTTTGCAGGAAAGACAAGTAAAAAAGTCATTGTATATCACAATGAATGCTGATAGGGGACTTGCTGGAGGATACAATTCAAATATAAATAGACTTGTAAATAATAAATTTAAGGATGATAAAGACTCCATTTCTTTAATAACTGTTGGAACAAAGTCTAGGGATTTCTTTAAGAGTAGAGATTATCATGTGATTGAAAGCTTTGTAGGTATATCAGAGGAGCCAAAGTATACGGATGCTAAAGAGATAGCTAAAATTGCTATGGATCTCTATATTAAAGGTGAGGTAGATGAAATCAATGTAGTCTTCACTGACTTTATAAGTACCATATCCTATAAACCTACAATCTTAAAACTACTGCCTAGTGAAAAAATTAAAAAAGAAGATAATAGACCCAAGGCAATAGTAGACTTTGAACCTTCACCAGAAGAAGTGTTGGAGTATTTAATACCAAAATATATTGAAAGTAGTATTTACGGAGCCCTTATAGAGGCTTCTACAAGTGAGCAATCAGCAAGAAGAGCTGCTATGAGTGCTGCTACTGACAATGCAAACGATATAATAGATGAATTGAATATGGTATACAATAGAGCAAGACAATCAGCTATAACTATTGAACTATCTGAAATAGTAGCTGGTGCAGAAGCATTAAAGTAATGTAGAAAGGAGTGAGCAAATGGAACAAAATATAGGAAAAGTAGTTCAGGTAATTGGTCCTGTAGTTGATATTCGTTTTAGTGAAGATAAACTTCCAAATCTATTAGATGCTATTACCATAGAAGTAAATCAGGAAACTGTAGTTGTAGAAGTAGCACAGCATCTTGGTAATGATACTGTAAGATGTATATCCATGGGACCAACAGATGGTATGATAAGAGGGATGGAATGTGTCAATACAGGTAAGCCAATAGCAGTTCCAGTAGGAGAAGATACTCTAGGAAGACTATTCAATGTTCTTGGAGAGACTATGGACGGAAAAGATCAACTTGAAGACACACAAACTTCACCTATTCATAGGCAGGCCCCTTCTTTTGAGGAGCAGGAAACCTCCCAAGAGATATTTGAAACAGGTATAAAGGTAGTAGACCTTATTGCACCTTA
>CAZBAK010000001.1:73651-95618 GCA_964489715.1 uncultured Tissierella sp. | reverse complement strand
AAGTATATAGAGCTTTCCATTTTCTATTGTAAATTCTATATCCTGCATATCTTTATAATGTTCTTCTAATATATCAGCATATTTAACAAACTGATCATAAACCTCAGGCATAATATCTTGTAGATGAGAGATAGGTTCTGGAGTTCTTATACCAGCTACTACATCTTCACCTTGAGCATTCATCAAATATTCACCGTATAAAGCTTTTTCACCATTAGCAGGATTTCTAGTGAAGGCAACCCCTGTTCCAGATGTATCTCCCATATTTCCAAAGACCATAGATTGAATATTGACAGCGGTACCAAGATCTTCTGGTATATTATTCAATCTTCTATATATTACAGCTCTTGGGTTTTTCCAAGATTTAAATACTGAACTAATAGCAAGTTCCAACTGCTTTATTGGTTCTTCTGGAAATTCCTCACCAATTTCATCTAGGTAGACTTCCTTATATTGTTCTACTAATTCCTTAAGATCCTCAGCACTTAAATCAGTATCTAATTCAATATTTCTTTTTTCCTTCATGCTTTCAAGTAAATGGTCAAACCTTACTTTAGGTATTTCCATAGCTACATCAGAAAACATTTGAATAAATCTTCTATAACTATCATATGCAAATCTTTTGTTTCCAGTTGATTTAGCTAAACCTTCTACAGAAGTATCATTTAATCCTAGATTGAGTATAGTATCCATCATACCAGGCATAGATACAACAGCACCTGAACGAACTGAAACAAGAAGAGGGTTTTCTTTATCAGAAAAACTTTTTCCTATTGATTTTTCTAAATTTCCTAGATGTAGATTTATTTCTTCCTTTAAACTATCCCAAAGAACCTCTCCTTCATCAAAAAATCTATTACAAGATTCAGTAGTAAGTACAAAGCCAGCAGGAACTGGTAGTCCTTCTTTACTCATTTCAGCTAGGTTAGCACCCTTACCTCCAAGCAAGCTTTTCATTTCTTTAGATCCTTCTTTAAAATCATATACATATTTATTTGTCATATATATAGCCTCCTTAAGAATTTATTGGTTTATTGAATATTGAATGTTACAGAGTTTTTTAATGCAAAATTTATAATTATTTCAGCTGTCTCCTCAATAGCTTTGTTTGATACATCTATTATGGGACAGCCTATTCTCTTCATTATATCATCAGCATAATCTAGCTCATCTAATATTCTCTCATAAGTAGCATAGCTAGATCCTTTACTAAGGCCTAATGCTTTAAGCCTTTCTTCTCTTATTTGATTTAACTTTTCTGGATTGTTGGTAAGTCCGATCACCTTTGTAGAGGGTATTTCAAAAAGTTCTTTAGGTGGAGGTACTTCGATTACCAAAGGTACATTTGCTACTTTTATGTTTTTATTTGCTAGATACATTGAAAGTGGAGTTTTCGACGTTCTTGATACTCCTATAAGTACAAGCTCAGATTTTTGAAGACCTTCTGGATCTTTACCATCGTCATATTTTACTGCAAATTCTATAGCAGCTACTCTACTAAAATAGTTGTCATCAAATT
Organism: uncultured Tissierella sp.; assembly: GCA_964489715.1. GTDB lineage: Bacteria > Bacillota > Clostridia > Tissierellales > Tissierellaceae > Tissierella_A. Next base: position 94,099 of record CAZBAK010000001.1, on the reverse strand, counting down.
TCCTTATGACCCCAGGCTCTCTAGAAGCTTTAGAATCCAATTTATATTCTAAAGCTTTTATTATAGGGTTCATTAAATCAATCGCCAATATCCCATTGATTTTAGTGTATTCTTTAATATAATTTACTAATTGTTTTTCCACTAATGTATATATTATAATTGAATTTCTTTTTAAGGAAGTTTTTGCCAATATTATCTTTAGATCATCCAGTTTATGAATATATGGAAATCTTTTTATCCTATAATCTTGGGTTTTAAATTGTGATATAGCTGCTTTTGCAACTATAGCACCTGTTTCTCCTAGGGAATCAGAAATAATATATATATCCAACAATTTCAAATTATCATCCCTCCTAATATGTAACACTAATAAGTATATAGTACAACACAATCATCCTAATTGCAATAGATTTGATAACTTATATCTATAATTAAAGCAGTCTATGAATTATTTATTATGATTTTTTATGTCAAATTGACTTTTTCCTTTATTTTGGTTATTATTATCTTTATATCTAGTAATATTTACTATAATTTTTTTATTTTAATAGTATCTTAGAAAGGAGATAACATGAAAAAAACAATATTAAGTGTAGACAGTACCTGTGATTTAAATAATGAACTTATTGAACATTATAATATAAAAGAATATCCATACACTATAAATTTAGGATCAAAATCTTATAAAGATAACATAGATATTACTCCTAATGATATATATAATATATATGAAAAAGATAAAATCCTTCCAAAAACATCTACAATAAATGTTGCAGAATATTATAATTATTTCAAAACTCTAGTGGATAAAGGCTATGAGGTTATACATATAAATCTTGCTAGTTCACTTACAAGTGCATATAACAATTCTTCTTTAGCCGCTCAAGAACTTAAAGGAGTCTATCCCATTGATTCTCAAAGTCTTTCCACTGGATCAGGACTTTTAACTTTAAAGGCAGCTAATTTAATCCAAGAAGGAATGGCCGCAGAGGAAATTATTAAAGAATTAAAAAGACATAGAGAAAATATAAATGTAAGCTTTGTCTTAGATACTCTTGATTACTTAGCTGCAGGTGGAAGATGTTCAAAAGTCCTTTCCTTTGGTTCGAATTTACTTAAGATAAAACCAGTCATTAATGTAGATAATACTTCAGGTGCTATGAATGTAGGAACTAAGCATAAGGGTTCCCTTGAAAAAGTTATAGTTAAATATATAAAAGAAAAATTATCTGCTTTTGACAATATAAACAATGAACAAATATTTATCACTCATTCTGGAATAGATGATAAATATATAGAAATTGCTAAAGAAACTATCAATGAATTTATGGATTTTAAAAATATTTTTGTTACAACTGCTTCTTGTACTATCTCTAGCCATTGTGGCCCAAATACTCTAGGTATAGCATTTGAAATTTGTTAAAATATATATCTAATTTATTTATACCCATTAAGGCAAAATACACCTCTAAATTTAGAGGTGTATTTCTATGTTAATTCTTTTATCCATTTTTTAGATATTATTCTTGGAATAGATACTAAGAATTTAAAAACTTCTTCAAATGTTACTAATAAGAAGACCATATAAACTGGTAGATTTAAGACTAGAGACCCTATAAATGCTAAAGGTACACCTATACCCCATACAGAGAACAATTCAAGTATCATGGAATATCTTGTATCTCCTCCGCCTCTTAAAACTCCAACTATAGCTGTAGAAGTATAGCTCCTTATGAAAAATGATAATCCCATTATTATTAGAAGATTTTTTGCACTTTTATATACTTCTGGTTCCAAGTTTCTAAATATTTTAAGAGTTAGATCAGGAGTTAAGGCTAATATAGCTCCTAAAACTAGGCCTGTGGCTATAGAAATCCATAGAAACTTTTTGGCATAATCATAAATTTCTTCTACATCTTCTCCTCTACCTATCTTATTTCCTATTATAACTGCACAAGCATTAGCCAAACCTCTTACAAATACAAAAAATACATTTTGTATTGTTGTAGTAAGTTGAACAGCAGCTGTTGCTTCCTTTCCTATTCGAGCATAGGCAATAGAGTACATGATTTGTCCTAGAGACCAAAAAGCTTCATTTATTACAACCGGACTTATTGTATTTATAAATCTCTTTATAAATGTCTTATCCCAATCTATAAGATCCTTTACTCTAGCTGAAAGTGGTCCAATATTCCTATATACAACATAAAACAAGAAAGCTATCTCTATAACTCTAGCCATTAAAGTTCCAAGTGCTGCACCTTTTACTCCAAGAGCTGGCATTCCCAATTTACCAAATATAAATATGTAATTAAAGAATGTATTTGTTATAAAGGAAATACCAGATATCATCATAGGAACTTTAGGTCTACCAGTACTTCTAAGTGCTATACTATAAGCAAAACTTATTCCAGTTATAAGATAAGAGAGAGATACTATTTTTAAGTATTCTGCACCAAGTCTCACTACTTCCTCTTCATGAGTAAAGATATTCATAAGAGCTCTAGGAAAAAAGAAGCCAGCAATTGTAAATATTATTCCTACTATAGCAGTTAAAAATAAAGAGATACCAAGTACTCTTCTAATATTAGGAACATCTTCTTTTCCCCAATATTGACTTATAAAAATAGAAGAACCACTGTGAATTCCAAAGTTTATAACGGCATAAAAGAAAAATATTTGATTTGCCAATCCAACTGCAGCAATACTTGCCTCTCCAAGACTACTTATCATAAGTGTATCAACCATATTAAGTGATGAGGTTATAAGGTTTTGTAGAGCTATAGGAAGAGTTATGGCAATCATAGCTTTTAAAAATACTTTATCCTTCCAAAAATTCATTGTTTACCTCCTTAAAAAAATAATCTAATATGCAATTATACTATCATAGCACATCAGATTATTTTTGTATATATAATTTATTTTCTAATTTGTAGCCAATTCAATATATCAATCATAACTTCTAACTTGTTTGTTTCATTTAACATTTCATGTCGTCCGCCCTCATAAAGTTTATACTCTACATCCTTTATTCCAAGTCTTTTATATATATTATTTAAATTTAATATGCCTTTTCCATAATTACTTACTGGATCATGGCTACCAGCTAATATTAGTATAGGTATATCTTTAGGAATGCATGTTAGGTTTTCTGCTTTATGGATGGATTTCATACCTTCATACAGGTCGTGAAAAAATGACACTGGGAAAAGATTCCCACAAAGAGGATCTTCTATATATTTATCTACCTCTTTTTCATCTCTTGAAAGCCAGTCAAACTCCGTTCTATTCGGTTGAAAACTCTTATTATATGAGCCAAAGCTTAAAGAATCTATCATTTTGGATTTATAGTCTCTTCCCCTAACTTTCATAATTAAGCTTGATAAGAATATTCCCATATTTAATATTCCTGGTGGCTCTCCACTTGTACCAGAAAGTATGACTCCATCTATCTCTCCACCATAGACTTCTATATATCTCTGTGCTAAAAATGAGCCCATACTATGAGAAAATATAAAGATCTTTGTATCCTTATTTTCTTCTTTTATTAGGCTAGTTAAATTTTTCATCTCTTCAACCATGTCAATAAATCCATGGCTATCGCTTATATAGCCTAGTCCTCTACCATCAAGAAGGGATTTTCCATGACCTAGATGATCATTGCCATAGACTAAATAACCTTTGCCAGCAAGAAATCTAGCAAACTCATCATATCTAAGTATATGTTCATTCATACCATGAGAAATTTGAACAATGGCCTTTATCTCTCCTGTAGGTAACCATTTATAGGCGTTAATCTCGGTATTATTAGTTTTAAAGTTAAAACTTTCCATATATTCACCTCTTTTATTTTATTAATTCCCAATGCCCTGAATTTGTAGGTGTTTTATCATTATTGTTTTTTCTTGAATTATATATTTTTTCTAGATATCTTACTTTTTCTCCTATATTATATTTCATATTTGAATTCCAATCATTTATATGATCTAGCGGCAAATGAGAATCTTCGTTCTCAGAATCATCTAAACCATCTTCTGTGGGTTCTTCTGTGTCTGTGGAACTAGCAACTATATTATCTTCAGGATAAGCATAATATATTTCATTGTTTTCTTCTGGGAATTTTATATTAGTTAAATTATTGTTGTTTTCTGATCTAATAGTATAATTATAAGCTTTTTGTTTTCCTAAAGGAATGAAATTTATTTCAATAATTCCATTTTCGGTATCTAAGGTTAATTCATCAAATTTTATTGTACTAATCAGATAATTTTCTATAGCTATATTGTCTTTAAATTTTGTCTTTTCTAATTGCCTGACATCCTTATTATCTATTATCTTCATAGTATAGTAGAACTCATATAGATTGCTTTCAGGTGGTTTATTGTCCAGATATTTTATATATCTAAATTCTTTAACTAAATACTCTCTTAAAATTCTGTTATCGGCCTGATCTAATCCTTTATCTATTCCAACTTCAAAGCTCTTTTGTCCCATAAAAAACACTGAATATGAAACTACAATTACTATACTCATAAGAGCAAGTATTAACACTACTTCTACTAAAGTAAATCCATGCTTTTTACCCATGCTATTCATCCTCAATCTTATTTGGGACAAATGTGGTTATTTCTATTCCATCTATTGTTTCAGTTATAAGATTGCCTTTTATTCTTATGCTTTCATCTATTCCTTCTATCTTTACTTCAACTTCTTCTATCCCTGTATTATCGATTTGATTAATTCTAGAATCGATTTTCTCTTGTAATTCAAATGTATCTGTAGTTCTCTTACCTGATTTAACTATATTTTTATTTCCTCTACTGAATATACTTAAAAATACTATAGCTACTATACCTATTAAAGCCATAGATGTAACTACTTCTATTAAAGTTAATCCTTTTCTTTTTCTCATAATATTTCCTTTCTACTTATAGTAACTTTTATTTAATATAATTTTTTTATTATTCGAAGGAATTTTTATATATTCAGAATCTATATATTCAGATTTATATATTACTGAACCTGCCCCAGATATTTCTATTGAATCTCCTACCACTGAACCATATACTTTCCCACTACCAGTAAAAGATATTGCTGAGTTTGGAGCATATAATATTCCTTTTGTGATATCTCCACTACCTAACAACTTTATATTTCCTCCATTAGAAAACACATTACCTAATATACTTGCACTACCAGTAATTTTTAAAGGCGCATTTTTTATGAATATATTCCCTCTCACTTTTTGATTTCCACTAAAGATTAATTCCTCTGAATTTTCATAATAAATATCTACCTGCTTTTCATTTCCACCTTCTTTTAATTTGTTTGGCCATTTATTAAAAGATTCTTCTTTTTTATAGTTTATAGTAGAAGCACTACCAATAGACATGTTCCCCGCATAAATTATAAGTTTATTATCTCCTCTTATAACTATATCTCCATTCAACAAGTTGAAATTTTTAATATTTAATATAATATCACTATTAGTAGTATCTATAAGTAATTTAGTATTTGAATTTATCTTAAAATCATTATAATTCATACTCTGATTAATAATCTCATTATTATTACCACTTAAATTAAAATTTCTATCAGAATTATTAATTGGAAATCTTGGAAATTTAATCAACTCATATGTACGCTTTTCAAATAATTTTTTGACTTTACTTTTATTATTCCATTTATCTCTTATCCACCATTTAGGAGCTGTAAAATCTTCTTCTTTTATAGTATAAATATTTCCATCTATAGTTGGATTTCCGTTTGGTACTGTGACTAAAGCATTACTACCTATATCACCTTTAATTTCTCCATTGGTTAATTTTATATTTCCCAAAGAAAATATAGCTTTATCTAATTCTATTTCCTTAGATGTATCTTTGTTTTTTATACTAATAACCTTAATAACTTTTTCTCTAGAATTATTTACATTCCCAATTGCTTCTATAATAATACTATTATTTTCAGTTTTTAGACTTATTGACTCTAGTTTATCTCTTCCAAATCCTCTTTTATTTATTTCTATCCTTCCACTACCACTCTCTGCTATTTCTATGATTTTTTCTTTTTTGGTAAATTCTTTTAATATTAGAGATTCTAAATTACTTTTTTTACTTGTATAGTTTTCTTCATCATTTTTTAATGTTACTATTTTTTCTTTTAATCTTTCTATTTCTTTATCTGCCTCTTCATATATCTCCCTTATAGCCGCTTCAGTTGCTTCCGCTCCACTTCTAGCTATATAATAGGCTTCTATCTTATTTTTTTGATGTATTGATTGTTTGTTTTCTGTAAGCATAAAACTTAAAGTTACTGTTGCTAGTATTGAAAGAACAGCAAATACCATAAGCACTATAACTAATGTAGAGCCTTTTCTATTTTTCATAATTTTCCTCCTGATGATTCTATTACTATCATTCTATTATAAAGACCTTAATTTTACAATACTTATAGATATGCTAAAGACCTAGATATATTAGAATATTATATCCAGGTCTTTAGCAGAAATTATTTCTCCCTTATAGTTTTCTTTTATTTCATTGATCATTTCTATTTCCCTATCTATCTCTGATATTCTCTTTCCATCTACATTTGGCACTCTAAAGAAAAGTTGATGATAGAGAACTAGCTTTTTAGGATTGACTCTCTTAGCTATTTCTCCTAATTCTAGACTGGAAGTATGAACACTACGATGATACTTTTTCCATTTTGGTGATCTTTGTTTTACTCCTTGCTGAGAATAGACTTCATGAATTAATATATCACAGTCTTTAGCCTGCTTTATTAAATTCTCTGAAGGTATTGTATCCCCTGATACTACTATTACTTTATCTGCAGTGGTAAATTTATATCCATAGGATTCAAATGGAGGATGTTCTACTAGAAAAGCTTCTACTTTAACATTTTCATCACTATAGACTAAACCTTCTTCTATCTCTTCTACTTGAACTTTTATTCCTTCTGGGTTAGAAGGCTCTAATCCATTTAACCTACCATCTATATCCACCTTATAAGCTTGTAATAGATGTTGAGCCATGTCCTTTAAACCCTTTGGTCCATATAGTTTAAGTGCTTCATCCCTATCTAGAACCCAGGGAGTATATATTAGGTCCGCTAATCCTATTGTATGATCTGAGTGTAGATGAGTTAAAAAACCTATTTTAAGATTTGAAGCTTTAAGCTGATAGATACCCATTCTATTTGCTTCTTCTGCCCTTCTTACTAGTCCTGTACCAAAGTCTACTATATAAGAACTTTCTCCTACTATTATTGCCAGAGATGGTCCACTTCTTTCTGGAATAGGATTGGGTGTTCCTGTGCCAAGCATTACTACTTTTGTTTCCATATAACTCCTCCTAGTCTTCTTTTATTTTTTCCATTGTAAAACCTGTGTAACCGTATACAATATTTATGGCCAATGTTATATAGGCAAATAAGATATATGGAATAAACTTAATAGCTTCTACTCCAAGAATGTTTTGTGCAAACAAGGCCGGTACACTCCATGGAACCAAGTTTATACATATAGTACCTATGGATTGTGCAACCCTAGCTAAGTTTTTTGGATGCAGGTTTTTCTCCCTATAGGCTGGTCCAAACATTCTTGCTGGGATAACTACTGCTAAAAGTTGAGCCCCTGTGGCAAATGCAACTGTTAAACCACTAATCACTGTGGCAAGTACTAAAGATCCTATGGAATTAACTCTTTTCATTATTAGTTTTAATATTGAATCTAAAGAACCAATCTCTTCTAGTATGCCACCAAATGCTGTAGCTGTTGTAAGTAATATAACTGTTCCTCCCATGGAATTTATACCACCACGAGTCAAGAGTGAATCAATCATTTCATTTCCTGTTTCAGCTACAAATCCATTTGTCATGGTTCTGATTATACTTCCAATATCATTTCCCTGTATAAAGAATGCAGATAGGGCACCTAATACTGCTACCATAATCAGAGATGGAATAGCTGGTAGCTTTTTGATTGAAAAAAATATTGTAATTAAGGGAATCAACAGTAAAAAAGCTGTTATGGTAAAATTGAAATTTAAACCTTCCATTATCATTTCAATAGTTTCTAAGTTTACTGATCCTCCTAGAGCTTGCCTTGCCCCTAATACATAATAGGCTATTAAAGATATTAGGAGTGCTGGTATTCCGCTTTTAGCAAGATGACCAAGCAGCTCAAAAAGTGTACAACCTGAAAGAGCAGATGCAAGATTTGTTGTATCTGAGAGTGGAGAAATACTATCTCCAAAATATGCTCCTGAAATTATGGCACCAGCTAAAAGTGGCGGAGAAAAACCCATTCCCACCCCTGTTGCCATCAATGCTAATCCAACTGTAGATATGGATGCAAAGGATGTTCCTGTAGCTACAGCTACAATAGCTGTGACAAAACATGCAGTGGGTATAAAGATACTAGGACTTATTATCTTTAAACTATAGTAAATAAGAGTAGGGATTACTCCACCTTGTATCCAACTAGCTATTATGAGTCCTATTATTATAATTATAAATATTGCAGGCAATGCACGAGAAACTCCCTCTACTAAACTTTTCTGTAGTCTAGTCCATTCTACACCATTGATCATTCCTACAATTGCCGCAACTATAATTCCTGACATTATAGGAATATTCATTCCAGCTTTCCAAGTTAAAACAGAAAATAATCCTGTTATAATAACAGCTAAAATCGGTAATATTGCTAAAAATAATGATAATTCTTTTTTCTCAACTTGTAAATTTTTTCCTTCCATACTTTCCTCCTTTAAATCAGAATTTTTTTCATTAAAATAAAGAAAGCTTCTTTAAGTTTCACAATGAAGCTTTCTTTTAAAATCACAAATTAAATTGTATAAAGCTAAAATTATTTTTATTCTTTTAATCTTATTCCATCTTTTGTAAACTCTATCATCTCTTCTTTTAAAAGTTTACCTACAGCTCTTTTAAATCCTGACTTTGTCATTTCAAGCTGGGTTTTTATTTTTTCGGGAGAGCTTTTATCGTTTAAATTTAATCTTCCCTTATTATCTTTTAATTTTTGTACTATTACTTTGGCATCTGTATCCATTTGAATATATCTTCTATCTCTTAAGGATAAGTCTAACTTTCCATCCTCTAATATTCTACTTACTCTTACTTCTATATTTTCTCCTACTTCATGAACACCTAAAAGCTCTTTATTTGGAATTAAGCCATCATACTTATCTTCCACTGCTACAAAAGCTCCTATGTCTCTATTTATTGAATATATAGTTCCTTCCACAAGATCATTTTCTTTATATGGAGGATTTGTGTCCAACATATCTTTTATTCTCATAGTAGCAGATAGTCTGTTGGATTTATCTATATACATTCCAACCAGATATACCTTACCTTTCTCAACTGATCCAACTGTTTCTGCAAATGGTAGGAATAGATCTCTCTCCAATCCAAAATCTAAAAATGATCCTATTTTTGTAGTAGAAACTACCATTAAGTGGGCTAGTTCTCCCAGTACTATCTTAGGCTTTCTAGTAGTTGCAATGATTCTATCTCTAGAGTCATTGTAAATGAATACTTCTACCTTGTCCCCCTCTTTTGCATCTTCTGGTACTTGAGACTTTGGAAGTAGTACATCTTCATCTATTTCTTCTTCTGTGTTTAAATATGCTCCAACTGATGTGAATCTTTTTATTATTAAATCTTGTATTTCTCCTAATTCTATCATTTTTCCACCTTCTCTTTGTATATTTCTTTTATTTTATCATAATTGTTAGTTATTATCATTACTTAAGTTTTAATTTTGATAGAGCATCTGCAAGACCAGTATTTAATACTTCTTCTTCCTTGTTTTGTTTATTTAGATACTGCTTTACCTGCCCTTTACTTAATCTAGATTTTTCTTGTTTTTTTCTTTTATTAAAGCTAGATAGTTTTTCTCTGTGGCCACATTGACATGTAAATATCTGCCCTTCTCCCTGACCTTTTAAGATTAATTTCTTTTTACAATTTGGACATCTTGCATTTGTAGTCTGAGAAATTGTTATTCTACTTCCACATTCCCTATCTTGACATACAAGCATCTTTCTATTTTTGCTCTTTACTTCCAACATAAATTTACCACATTCTAAACACTTAGTTCTAGTAATATTATCATGCTTAAACTCTAATTCGCTAGCCTTTATTTCTTTTACTATTTTTTTAGTATAGTCTTTTATCTCATCTATGAATTTTTCTTGTTTAAGTTTACCTTCTTCTATAAGAACTAATTTTCTTTCCCATTCTCCTGTTAAATCTGGAGATTTTAAATCTTCTGGCACAAGTTCTAAAAGTTGTTTTCCCTTACCAGTTATAAATATGTCTTTTCCCTTGTTTTCTATTAAGAAGGCCTTATAAAGTTTTTCTATTATATCTGCTCTTGTAGCAACTGTACCTATACCACCACTTTCATTTAATAAATCAGCAAGTTCCTTGTCTTTTTCTTCCATATATTTTACTGGGTTTTCCATAGCCATTAAAAGACTTCCCTCTGTAAAATATTTAGGTGCTTTTGTTTGCCCACTGGTCTTTTCTATCTTGCTTATGGAAAGTTTGTCTCCTTTATTTATAAGAGGCAGAGTTTGATCCTTTATATCATCTTCTATTTCTTCATCTTGATCATTGTATATAGCCTTATATCCCTCTTTTATTACTCTCTTGCCTCTAGCTATAAAATCTTCTCCAGCCATCTTAGCTACTATCTTTGTCTCTTCATATTCAAAGGGAGGATATAATACAGAGAGGAACTTTTTAATTACTAAGTCATATATCTGTCTTTCTTTAAAATTTAACTCACTTATATCCAGTCTTTCTTCTGTTGGAATTATAGCATGATGATCTGTGACTTTTTTACTATCTACAAAGGACTTATTTGCCTTAATAGGTTTATTTATTATTTTACCTACTATGCTTTTATATTCTCCAACATTTATACTTTTTAATCTTTCATTTAAAGTTCCTACTATATCTTCTGTTAAATATTTAGAATCTGTCCTTGGGTAAGTAAGCACTTTATGGCGTTCATATAGATTTTGCATAAGAGAAAGGGTTTCTTTTGCTGAAAAGCCATATTTCCTATTGGCATCTCTTTGTAGTTCTGTTAAATTATAAAGACCATTGGCATATGATTTTTTTAAAGTTTTATCTACTTTTTCTACTTGCAAATCTTTCTCTTTAATCTTATTTAATAGTTCATCTATAACATCTTCATTAAAGCTTCTTGAATTATTATTTCTATCTTGCCAGACAAGCTTAAGATCCTTAGTTCTTATCTCTATACCATAGTACTTTTTTGGCTTAAAGCTTTTTATCTCTTCTTCTCTTCTATTTATCATAGAAAGTGTTGGAGATTGTACTCTTCCACAGGAAAGTTGTGAATTGTATTTTACAGTTAAGGCTCTTGTTGCATTTAATCCTACTAGCCAATCTGCTTGAGATCTTGCTATTGCAGCTTTATAAAGATTTTCATAAGCTTTACCAGGCTTAAGATTTTTAAAACCATCTTTTATAGCCCTATCAGTTACAGATGATATCCATAATCTTTTTACTGGCTTTCTTATATTTGCCTTCTCTATAATCCATCTTGCTACAAGTTCTCCCTCTCTACCAGCATCAGTTGCTATTATTATTTCTCCTACATCTTTTCTTATCATCTGCTTTTTAACTGCATGAAATTGTTTTGATGTCTTTTTTATAACTACAAGTTTACTTTCTTTAGGGAGTATGGGAAGATCTTCTAGCTTCCAAGTTTTATAGTTTTTATCATATTCTTCTGGAGTTGCCAAAGTTACAAGGTGGCCTAGGGCCCAAGTAATTATATATTCCTTACCTTCTAAATAACCATCCCCTCTTTGACTAGCTCCTAAGACTCTAGCTATATCTCTTGCTACGGATGGTTTTTCTGCTAATACTAGCGATTTACTCAAACTTATCCCTACTTTCAAATTCTTCTAATTTCTCACTTAAAATTACCCATCTTTCCATCTTTTCTTCTAATTCTTTTTCTTTGATTTCTCTTTCTAATAATAATTCTTCAAGCTTTGCATAATCACTTGAATATTTCTTTAAATCTTTGTCTATCCTATCTATCTTTTCTTCTAACTTTTCTATTACTTCATCTATAGTCTCCCATTCTCTCTGTTCATTGTAGGAGAATTTTACTTGTTTTCTAGGCATTTCATTTTCTACCTTTGGTTTTTCAATTTGCTTATGGCTTTCTTCTTGCTTTTCTTCTTCTCTTTTCTTAAAGTAGGAGTAGTTTCCAGTATATTGCTTTATCTTAGCATTTCCTTCAAATACAAATACTTTTTCTACGATCTTATCCAAAAGATATCTATCATGAGACACTATTATAACAGCTCCATTAAAGCTTTCTATATAGTCTTCAAGTATTGTTAAAGTTTCTATGTCTAAATCATTTGTAGGCTCATCTAAAAATAGCACATTAGGAGCTTCCATAAGAACTTTTAAAAGATATAGCCTTCTTCTCTCTCCTCCTGATAGTTTTTCTATAGGAGCATATTGAAGATCTTTATCGAATAAGAACTTTTCCATCATCTGACCAGCACTTATTTTCACACCATCAGCAGTAGAAACATACTCTCCACTTTTCTTGATATATTCTATAGCTCGCATGTTTTCATCTAGTTCTTCTATTTCCTGTCTAAATACTCCTAGTTTTATTGTTTCTCCTGTTTCTACAGATCCACTATCTGGATCTACCTTGCCCTCTATTATCTTTAAAAGAGTTGACTTTCCTATTCCATTATCTCCAAGTATTCCTATTCTATCGTCTCTCAGTACTGTATAAGAAAAGTCTTCTATAAGTTTTATACCATCATAAGATTTAGATACTTCATTTATTTCTATAATCTTTCTTCCCAATCTAGAAGTTGGCAGATCTATGTCCACATTATCTGTATTAAAATTCTTTTCTGAAGCTTTTAAATTTTCAAATCTTTCTATCCTAGCTTTTTGCTTTGTACCTCTTGCCCTTACTCCTCTTTTTATCCATTTTAGCTCATTGCGATACAAGCTTTTTCTCTTTTCTTCTGTGGCCATTTCAGACATTTCTCTTTCTAGCTTTTTTTCTAAGAAGTAACTATAATTTCCCTCATAGCTATAAAGGTTAGCTCCATCTAGTTCTATTATCTTTTTAGCGATTCTATCTAAAAAATACCTATCATGAGTTACCATGATAAGTGCACCCTTTTTTGTCTTTAAATATTCTTCTAGCCATTCTATAGTATTATTATCTAAGTGGTTAGTAGGCTCATCTAAAATAAGTATATCGGAAGGATTTATTAAACTACTTGCAAGAGAAATCCTTCTCTTTTCGCCACCTGATAGATGTTCTATTTTTTCATTAAAATCTTTTACACCTAATCTTGTAAGAACAGTTTTTGCTTCACTTTCTAGTTCCCAGCCGTTTATGGAATCCATTTGGGATGAAAGCCTTATTATCTCCTCTTTAGGAGTTTTAGGATCCCATATTGCCTTATTATAAGCTCTTAGAACTTTCATATTATGAGATTCACCCTTGAAAACCTCATCCAGAATACTAGAATTCAAATCAAACTCTACATTTTGAGGCATATACTCTATATTCAATCCTCTACTTCTTATTATTCTTCCCTCATCTGGCTCCTCAAGACCAGTTAGCAATCTTAAAAGGGTAGTTTTTCCTGTACCATTTATTCCTATAAGTCCAATTCTATCTCCTTCATGAATAGAAAAAGATATTTTCTCCATCAACACCCTATCAGTATATGCTTTGGAGATTTCCTCTATATTTAAAAGTATCATATTATTCCTCACAATCTAATCTTAAATTATCTTCTAATAGATTATATCACATTTTACTTTAATAACGAAAAAGCCTGAAAGAAATTATTCTTTCAGGCTTTAAGCTATACTATAGTTATATTTTAACTATCTTTTTCTAATAGATCTCCACTTTCAACATCATATTTATATTCTATATCATCAAAAGCTTCCTTATCAATCTCGATTTCCAATATAGCTCTACCATCGTCATAATCTAATTCCCAATCTTTTAACTTTCCTTCTTCTCCAGCATCTTCTAAGGACTTATCTACTAAAGCTTGTACTTTTTCTGCATTAGCTCTAGTAATTATTTCATCTTTATCATCATCTTCTAAGATTTCATTATCAATATCATCTTTTGTAATTTCACCATTTACTGGATTTATCTTTAATTCATATTCTTTTTCTCCATCAAATCCTTCTATCTTATACATATATGAACCAAAATCTTGATCTAATTCAATTTTTGCAACCATTGTATCTGGATATTTCTCCATATATATGTCAAAAACTTCTTCAGGACTTATCTTTACATCTTCATAATTTTCCGCTCCATCAACATCTACCTCAACATCTACATCGGGAAGATTAACATCTGGAGTATCTTCTTCCGGCATCTCTTCTGGCATTTCCTCTTCTACAGGCGCTGGTTGACTTTCTACTTCTTCTTCTACAGGATCTGTAGTACAAGCAGTTAGGGAAATAGCCAATACTATCATAAGTGGTATAAATATTTTTTTCTTTAACATCAAATCATTCCTTTCTATTTCTTCATTTTACTCTTTACAAGGAAATTATTCTCATATTTAATAAAGATAAAGGTCCTAGAATTTCAAATCTCCAAGACCTTACTTTTTATTATTTCTTTTTTATAAGTTCACCTGTAGCAAGATTGTATTCATATTCTAGATCATCACCATTTTTTAACTTTACTTCTACTTCTAATTCTAACATGCCGTCTTCAAGTTCCAAGGACCATTCATCTAGTCTGCTTCCTTCTCCAGCATCCCTTAGTGACTTATCTACTAATTCTTGTATCTTATCTGTACTAGATTTTGTTATTTCCTTATAATTGCCTTTACATAGTTTTTCTTTTACTTTTGTAATTGTTCCATTAACAGGATCTATATAGGCCTTGTATTTCTTTTCATCATCATAACCTTTTACTTTGTATATATATGAATTAGACTTTGTATCTAGTTCTACTTCTTTTACTGTGGAATTGGGATATCTTTCCATATATATTTCAAAAGCTTGACTAGGAGTTAATTTTATATCTTCATATTTTACCATTTGAACACCATTCCTTTCTTTTTATATAAGAATATTCTATTAGTGTAAAAATAGTTTATTAGAATTTAATCAATCCTTTCTGTCTTATGATGTATTCTCAACTATTATAACACCTTCAAATACACATATACCCTAATAGTAGTTTTTATAACATACTTATGAGATTAAACTCTATAAAGATCTTAATAAAAAAAGAAAGACCTAGGTCCTTCTTTTTTTATTTACATAAATCTATCTTAAGTTTTATAAAACCCTAGCTTCACCTTCATATACTTGTCCTGTTTCACTATCTATAGTTACTATTTTACCATCTTCTAATAACTCTGTAGCATCTATAGCACCTACTATGGTCGGTATCTCGAAGTTAAGTCCCACTATTGCACCATGAGATGTAAGCCCACCGTGTTCAGTTATTATAGCTGAAGCTTTCTCTATATATCTCATCATATCCTTATCAGTACTATTTGCTACTATTATATCTCCTTCTTCAAATTTCTTTGAAAAGTCTTCATTATCTTTATATATTCTTACCTTTCCAACAACCGATCTGTTACCAATACCTGTTCCCCTAACTAAGATCTTACCTATGGTATGAACTTTTATAAGATTAGTAGTTCCTGAAAAACCTACAGGTACTCCTGCAGTTATAACAATTAAATCTCCTTCTTTAGCATATCCTTCTCTAATGGCCGCTTCAATAGAGTTTGTTACTACTTCATCTGTTGTTGTACTAGATGGAGCAAGTACTGGGTATACACCCCAAACCAAGGACAGTCTTCTCATTACTCTTTCAGTATCTGTAGCAGCTATAATAGGGGTTTTAGGCCTAAATTTAGATATTGATTTAGATGTATGTCCACTAGAAGTTGCCGTTACAATTGCAGCAGCTTTTAAATCTTCTGCAGTATAACATGTTGCTCTGCTTATGGCATTTGTAGTTGTTGTATCACTTTCATTTGCTCTTGATTTTAATAGTTCTTCATAGTCTAAAGCTCCTTCAGTTTTTACAGCTATATTATACATAGTCTTTACAGAGTCCACCGGATACTTTCCAGCAGCAGTTTCTCCTGAAAGCATTATAGCACTTGTACCATCGAAAATAGCATTTGCAACATCTGTAACTTCAGCTCTTGTAGGTCTTGGATTTCTTATCATAGAGTCTAACATCTGAGTAGCTGTTATTACAGGCTTACCATGATTGTTTGACCTTTTTATAAGGTCCTTTTGTACAAGTGGCATTATCTCAGTCTCTATTTCTACTCCTAGATCTCCTCTTGCTACCATCATACCATCAGATGCCTTAAGAATTTCTTCTATATTGTCCACACCTTGCTGATTTTCAATTTTAGAAATTATTTCTATATTATCTCCATTATTATCTTCTAATATTCTTCTAATATTTGTAACATCTTCAGCTCTTCTGATAAAAGATGCAGCTATAAAATCCACATCATTTTTTATTCCAAATTTTATATCTCCTATATCTTTTTCAGTAATAGCTGGAAGATTTATCTCAACATAGGGAACATTTACCCCTTTATGATTTGAAAGATGACCGTTATTCAGTGCAATACACTCAATCTCCGTATCCTTTATATCCAATACTTCTAATTCTACAAGTCCATCATCTATTAGAATCATATTACCTACCTTTACATCTTCAGGTAATCCCTTATAAGAAACACTTACTATAGTCTTGTTACCTAATATTTCTCTAGTAGTAAGAGTAAAGTGATCTCCCTGATTTAATGTGATTTCTCCATCTTGAAAGTCTCCAAGCCTTATTTCAGGCCCCTTAGTATCTAACATTATTCCTATTGGAAGATTCATCTCTTCTCTTAGCCTCTTAATAGTATCAATTCTTACTTGATGCTCTTCATGATTTCCATGGGAAAAATTAAGTCTACATACATTTAATCCATTTTCAAACAGTTCTCTTAAGACTTCTTCTGATTCTGAAGCTGGTCCTATGGTTGCTACAATTTTAGTTTTTTTCATCACTTGTTCCTCCTATATTGACAATATCTTTGCCGTTTCATACATCTTTCTATTAAATGTATTCTTTACTTCTAATGCTTTGACTATGTCTAGGTCTATTATTTCATTACATTTTATCCCAAGAGCTCTACCACTTTCACCATTTTTAAGAATCTCTACAGATCTTCTACCCATTTCACTTGCCATTATTCTATCAAAAGTAGTTGGTGTTCCACCTCTTTGTACATGTCCTAGTATTGTAACCCTGGTATCTATACCTGTATGTTCGGTTATTCCATCTGCTATATCATAGGCATTTCCAACACCCTCTGCTAGTACTATTATGTGATGAAGTTTACCTCTATTTCTCCCTTGTATAGCTTTTCTTATGGTTTGATTTATATCAAATTCTATTTCTGGTACTATAATACTTTCAGCTCCACCTGCAATTCCAGCATAAAGGGCAATATCTCCGCAATGTCTTCCCATAACTTCGATTATATTTGCCCTGCCATGTGAAGTGCTAGTATCCCTTATCTTTCCTATGGCTTCTACAGCAGTTTCTACTGCTGTGAAAAAACCTACTGTATAGTCAGTATAGCCCATGTCATTATCTATTGTACAAGGTATTCCAACCGTAGGTATACCAGCCTTTGAAAGTGCTCTCGCTCCTTTTAAAGTACCATCTCCACCTAAAACTATTATTCCATCTATGTCAAATATCTTTATAACATTTAAAGCCTTTTGAAATCCTTCCTCAGTTTGAAATTCATCAGATCTACTACTTCTTAAAATAGTACCACCTCTATGAATAATATCTGCTACTGATGAAAGATTCATCTCTTCTATTTCACCATTTACTAATCCTTGATATCCTTGCTTTATACCTAACATCTTTATATTATTATAAATCGAAGTCCTAACTACAGCCCTTATAGCTGCATTCATGCCTGGCGCATCTCCACCACTTGTAAGTATTCCGATTGTTTTCATACTCTTCCTCCTTCAGACTCTCATTTCACTAATAAGAACTTATATATATTACTTATTAGGAAGCTATCCTCTATTATACCATAGTTCCTATCTCTATCGAAAATTCTTAACCAATTTTAACACATTCTTCACCAAATTCTTTCCTTAGTTCTGCTAGTGTATTTGGTCTACTATCTATCCACAGTGATTTGTCTGATAGATACGTTTGATTTTCATTTTCGATATATAGATATACTGGACTTTGACCAGGGTACTTAGAAAGTGTATTTCTTACATTTTCCATAGACTTTTCAACATCTTTACCAACTACCTTTATATAGATCTTATCTGTTTTAAAACTTTCCAAAGTCAAAATTCTCTCACATATAATCTTTGCTTCTTCTACTTCAGATAAGCTTAACTTTCCTTCTACTACTAGTACTTTTCCTTCCTCCAACAGATCATTATACCTTTCATAGGTTTGAGGGAAAACTATGGTCTCTATAACTCCATACATGTCTTCTAGACTCATAAAAGCCATCATATTATTATTTTTTGTGATCTTGTTTTTCTTCTCTAATATAAGTCCTGCTATTCTTATTTTTTTACCATCTCTTATAGGATTTAACTGTTTAGAGTCTGTTTCTATACTTCCATGAATTTCAGCTGTAGTTATATTTGAAATGTCATTTATTTCTTTTTCATAGGGTTCTAGAGGATGTCCTGATACATATATTCCTAGAATTTCTTTTTCCATATTTAATAGGATTTCTTGTGGAAATTCTTTTAAATCAGGAGGATTATCCTTATCTAGAGTATCTTCAACCTGATCAAATATTGAAAATTGACCATCTATATTTCTTTTTTTATCTAGATGTATCCTATCTATTATTTTTTCATAGATAGCTAGAAGTTGAGTTCTATTGAGATTTAAACTATCTAGACCTCCACTTTTAATTAAGCTTTCAACAGCTCTTTTATTCATTGAATTTGAATCTACTTCCTCAATTCTCTCTATAAAATCAGTAAAACTTTTAAATTGGCCTGCTTTTCTAGCTTCTATTATTGCCGCTATAAAGTTTGTTCCAACATTTTTTACAGCTGTTAATCCAAATCTTATTTTATCCTTATTTACAGTAAATTTATGAAAGGATTTATTTATATCTGGTGGGGTCACTTCTATACCTAATCTTTTACACTCTTGTATATAAAGTGATACTTGGTTTATATTGCCCATTATAGATGATATTTGAGCCGCCATAAACTCTACTGGATAATATGTCTTTAAATAGGCTGTTCTATATGCTATTACTGCATAAGCAGCAGAGTGAGACTTATTAAAGGCATAGTTTGCAAAATCTATCATAAGATCGTAGATCTGATTTGCAGATTTTTCATCTACACCATTTCTCAAGGCACCCTTTGTTATTATATTTCCATCTTCATCCAATTGACCATGGATAAAATTCTTTCTTTCTTTTTCCATAACTTCCATGTCTTTCTTGCTCATAGCTCTACGAACAAGATCTGCTTGCCCCATTGAATAGCCACCTATATCCCTTACTATCTTCATAACCTGTTCCTGGTAAATTATACACCCGTATGTTACATCTAATATATCTTCTAAACTCTCATGAATATATGTGATTTTACTAGGGTCGTGTTTACATTCTACAAATGTTGGAATTTGATTCATAGGTCCTGGTCTATAAAGTGAATTTGCAGCTATAAGATCTTCAAATATATTAGGTTTTAATTCCTTTAAAAAAACTCTCATTCCAGGACTTTCAAATTGAAATATACCTAAAGTCTCAGCATTTGCAAATAGTTCAAAAACTTTTGGATCATCAAAGCTTATCTTATTAAAATCTATATCTATATTATGATTTTCTTTTATTAAATTCACCGTATCTCTTATAACTGTTAAGGTTCTAAGACCTAAAAAATCCATCTTTAATAGGCCTAACTCTTCTAATTCAATCATATTGAATTGAGTGGTTATAGCCTCCTTGTTTCTCGAAAGTGGCACATAGTTTGTAATAGGCTCTTTGGATATAACAACTCCTGCAGCATGAGTTGAAGTATGCCTTTGTAGACCTTCTACGGCCATAGCAATATCTACAAGCCTTCTGGTTTGAACTCCAGACTCATAGCTTTTTCTTAAGTCAGAGCTTACTTCAAGGGCTTTTTTTATAGTCATGCCTAAGTCTGTAGGTATCTGCTTAGCTATATAGTCCACCTCACCATAGGGTAAGTCCAAGGCTCTACCTACATCTCTTATAGCTCCCCTAGCTGCCATAGTACCAAAGGTTACAATTTGAGCTACCCTGTCTGCTCCATATTTTTTTACTACAT
>CAZBAK010000001.1:44947-73641 GCA_964489715.1 uncultured Tissierella sp. | reverse complement strand
TCTTTCATAGCAAAAATATAGTGATAGGTAAGTGTTTGATGCTATCTCCCACTTTTCCCCCACTCCACACCGTACGTGAGACTTTCATCTCATACGGCGTTCCCTCGTTTGAATTTTAGATATATTATGTGACTGATTTAAAATCTATCGGTTCTAAATTTGCGTGTTTTCTTAGTTGATTAAATTTTTGTTTGGATTTAACCGTCCAATATATTGATGATTGTAAAATTTTCGGTTTATTAGTTGAATGTATAAGTTTGTGTATATCTTTATGAACAATAATTAAATTGTCATATGCATCATTACCACCATATTTTATTGGTGTCTTATGGTGACAATGAACTTCATCAATTTCTAATCTAATACCAGCTATAAAGCATTTCCCATTTTGTCCTACAAATCTTGATATTCTATTGTCTACATACTCTATACTTCGTTTCCCAAAGTTACCACTTCTTAATCTTTCTAATTCTACAGGTGTTATTATGGTCAATTTATTGTGTATTCTTTTCCGACCAATTTCAGTATAAGGCGTAAATTCTGGGTGAATTTGAGTTGGTTTCTTGAAGTGCATATAAGATATAGGATACAGTGTTATATTGCAACACCTATCTAAACTACCCTTATACCCCTTGTAAAAACTTTTGAACACTTCATTCCTTGTTCCTTTTGCAACAATTATATTCCTCTTCTTAAGACCTTTATACTTACCATAAATCAAATGCATTATGTCGTTAAAATCCTGGCTTACATCAGTTGCTACTTTATAATAATTATGAATTCCTAATGTAAATCCATTTAGTCTTTTAGCTTTATCCATACTAGGACTAGACTTTAAGTCCTTTAGTTTGCTTTTATAAACTTCAACTATTTTAAACTTTCTTTTAGGGTCTATTTTACTTTGAGAAACATATCCTAATTGGGATGTTCCTTTTTCAACTGCTTTTATTCTTATTCCTAAGAAGTCTGAACCGTTTTTTCTTAAATTAGTAATTTTACTTTTTTCATCACTAATTTCTAAAGAGAGTCTATCTTTTAACCAAAGTTTGGTAGCCATGAATAATTTCTTTGCATTTGTTCTGCTGTTGGTAAATATTTTAAAGTCGTCTGCATATCTAACAATGTAACATGGTTTTAACTTACTCTTTTTTAATGCAACAATTTTTGAACTCGGATGTCTATAGTCATAGTTAGTAGATTTAGTTTCCCATTGATTAGAAATCCACCAGTCAAATTCATTTAGCACTACATTCCCTAATAACGGGGATAAAATGCCTCCTTGCGGAACTCCTTTTGTTGGGATACCTTCACCCACTATTTCAGCTTTAAGCATTTTACTTATTATACTTATTACCTTTTTGTCTCTTATTCCAATTGTCCAAAGTTGTTTTAATAACTTTCCATGATTTACATTATCAAAGAACCCTTTTATATCTACGTCAACCACAAAGTGATTTTTACTGTGATTGATTAAATGTTGACACCTTGCAATTGCATGATGTGTATTTCTATTAGGTCTAAATCCAAAACTTGAGTTATGGAACTTCCCTTCGCATATAGGTTCTAGTATTTGAAGAATACATCGTTGTATTAGTCTATCTTCGATTGTAGGTATTCCGAGTGGTCTTTGCTTTCCGTTAACTTTAGGTATAAACACCCTTCTTACAGGATTAGGTTTGTAATTCTTTAACCTTTGTCTTACAATATTTATAAGTTTGTCTTTTGACATTTTTTCTAAATATTTTATTGTATGACCGTTTACACCTTTAGTTTTACTACCAGTATTTCTTTTTATATTTCTATATGCTTTCATAATGTTATCTTCATCTATTATTAATTCATATAGTTTATTAAAATATCTTCCTTCTTTTGAATTCTTATACAATTCATCTAATGTTTTCTGTTGTCCATAATATTCATTATTTCTTAGGACTTTTCTTTTCATCATATTTTGTTCAGTCAACTAATCATCTCCTTTCAAAATTAATGAGATTTTCGTTTCTTTTAGTCTTACAAGAACCTGAACATTAGCAAATTTTAAACATAATATTTAATCTAATCAAACGACTTGAGCCTATCCCTCCACTATTTATTATCATAGTTTCATGGGTACTCTGGCTCTACTCTCACTTTGATAAATCAAGGTTATAGATAGTAATAAACTATCATTTCCCTTAAAACATTTCTTCGACAGTTATATCTCCATGTTCAAAGCTTTCCACGTTCCAATACTCCTATCTCTACCGTATATCCTTAGGTGCTACCTAAATACCGTCATCAACCCAATTCCCTGTAAGAATTATAGGATTTTCTTAACACAGCCCTTACTCATCCTTCTGATGATAAACCAAATTTGGTTCTCTTATCATTTCTAATAAGCGACATTTACGATAAGTCAATCAGTAGTTCGTCCCCATTACACATTTTGGATACTCACCATAGATATACTTCTTAGACATCCGACATATCAGTTGCGGTTCTTAAACCTTTCCTCAACTTAACTTGTTAGGGCAACTTTTCTGCCAACTTCAACGGGCTTTACACAGCTTCATAATAACTTAATCAACTGCATACCGTAGTATTAATGGCAATTCTTCAAAGCGTTACCTTCTCATTTAATTGCTTGGAGTATTAGTTCTTCTAAATCTAAATTTAGTGTGTAGTCTTTTCAACTACAAACGTGTCGCACCGATATCTATATCTGGCATGGTAACTCTTTCAGGATTTAAAAACCTTTCAAATATAAGACCATATTCTATAGGATCTATATCTATTATTCCAAGTCCATAGGAAACTATACTCCCTGCAGCTGATCCTCTTCCAGGACCTACCATTATGTCATTATCCTTAGCAAATTTTATAAAATCCCAAACTATGAGAAAATAATCTATATATCCCATATCCACGATTACGCCAAACTCATATAAAAACCTATCCATTAAGCTTTCTGTAAGCTCTCCATATCTTTCCTCAAGACCATCTAAGATAAGTTCTTTTAAGAAAGATTCATTTGTATATCCTTGAGGGACAGTATATTCTGGTAAATGGAGATTTCCAAACTCTATTTCTACATTACATCTATCAGCTATGCTCTTAGTGTTTTTTAAGGCATTATCATAGCCAGCAAATAGATCATACATTTCCTCTGGAGATTTTAAATAAAATTCATCATTTGGAAATTTCATCCTATCTGTTTCACCTATGGTCTTACCAGTTTGAATACATAGGAGTACATCATGAACTTCTGCATCCTTTTTATTTAAATAATGAACATCATTGCTAGCTATAAGGGGTATATCTGTTTCTTCGCTTATTTTTACCAGTTCCTTATTTACCCTTACTTGCTCTTCTATTCCATGGTCTTGAAGCTCTAGATAGAAGTTTTTTTCACCAAAAATACTTCTATATTTTAAAGCTATTTCTTTAGCTTTTTCATAGTCATTATCCAATATATGTTGTTGTACTTCTCCCCCTAAACAGGCTGAAAGACATATTATACCTTCACTATATTTTTCTAATATACTGTGATCTATACGAGGTTTATAATAAAAACCATTTATATAACCTTCTGAAACAATCTTCATAAGATTAGAGTATCCCTTATTGTTTTCTGCTAAAAGCACTAGGTGATATCTTTTCTGATCCTTTGCTTCCTTATCAGTATACTTATCTCTGGCAACATAAACTTCTGATCCAAGTATGGGCTTTATAGCATTCTTTTTAGCTTCCTTATAGAAATCTATAATTCCAAACATAGAACCATGATCTGTTATAGCTATGGAATCCATACCTAATTCCTTGGTCTTTTCTATAAGATCTTTTACCTTAGCTGAACCATCAAGTAAACTGTATTGTGTATGAACATGTAAATGCACAAAATCTTTGTTTTCTATTTTCATCACTTCCTTATTTTAACTATATTATATTTTATCATATTTTTAAAAAGAAAAATTATCTATTAAATCATATTGATAAAAAATAAAGACTCTAAGAGTCTTTATAAAAATTTTTTTATTACATTATCTATCAATGAAAAATCTATAACTCTAAAATCATCCAACACTCTTTCTGTCCAATTTGGAGTTATTTTATTTTCTTGGAATTTATTAAATGTACCAATACTTTCTTCTATTATACTTAAACTTTGATAATCAAGAGCCTTCTTTTCTTTAGAAACTATTATACTCTTATATGGAGTTTCATTTGGCTTTACACTTCCTGATAGTGGATGAGTTAAGAGCTCATAGCCCTCATGTATTTTTCTTCTTGTTATATCTAATATATCTGAATAAGTATAGTCTTCATTAAAATCAAATTCAAGTTCATCTTTATATTTTTCATAGACATCTTTATTATTTGTAATTACAACTTTCTCCATGGACACTATCTCCTTTAAATTTCCTCATAATTATTTTGTAAAAAACTTATTAATTCCTTTACAGCCTTGTTTTCATCTACACCATCAGCCATCACTGTTATTTTTTCACCAGGATAGGCCCCAAGACTCATTATACCTATTATACTTTTACCATTTACAATATTTCCACAAAACTCAATTTCTATGTGACTTTCATATTTATTGGCCTGTTGTACAAATTTTGCAGCTGGTCTTGCGTGCAGGCCTTCATCATTATCTAGTAGTATTGTTTCTTTCTTCATCTATTTCTCTCCTCTCAATTCTGCTGCTATTTCACCAATCTTTCTAAATCTATGATTTACTCCTGATTTTCCCATAGGAGTAGATAGCATTGTGCCAAGTTCTTTTAAACTAGAATCAGGATTTTTAAGTCTAAGTTCAGCAAGTTCCTTTAAAGCTTCTGGTAACTTGTTTAAACCTCTTTTAGACTCTATATATTTAATATCATCTATTTGTCTTAAACTAGCACTTATTGTCTTGCCTAAATTTGCTGTCTCACAATTTACTATTCTATTTATATTGTTTCTTATATCTTTTAACACTCTCATATCTTCAAGCTTTAAAAGCGCTTGATGGGCGCCCATTATATTCAATATATCTACTATTTGTTCGGCTTCTTTTAAATACACAATATAATTATCTTTTCTTAAGACTATTTTAGAGTTTAAATGAAAAGAATTAATAATCTTTGATAAATCTTCTGCATGCTCCTGGTTGTTAGTAACCATCTCTAAATGATATGTTTTTTCAGGATTGCTAATAGAGCCTCCACCTAAAAAAGAGCCTCTTATATAAGCTCGTTTACAACATCTATTTTTAATAATTTTTTCATCTATCATATAATTAGAATCAAATATATTTATCTTATCTTTATCAAAAAATCCTACATCTAAAAGTATCTCTTTAGAAATATCCTTTTGGTTTATTACTATTAGGTAGCTATTGTTCTTTTTTAATTGTCTATTTCTTCTGACCATAACTTCCACATGAACATCATAACTAGCTTTTAATATAGAAAATATACGTCTTGCTATACTTGCATTTTCTGTAGAAAACTTTAAATTAATATTTTTTCCTCCACTTATCTGTATGGTACCACACATACGAACAAGGGCAGAAAGTTCTGCTAAGGAACAACATCTGTCTATTATTGGAAGTTTTGAGAGTTCGTTTTTTGTTTTTTGAGAAAATGTCATCTTATCACCTATTCTTTAAATTTCAATACTTCTTTAACTATCTTTCTCTCATCTTTATATTTTAATAGTTCCAATACTTTATCTTTATGAATAAATTTTGCTAAAATAAATCCTTCATTCTTTTGCGGTCTACATTCCATACTTGCAGATTTCATATAATACCAATGAACATATTTAGAAACGATTTCATCGTATTTAAAACTGTGATATTTATAGTTTATATTTCCAATATAGAATAGAATTTCAGCTTCTACTCCTGTCTCTTCTTTTACTTCTCTTAAAGCTGCTGTGGAAAGTGTTTCATTTTTTTCAACTTTTCCTTTAGGTAGTACCCAATCACCATTGTATTTTTTCAAAAGTAGTATGGTGTTTTTAAATACAACAATTCCACCAGAGCTAATTTCTTCTCTCACACAATCAACTCCTGATATGTTACTTAAAAATCTTATCTCATAGCACTTTAATTATACTATATTTATCTCAATAATGTTAGTTTATTTTGATTTTGTCTGAATTTAAGCCCTAATTGTTATATAATAGACTTGTAGATAAGTGAAGAAAGGAAGTTGTGAAAATGAAAGATAAGGCTATTTTAAAAAAATTAGAAGAATTGCTTTTAATATCAAGTCCTACAGGTAATACTAGTAAGGCTATGAACTTTTTAAAAGATGAGTTTAAAAAATTGGATTTAAAAGTTATTGAAAATAATAAGGGTAATATAATGGTTCAAATTCCTGGAAAGGATACTTCAAAAGAAGTTACCCTTTCGGCACATGTTGATACCCTAGGGGCTATGGTTAAGGAGATAAAATCTGATGGTAGATTAAAAATTAGTCAACTTGGTGGTTACTCACTTAACACTGTGGAAGGCGAATATGTAACAATAGAAACTTTAGATGGTAAGCTCTATAGTGGTACAGTTCTGACAAATAAAGCATCCTCCCATGTTCATGGAAATAAATTAGATACTATAGAAAGAAATATAGACAATATGGAAGTCAGAATTGACGAAAAAGTTAGTTCTAGAGAAGATGTATTAAAGCTTGGAGTTAATGTAGGAGATTTCATCAGTTTTGATTCAAGGACTTGTGTTTTAGACAATGGATTTATAAAGTCTAGGCACTTAGATGATAAGGCGGGAGTTGTAGCCATATTATTTATACTAGAGGAAATAAAGAAGAAAAACCTAGTTCCTCATTTTACTACAAATTTTTTTATAAGCCATTATGAAGAAGTAGGTCATGGCTCAAGTGCCTCTATAACCCCTAAAACATTTGAATTTTTAGCCATAGATATGGCAGCTCCAGGAGAAGGTCAAACATCTGATGAGTTTTCCGTAACAATATGTGCTAAAGATAGTACAGGTCCCTATGATTTAAATATGCGAAGGAGACTTACAAATCTAGCCAAAGATAATAATTTAAACTATAAAGTTGATATTTATCCATTTTATGGTTCTGATGCTTCTGCAGCCCTTAGAGCTGGATATGATATGAAAACTGCACTTATAGGTCCAGGCGTTGACGCTTCTCATTCTTTTGAAAGAACACACATAGAAGCTATTAAAAACACTATAGAACTTGGTATTTTATATCTTACAAAATAAGCTATAATTTTAAAAATTACAAAATAAGGAGATGAAGAAAATGATCAATGAAAAATTCATAATAAATCTCCAGGGTAAAAATTTTGTCACCTATGAAGGTCTATTGGATTTAGCCCATCAAATGGGCCTGCTGTCTATAGATGTAGAAATTTTACAATTCCCTAGTGAAGATAATAATATGACTGCAATAGCAAAGGCTAGGGCAACTACTGAGAACTCTAGTTTTTCTGATATTGGAGATGCAAATCCTAAGTCTGTAAACAATATGCTAATACCTCATATTATTAGGATGGCTTCAACTAGGGCAAAGGCTAGAGCTCTTCGTGACCTTACCAATGTAGGTATGACAGCTGTGGAAGAGCTTTCCATGGGAGAGAGTGTCTCTGAAAGTGAAGAAGATTACAAGGCTAAAGAACTGCCTACCAAGAGGCAGTTGGAGACTATTGAAAAACTTTCTCGTGACTTAAATAAAAAAATAGATTATGAAAAACTTAGTAAGAAAACTGCAGGTAGTTTAATTGGTCAACTATTGGAAGATAAGAAAAATCTAAATTAAAAGATGAAAATCTCCTTGCAAAATATATATCTAAATGCTTTTACCCCTAAATCCAGATCTGAATTTAGGGGTAAAAGCATTATAAATTCTCTATTTAGTTTAAGGTCTATTTTCTGCCAGGTGTATTAATAATTCACTTAGCTTTATATTGTTATGCTTTATATAATCTTTTTCTATATAGATCAAAGAATTAGCCACAAGGGTAATTCCTTTTTCTGCCAATATTTTTTCATCATCTTTTTCTATCTTTACAGGTATAGAACCATCCTTCATATATTTATCTAAGATTTGACCTGGTATATTTTCCGTATTTGCAATAACATAGTCCAATATGTTGGCTCTAGAATGACTTAATATTGCATCCACATGATCAATCAACTTATAATCATCAGTTTCACCAGGCTCAGTCATTACATTTACTATATAGGCCTTTGGGGCAGAGGAGGCACATATCTCATCTACCATATCCTTTATTAAAAGATTTGGTATAATAGATGTATATAAACTACCAGGCCCTAAAACTATAAAATCTGCTTCTCTAATAGATTGGAGAGCCTCTGGTAGAGGATGGGATATCTTAGGTTCTATAGACATTTTTTTTATTTTACTTTTCTGTTTTTTTGACTCTATGGATATGTAAGATTCGCCTACTATTACTTTCCCATTATGAAGTTCTGCTCTTATTTTTACATTATCAAGAGTCATTGGATATACTTTTCCAGTTATAGCAAGAACATTACTAGCCTCTTTTATAGCTGTTTCAAAATTACCATATATTCCATTCATGGCTGCTATAAATATATTCCCAAAACTTTGACCCTTTAACATTCCATCATCAAATCTATATTGAAATAGTCTTTCCATAGTAGGTTCTGTGTTTGCAAGTGCTAGCATACATGCTCTTATATCTCCAGGAGGAAGCATACCAAGGTCTTCTCTTAGAACTCCTGAACCTCCACCATCATCTGCTACTGTTACTATAGCCGTTATATTTGGGGTAAATTTTTTAAGACCCTTTAATAGTATAGATAGACCAGTACCTCCACCTATTACAACAACTTTTGGTTCATATTCTTTATTTTCAAAGCCCATATTTACCACCTATCTTTTTAAGTCTCTATGATTTACTATAGTTCTATGACCATGTTCTTCCAATATCTGGGATAATTTATTAGTAATAGCTACGGACCTATGGAATCCTCCAGTACATCCTATCCCAATTACAAGCTGAGTCTTTCCTTCTTCTATATAATAGGGAATTAAAAACTCTACCATATCTACTACTTTAGCAATAAAAATATTTGTTTGAGGCCACTTAAATACATAATCTTTAACTAGCTCCTCTCTGCCTGAATGTTCTTTTAATTCAGGTATATAGTATGGATTTGGAAGGAATCTTACATCAAATATTAGATCTGCATCCATAAGAACCCCGTTTTTAAAACCAAAACTTGTTACCAAAATACTTAATTTTCTTTTTTCTCCACCCTCAGAAAATAGTTGGTAAATTTCTTCTTTCAATATGCCAAGTTTTAAGTCGGAAGTATCTATAATAAAATAGGCTTTTTCCTTTAATTCTCGTAAAAGTTTTCTTTCTAATTCAATTCCCTCAATTATCCTGCCATCTGGTTTTAGAGGATGGACCCTTCTAAGTTCTTTATATCTTTTTATAATTACATTATCCCTTGCATCTATAAAAAGTATCTTGTAATTTATTCCCATTTTATTTAATCCATCTAATGATTCAAAGAGATCAGAAAAGAATTCTCCGCCTCTTGTATCTATTACTACGGCTATCTTTTTCATACCTCTTTGGGACTCTTGAAAGAGTTCTGCAATTTGCGGAAGTAAACTTGGAGGCAGGTTGTCCATGCAGTAATAGCCCATATCTTCTAATATTTTCATAGTCTGAGATTTACCTGCTCCAGACATACCAGTTATTATTAAAAAATCCATTTAAATCCTCCTAGATTATTATATTTTTTATTCTATTTAAGGGGAGTTTAGCATCTTTTGCCCTCTCCAGTGATTTTTCTATATTGCCCACATCCTCAGGACAGTGAGCATCACTATTTACAATGAAATCTACATCTTCCTTCATAGCTATTTTAATGCTTTCCATTGAAAGTTCCCCATGCTTTGCATTTATCTCTAGAGCTGTTCCAACTTTGGAACATTCTCTTGCAAGTTCCTTTATATCTAGTTCTACTTTAGCACCTGGATGGGTTATAAAATCTACTGGATAATTGTTGATAGCTTTTATAAAGGCTATAGTATTTAATTCTATAAGTTTTTCCTTGTTAAGGCCTAGGTATTTAGCTAGGGGATTTTCTATATAAAATCTAAATCCATCTCTAAAACTAGCAGGTATAATTCCATAATGATAGCCTAAAAGTAATATATCTGTGTGCTTGATAAGCTCCTCATCCATATCTATTTCTCCTTCAAAGCCAATAAGATTTGCTTCTACTCCCAGGAGGATTTTTATACCATCTTTAGAATATTTATCATTTAATCTAATTATCTCTTCCTTCATAAGGGATATATTTTCCCTCTTTACTCCATATAAAAAATGCCCTGGTCCATGATCACATATGGCTATTTCTTTTAGATCTTTTTTTATAGCTATCTTTACATTATCTTCTATTTGACCCTCTCCATGGCTATAGACTGTATGGGTATGATAGTCACCAAAAAGTCTCATTATAATTCTTCTCCAAGTAATTTTATTTCTCTTTCTAAGTCCACTTCATAATTATCCTTTACTGTCTTTTTTATAGTTTCTATAAGAGTTAAAACATCCTTGCAAGTGGCTCTATCCTTATTTATAACAAATCCACAATGCTTTTTAGAAACTTCTGCTCCACCATATCTCAATCCTCTAAGACCTGAGTCATCTATAAGCTTCCCTGCATAGTAGCCCTCAGGTCTTTTAAAAGTACTGCCTCCACTTGGATATTCTAGAGGCTGTTTTGAAGTTCTCTTATAAGTTAAATCATCAATAATGGCTTTTATATCTTCTTTTTCTTTATTCTCTAGTTTAATCACTGCACTTAAAACTACAAGTCCCTCATCTTCTACTCTGCTTCCCCTATATCTAAAATTCATTTCTTCATTTGTATATTCTCTTATATTACCATAGCTGTCCAATACCCTTAACTTTTCTGTGACATCTTTCATTTCACCACCATAAGCTCCAGCATTCATAGTCATAGCTCCTCCAAGAGCTCCTGGAATACCACTGGCAAATTCAAAGCCTGATAGGGAATTTTTTAAAGCTTCTCTACTAATTTCACACAAGAGAGCTCCAGCTTCTGCATATATTTTATTATCTCTTACCTCTATTTTATTAAAATTATCATTTAACTTTATTATAACTCCTCTTATACCACCATCTTTTACTAGCAAATTGCTACCGTTACCCATAACCATATAGTTCAAATTTTCACTTTTACATATATCTATTGCAAGCTTTACCTGATCTTCAGTTTTAGGAAGGATCATTAAATCAACTGGTCCTCCTATTTTAAAAGTTGTATGATTTTTCATAGCTTCATCTTTAAGCAAGCTACCTACTTCCTTGTCTTTAAATATTTGGATCAATTCTTTACTATCCAAACTATCACCCCTATTGTTAGTATTTTTTATTTAATATGTTTTTTATCTATCATTTGATCTCTTTTTTATTCTTTCGTTTAACTCATGGGCAGCATTGTATCCCAATGTTTTTTGCCTATAGTTTCTAACTGCAACTTCAACTATCATAGCAACATTTCTACCAGGTCTTACAGGTACTGTAACTGTTGAAATATCTAGATCTAGTATTCTAGTAAAGCTTTCATCCAGACCTATTCTGTCATATTCGGCACTTTCATTCCAAAGCTCAAGTTCTACTACTACATCTATAAACTCATAATTTTTCACAGAACCAACACCATAGAGTCTTTCTATATCAAGTATACCAAGCCCTCTAATTTCCATAAAGTGTCTTGTGATCTCTGGAGATCTTCCCATAAGCTTTCCTTCTACATCTTTTATTATAACTGTATCATCTGAAATCAATCTGTGACCACGAATTACAAGATCAAGTGCTGTTTCGGATTTACCTACCCCAGACTTACCAGTTATAAGGACACCTATTCCATATACTTCTACAAATACTCCATGTATTCTAGTTTCTGGTGCAAGTTCTAGTTCTATATATCCTGTTATCTTATTAATAATACTGGATGTTGTTCTCTTAGTCCTTAAAATAGTTCTATTATATTTTTTAGCCAGTTCAATCATCTCAGGAAACACTTCCAAGTCTCTAGCAAATATAATAGCTGGCATATCATAGGAGAAGTATCTATCCATATTTTTTACTCTTTCTTCCAGGGAAAGTGATTCATAATAATACCACTCTGCATTGCCTATAATCTGTATTCTTTCAGGCACAAACTTATTAAAATATCCTCCTATTTGTAGACCAGGCCTACATACTTCTATGGAGTTTATCTTTATATCTTCTATGTCATCAGAAGCATACACTAGTTCTAAATTTAGTTCTTCTATCAGTTCCTCTAGTCTTACATAATCCATCTATCTATTCTCCTTTTATTTAATACTCATTTGGTATTATTATAGCCGCTATAATGTAGAGAACTATACCTCCAAACATGGCTGTTGGAATTGAAAGTACAGCCCAAGCTAATCTGATTAAAGTAGGATCCACATTAAAATATTCTCCAATACCACCACACACACCTGCAATCATCTTATTTTCTTGAGATTTATAAAGTTTTTTATTCATCTTATTTCTCCTCTCTAAAATGATTATATAATTCTTCTGCGGATTTTATATTCATACTTTCAACTTCTTGCAATTCTTCTATACTAGCTTTTTTTATCTTTTCTATACTTTTAAAGTGTTTCAAGAGCTCAACCTTCCTCTTTTGTCCGATTCCCTTTATACCATCTAGTTCAGATCTAAACATATCTTTGCTTCTCAAACTTCTATGATAATTTATAGCAAATCTATGGGCTTCTTCCTGTATCTTATAGATCATCTTAAATCCAAGAGAATCAAGGTCCATATTATATTCAGTATTTTCATATATAATCCCTCTTGTTGTATGGGAATCATCCTTTACAAGGCCACATACTGCTATATCTAATCCCAATTGATTTAAGACCTTTAAAGCTATATTTACCTGGCCCTTTCCACCATCCATCATTATAAGATCTGGAAAACTTGAAAAACCTTGGATTTTTAAATCCTCTTCTCTATTTTGCTTTTCTTTGATTCCTCTTGTAAATCTTCTTTTTAATACTTCCTCCATACTAGCATAATCATCGGGTGTATCTATACTTTTTATTTTGAATCTTCTATAGTCACTTCTTTTTGCTTCTCCATTTTCAAAAACCACCATAGATCCTACAGAATGAACTCCACTTATATTTGATATATCATACGCTTCAATTCTCTTAATTGGATGATCTAAATCCAGTATATCTTGAATTTCTTCTAGAGCCCTTAAATTCTGTCTATGTTTTTTAAGAAATCTATCTCCATACTTCTTCAACATATCTTTTGCATTTTTCTTTACCATCTCTACCAGTCTAAGTTTTTCGCCTCTTTGAGGAACTGATAGATTAACCCTACTTCCTCTCTTGCTTTCAAGCCATTTAGTAACGGTTTCAATATCTTCAATTTCTGATTCTAAGAGGATTTCCTTAGGTACATATGCTGTTCCTATATAAAACTGCTTTATAAAAGAACTCAATATCTCTCCTCTTTCACTATTAAATGTATCTTCTAATAAGAAATGTTCCCTTCCAAGGATCTTTCCAGCTCGAATAAAAAAGATTTGTATACAGACTTCTTCTAAACCCCTAGCCATAGCTATAATATCTCTATCTATTGTTATATCTGATACTATCTTTTGTTTTTCTTGTAGTGTAAGAAGTGAGTTTAACTGGTCCCTATAGATACTTGCCTTTTCAAATTCTAATTCTTTAGAAGCTTCTAGCATTTTAGCTTCTATTAATTCTATAATTGAATCATCTTTTCCACTTAAAAATCTCATTACTTTTTTTATCATATCCATATACTCTTTTTCATCACCAAGTCCAATACAAACCCCGCTACATTTTCCTATTTGATATCTTAAACATGGTCTTATATTTTTATTTTCCCTATCTAAGTTCAATTTACAGGTTCTTATAGGATATATTTCATGAAGAATATCTATAGCATCATTGACAGACGTAGCACTTGGATAAGGTCCAAAATATTTAGCTCCATCTTTTAATACTCTTCTTGTCTTCATAACTCTTGGAAACTTTTCATTTAAAGATACCTTTATATAGGGATATTGTTTATCATCCCTTAAGAGTATATTGTATTTAGGTTTATGCTTCTTAATAAAATTTGATTCAAGAATAAGAGCTTCAACTTCATTGTCTACTATTATATATTCAAATTCCTTTATATTTTTAACCATGGCACGTACTTTGCTTCCTTGATTGTTTCCCTTTTGAAAGTACTGCCTTACCCTATTTTTAAGGGAAATTGCCTTTCCTACATATATGATCTCATCATTACTATTCTTCATAATGTAAACTCCAGGCTTAGCTGGTAAGTTTTTTAATTCTTCTTCTATATTAAACATTTTATCACCTTTATATTTTTATCTGCTAAATATATTATATCATATATAATAAAAAGATTATAAGCCGATTATTGTAAAATAATCAGCTTATAATCTTTTTAAAAGCATCCTAATCCATAAAACTTGCTATTGTTTCTACAGGCAGATCTATGTCTCCTTGAAGTCTTTCTAAATCATTTTTATTTAATGAAACTATAGCACATGTTGAAGGCCCTGCTGACTTATATAAATCAATAGAAATTTCTTTCTCTAACAAAAAATTTAATTTATTAGTCTTTCCCATTTGATTTAATTCATTTAATATACCTTTAGAGCCAACTGGGAGTATTTCCTTTATATACTTCTTATCTTTTAGATCAATTAAATACTTTATATTCATTATATCTTTTGGATTTTCCAGTATTTCATTTCCTAGTTTTGGAACTCCAACTACTACTGCAATATCTTCCTCTTCTGTTTTAGGATAAACAAATTTATCTTTTTCTAAAATTCCAAGCACAGTTATACCCATAGCAGTTACGCTCACAGGAAAGTTTTCTTCTGTACTTCCCGTTATTATATTGTCTATATTGAAGTGCAAAGGCTCTAAGGCTTTTTTAATACCCTTTATTATTCTTTCTCCTGTAGGATACATCTCTACTGAAAGAGTATCTATAACAGATATAGGTCTTGCTCCAAAAGAAAGCAGTTCCATCATGCTAACTTGTGCTCCAAAGTAACCCACTATCTCAGGTCTAGTTTTTATTATATCATTTTCCTTATCTCCTATAGCTCCAGAAGAATCACAAGATATAACCAACTTTTGAGACTCATTTATGTCTATAATGGTCAGATCTCTATATTTACTTGTTATCATCTCAAGACCTTCCCTATAATCTTAAAAAGTATATAGGCCAAAATAATATTAAGCCCAGAGGCCAAGGTCAAAGGAAGTACCATGGCATATATAAAAGCTCTACCATTTAGAGGCAATCCCATTATGCTGGTAATAGGTGCAAGTATAAGCACTGCTCCTATACCATTTAAGATTATTGCTATTATTACTGCAAATATTTCACTTCCTCTTTCATATATAAGTCCAAATAAATATACAACTATTGCCATCTCAATCATTATAATTATATGTATAGGAAGAGTTAAAGGAAATCCACTTGTAAATGCAGTAAGCAAGTGTCCTAAGGCTCCAACTGCTGCTCCCAGCACTGGACCTAGAAAGAGACTTGCAAAGAATGCACTTAAAGAATCCAAGGCTATACTTCCCTGAATCTTTATAAGTGATCCTATAAAAGACAATGCAATAAACATAGCCATATATACTAATTTAATAGTCTTATTTTTTTCAGATTTAGAAATATAATTCATATTATTCTCCTTTTCTCATAATAAGATGGTAAATAGACAATTACTTCTTATCATTTACCATCTTTTTATAGTTTAAATAACATATTCTTTAAATATGTTTTGTTTTTTCCTCAAGATATTCTCTTTCTTCCTTATTCATAAAAGGAGATAATTTATCATATACTTGACTATGATAGTTATTTAACCAATCTATTTCCTCTCTATTTAAAAGCTCTATATCTAAACAATTTAAATCAATTGGTACAAAGGATAACATCTCAAAGCTCATAAATTGACCAAACTCAGTCTTTATATCTTTTTTTACAGCTACTATATTTTCTATTCTAATTCCATGTTTTCCACCTCTATAAACTCCTGGCTCTATGGAAACTATCATACCTTCTTTTAAAGCTACATCACTAGGTGCATTTGCAATCCTATGAGGCCCCTCATGGACATTTAATAAAAATCCTATTCCATGACCTGTTCCATGTTTATAGTCAAGGCCTTCTTGCCACAGTGGATATCGACAAGCTATATCAAGTTGATAGCCATCTGTGCCTTGTAAAAACTTCATTCTAGCTAAATTTATATGAGCCTTGAGAGTTAAGCTATAGTCTCTTCTTTCTTCATCACTTATAGGCCCAAGAGCGATTGTTCTAGTTATATCAGTTGTACCGTCCAGGTATTGGCCTCCGGAATCCACTAGATATAAAGCTCTAGCTTCCAAGACTGAAAAATCATCTTCACTGGCAGAATAATGAGCCATGGCAGCATTTGCACCATAGGCTGATATAGTTCCAAAACTAGCTTCTATAAATAAATCTTGCTCTCTTCTAAAGCTTTCTAAATTTTCAGAGGCAGTTATTTCTGTTATTTCTTTTTTTCCTATATTTTTATCTATCCAATTAAAGAATTTTACCAAAGCTACTCCATCTTTAATATAGGCATTTCTTTGATTTTTTATTTCTGTAGGATTCTTTATAGCCTTTAACTTTGTAGTTATGTCCATACTATCTATAACTTTAACATCTTTTAAAGATTTGTATAACCATCTATTTATCTTCTTCTTATCTAAAAGTACCTTCTTATCTTTCAAGCTTTCTACAAAAGAAGATACTTCTTCATATTCCTTTATTTCTACACCATTTTTACTTAGAAAGTCTTTTAAATCATCTTCTATTTTATCACTATCTACAAATATATAGGCCTCTTCAAGGCTAACAGCTCCATATGATATAACTACTGGATTGAAAGCTACATCATTTCCCCTTATATTAAATAGCCAAGCTATATCATCTAAGCTAGATATCAGGAAAATATCTGCACTCTTCTTTTTCATTTCTTCTCTTACTTCTTGTATTTTTTTCTTAGCAGTAAGTCCTGCATATTTTTCATCTAAAGAAAAAGCTTTTTCTTTAGATAGTTCTGGCCTATCCTTCCAGATTTCTCCTACTAGATCATAGCTATCTATAAACTTTACATTCTTATCTTTTAAAGCTTCTTCTAAATCTTCTACTTCTTTCTGAGCAAATAGCTTTCCATCAAATCCTAAGGATCCTTCTTTTTCTAAATTGTCCTTAAGCCATTCCTTCATACTAGGAGTATCTTTATCACCTATAGGCATAAGTATATATTCCGTATCCTTTATTTCATTTTCAGCCTGTATAAAGTATCTTCCATCAGTCCATAAAAGAGCCTTATCTTTACTTATAAGAACGCTTCCTGCCGAGCCTGTAAAGCCTGAAATAAAGCTTCTTCCCTTATAATGTTCAGCAACATATTCTGAACCATGTGGGTCTTTTGTAGGAACTATATAGACATCTATCCCTCTTTGATCCATAAGTTTTCTTAATTCTTTAAGTCTTTCCTTTATATTCAAAAATATTCCTCCCATTTGTTTTATAATAATTATACTATAGGCAAGAGAAGAATGCTAGGATTAGAAAGAGATTCTAGAAATCCTAGCTATTATTAGATATAATAGATATAGATAAGTATGGGAGGATAAACATGAAAAAATATTTATATGAAAATTTAAATATCTCTTTAGATAAAAAGGAAATAATATCATTTGTAGGTGCTGGTGGAAAAACCACTACAATCTTTACCTTGGCTGAGGAATTAAAAAGTTTAGGAAAGAAGGTATTGATAACTACAACAACTAAAATATTTGTACCTGATAAAGAGTCATATGATAATTTTTTTTTAAGTTCTATTGAAAAAGATAAGATAAAGCCAGGAACAATTTCTATCTATGCTGAAAAGATAGATAAAGGTAAAATAAATGAAGTAGCTAGAGAAGATTTAGAAGCTATAATAGGAAAAGATTATTTTGATTATTATTTAATAGAAGCCGATGGCGCAAAACATAAACCTATAAAGGCTCCTAAAGATTACGAACCTATAATAACAAATTCTACTACAAAAACCATTGGCTTAATAGGCCTTGATGCACTTTATAAAAACATTGTGGAGATTAGTCATAGGTCAGAATTACTTTTAAAACTCCTAGGAAGAAAGTCTACTGATAGTATAGAGAAAAAAGATCTTATCAATTTGACATTAGATAAGAAAGGACTATTTAAAGATTCCATAGGCGAAAAAATACTTCTCCTCAATAAGGCTAATAATAGTTTTCTAGTAGAAGAAGCTAAGAGTATAAGAGAAGAGTTATATAAATATAATTTTAAGAATGTAATTATAACTGATATTTTAAACAAATCCTTTTATTAATTATATGGAAAATTTAAAAGCATTGTAAATCCTATATTTCTATGTTTTCTTAGGGTCTGGGATTAAAACATAATATTAAAGACTAAGCAAGATGAGTTTATTGAAGTATATGACTCATCTTACTTAGTCTTTAATTGATTTATATTTACTTTTTAGTAAAGACCACTTTCCTTTATAGCTTTAAATAATCTTTCTGGTGTAACTGGAAGTTCTTTTACTCTTACTCCTATAGCATCATATATGGCATTTAGTATGGCAGGAGCAACTGGTATCATTACTGGCTCACCAATTCCTTTAGCCCCATAAGGAGCTGAAGATTCAGGATCTTCTACTATTACTTTTTCAACTTCTATAGTATCCATAGCTGTTGGTATAAGATATTTGGAAAACTTTCTATGCTTCATTTCACCTTCAACTACATTTAAATCTTCAAATAAGGTATAACCTAGGGCCATTGTAAATCCACCATCTATCTGGCCTTCTATAAGATTTGGATTTATAGCCTTTCCCACATCTTGAACAATGCATGATTTTAAAACTTCAATTTTGCCTGTATTTGTATCTACTTCAAGTTCTACAGCACAGGCATTAAAGGTGTATGGATAGTAGGGTGCACCTTGCCCAGTTTCAGAATCCATAGTTACAGTTTGTGCAATAAACTCGCCTTCACCAATTATATCCTTAGCATACTTAGATGCTAGTTCCTTAAATGATATTGTTTTCTGAGGATAAAATTCTAAAAATACATTTCCATCCTTTATCTTTAAACCTATAGTAGAGTTTAATTCTAGCTCCACCCTTGCTTTTTCTATTATATTTTTTTCGAAATCTTCACAGGCAAGTTTTATAGCATTACCTGTATTGTAGGTTTGCCTGCTTGCAGCAGCGGTACCAGCATCTGGCATAAGACTTGTATCTTCACATATAAGATCTATCTCATCCATATCTAAAGCTAAGACTTCAGAAGCTATCTGTCTCATTATGGTCTTAGAACCTTGTCCTACTTCAGTTGCTCCCGCACAAACACCTACTCTTCCATCTTCTAGCAATCTCACTATAGCTCTAGATACATCTGGAAATCCATCGCCGTATCCTGTTCCATAAAACGAAAGTCCTATCCCTCTTCCTCTTTTAATCATATAGATCCCTCCTCTTTTCCAGATGTATATTTTTCAAATCTTTTAGCAGCTTCCTCTAAACATATATCCAAGGGAACTGATTCCAATAGATGTTGTCCTGTTGAAGTCTTAGATCCCTTTTTAAATATATTTTTCATTCTTATCTCTATAGGATCTATACCTAGTTTTTCTGCTAGTATATCCATCTGTTGCTCATGAGCCACAGGAACTTGAGTTGCACCAAAACCTCTCATAGCTCCAGCATAGGGATTGTTTGTATATACAGCATAGCTATCAACTTTTACATTGGGAATTTCATAAGGACCTGTAGCATGTACTCCAGCCTTTCTCATAACATTTAAAGCCCAAGATGCATATGCTCCAGTATCTCCAATTATTTCAGCCTCCAAGGCTAAAAGATTACCATCCTTATCTGCACCTGTTTTATATTTTAAAACCATAGGATGACGTTTTGAATGGGCTAGAAAAGATTCTTCCCTATCATAGATACATTTAATTGGTCTTTTAAGTGTATGTGCAGCAAGAGATAGGTGTATCTGTAAAGATATATCCTCTCTTCCTCCAAAAGCTCCTCCTATATTTGTATTTATAATTTTTACTTTTTCTTCTTCTATATCTAATGCATTGGCTATCTCTTCTCTATCGAAGTGTGGATACTGGGTTGCCACAAAGAGGGTAAGTACACCTTCTTTATCTACATAACTAAGACCTGCTTCAGGTTGTAGAAAAGCATGTTCTGCAAATCCTGTTTTGTAAGTATTTTCAGCTATTACAGCACATTGTTCAAAGGCTTTTTCTATATCTCCAGTTCTAAGTTTGTAGTGATACATTATATTAGAATCTCCATGAACATTTGGAGCACTATCTTCCATAGCTTTTTCCGGATCAAAAACACCTTCTAATTCTTCATAATTTATTACTATATTTTTTTCAGCTTCCTTACAAGCTTCCATACTTTCACCTACTATAAAAGCTAGGGCATCTCCAATTTGTCTAACTTTTTTAGATGTAAATACTTCATGATCTTTAAACACAACTCCATGGGTATTGTTGGCTACATCTTTATGGGTAAATATTTTCACTACTCCATCTATTTTTTCAGCCTTACTTATATCTAAGTC
Organism: uncultured Tissierella sp.; assembly: GCA_964489715.1. Lineage (GTDB taxonomy): Bacteria > Bacillota > Clostridia > Tissierellales > Tissierellaceae > Tissierella_A. Next base: position 52,876 of record CAZBAK010000001.1, on the reverse strand, counting down.
TACATATCCATGAGCTATTTTGCTTCTTACAGTTTTTCCATAGAGCATATCTTCTATATATAGGTCTGATGGATACTGTGCTTTCCCAGTTATTTTAGAATGAGCGTCAACTCTTATAATCTCTTTCCCAACTACATCTAGTTTCACTTAGCTTCCTCCTCACGGTACTCCTTAGCAATTTGTGTAGCCTTACTCATCTTACTATAGCCAGTACATCTGCATAGGTTTCCAGATAAGCCTTCTTTTATTTCTTCTTCTGTTGGATCTTCATTTTTATCTAATAGGGCCTTAGTTGATAGGACCATTCCAGGTATACAAAATCCACACTGTACAGCTCCTACATCTAAGTATGCCTGTTGTACTGGATCTAGTTGACCATCTTTTTCTAGACCTTCTATAGTTACTATTTCAGAGCCTTCAGCCTGAAAAGCCATAACCATACAGGAGTTGACAGTTTCTCCATCCATAATAACTGTACAAGCCCCACATTCACCTTCTCCACAGCCTTCTTTTGTACCAGTGAGCTTCAATTCATCTCTTAACAAGTCTAAAAGTCTTAAATTTTCATCTACTTCTACGCTTCTATCTTCTCCATTTACTTTAAAATTTATATTTATCATCGCTTTAACTCCTCTCTAACTTTCACAGATTCTTCTAAAGCCCTTCTTAGTATAGTTTCTATAGCACTGCTTTTATAAGGAAAAGTAGATCTGCCCTTTAATCTTTCTTCTGCAGAATTTCTTAGTATATTTATGGATTCTTTTATGGTTTCTTCTTCTATTTTCTTATTCATTAAGTATTCTTCTACGGCTTTTTCTCTTATAGGTGTCTTTCCAAGTGCTCCACTTGCAATTCTTACAGATTTTATATTATTGTCCTCATCTTCTTCTATATATACAGAATTTGTAAGTCTTGAAATAGCTAAGGCCTTTCTAAGACCTAACTTTGAAAATGTTAAGATTCCATTTTCAACTGGTTTTTTAAATTTAATAAAGCTTAACAGCTCATTTGCCTTTAGTCCATCCTTTAAATACTCTTCTAAAGTTATTTCTCTCTTTTCATCCTTACTTTCTAGTGTAAGACTTGCTTCCAGCGTTAAAAGCGGAGGAACTGAATCCGCTGCAGATGCCTTGTTTGCAATGTTACCTCCTATGGTTCCCTTGTTTCTTATTTGAGGAGAACCTACTAATCTACATGCCTTATTAAAGCCTATAAGATTCTTATCAAATAAATCACTTTCCACAATATCAGTATAGGTTACACATGCTCCTATAACTATTTCACCATTCTCTTCTTTTATATCTTTCATTTCTTCGATTTTAAATATGTTTATTAGTACATCAGGATCAAATTTACCTTCCTTAAGTGCAATTACAACATCTGTTCCACCAGCTATTATTTTAGCCTTATCTTTATACTTATCCAGTAATTCTAATGCTTCTTCTATGCTCTTAGGATTAAATACCTCTTTTATATTCATAATTTTATACTAACTCTAATTTAAATCTCACTAGAGCTAATAATCCTCCTCTCTATAACTAATTTACAACATATAATAATATATGTAAACATTACAATATTAAATTAATCTACATAATTTAATATTGTAAATGTTTTAGGCTTGTTTATATTTGGATAATAATAGCCGCCTGGATAGGGCGGCTATTATTTACATTAGTATATTCTTGGCTATAAATAATGCTGCCAATACGTACATAATAGGTGTAACTTCTTTACCTTTTCCTGCAACTAATTTTAAAACTACATATGAAACCATACCAAATACAATTCCTTCAGCTATAGAATATGCAAAAGGCATCATTACTATAGTTAAAAATGCTGGTATTGCTTCTGTATAATCATCTAAATCAATCTCTTTTATAGGTCCCATCATGAATAGTCCTACTATTATAAGAGCTGGTGCAGTAGCTTGTCCTGGTATTATTAAGAATAGTGGAGCAAGTATAAGTGATAGTGCAAACATAGCTCCTGTTGTTAAAGCTGTAAGACCAGTTCTTCCACCTTCTGCTACTCCTGATGCTGACTCAACAAAAGTTGTTACTGTTGAAGTACCAAGCATAGCTCCTGCTGTAGTACCTATTGCGTCAGCTAAAAGTGCCTTACCTACTCTTGGAAGTTTCCCATCTTCATCAAGCATACCTGCTTTTGAAGATACTCCAATAAGTGTTCCAACTGTATCAAAGATATCTACAAAAAGGAAGGTAAATACTACTATAAGCATATCAAAGGTAAATATTTCTCCCCACTCAAACTTTAAGAAAGTTGGTGCTATAGATGGTGGTGCTGAAAATATTCCTAAAAAGGATCCATCTGGTAATGGTGTGATACCCATTGGAATTCCAATTACAGTTGTTATAAGTATACCAAAGAAAATTGCTCCTTTTACATTTTTAGCTAGTAAAAATCCTGTAATTATAATTCCTATTATTGCAAGAAGCGGTCCTGCTGATGTTAAATCACCAAGATTTAATATAGTACCACCTTCGGCTATAACAATTCCTGCATTTGTAAATCCTATAAGGGCTATAAATAAACCTATTCCCACTGAAACTGCCTTCTTAAGATTCATAGGTATGGCATTGAAAATTGCCTCTCTGACCTTAAATACTGATAATATCAGGAAAATTATACCCTCTAAAAATACTGCTGTTAATGCGAACTGCCAAGTTTTTCCCATTCCAAAAACTACGGTGTAAGTAAAAAATGCGTTTAGTCCCATTCCTGCAGATAATCCAAATGGATAGTTTGCTAAGAATGCCATCATAACACAGGCTATGACAGATGCTAATGCTGTTGCTGTAAATACAGATCCTGAGTTCATACCCGTTTCACCAAGCATAGGTGGGTTTACTGCTAAAATATAACCCATAGTCATAAATGTTGTTAAACCTGCCAAAATCTCTGTCTTTACATCGGATCCATTTTCTCTAAGCTTAAATTGCTTTTCAAAAAATCCGCCATCATTAATTCTTTCACTAGACATATTATTCCTCCTTAAATCTATTTTATTTTAACTTAATTTAATTTTATAAAATTAAATTAAGTTGAAATCGTTTTCATATTCAATAAAAATTGAATATACTTCTAGATTCTTAAGTTTTTATTCTTGCCTGTATAATATAGTAAATGCAGCTTAACTCAGATGTGAATTATTCTTATCTGAGTTAAGTACATTTTGTTAATATCTAGCTAATACTGTAACTTTTTATTCTACTTTATTGTCTGCATCTCCTGCGCCTAACCATGGATCTAAACCTTTTTCTTTTGCATCTATATATTCATCTATAGTCATAAGCTTTGTAAATATACTTAAGTCATTTAATCCATACTCATGCATTTCATCATTTTTAGAGTGTACACCATCAGTTAATGTTATTACTCTATAACCTAATGCTAAAGCATCTGTAGCTGTAGATCTAACACATACATTTGTCCATACTCCTGTAAGAACTACTGTATCTAAGTTTTCTTCTCTTAAATATAGGTCTAAATCAGTGTGTGCAAATGAACTATGTCTTCTCTTAGGAATTGTATATTCATCACCTTCAGGATAAAGTTCCTTTATAAAGTCTGATCCATGAGTTCCTGCTACTGCATGTACTGGTCTTACTCTAAAGTCAGCATCGTTTTTTCTATGAGCTTCTTGTATGTGAATTAGTTGTACATCATCACTTTCTCTTGCTCTAACCCATTTAAAAAGTCTTTGAAGGTCTGGTATTATAACTTCTCCACCTGGACATCTAAGTGGTGCTTCTGGACCTACAAAATCGTTTAACATATCTATTACTATTATTCCATCTCTACTCATAATCGATATTCCTCCTATTTTCTAATAACTAAGTATTATCTTATTCTTTTATTTTCTCATATAGTTGGATTAAAATCCAACTATATGAGAAAATTTTTTAGTAAGTTATAGTTTTTGGTAATTCTTGTATGCTTTGTCTCTTAACAAATTGTCCAAATCCTGGTTTTACTTTTATTCCCTTTATTCCTCTTATATGCTCGTCTATTAGTTCTGGATGATCTTTTCTGTAGCTCTTCTCATACTCTGCACTATGAAGATGAGGATATCTGTCAAAGTGTTTCTTGTATTTTTCTTCTACACCTTCAGGATAGTTGTGAACTATAGTTTGAAGTTCTTCATCAGTAAGTTCTTTTAAAGTACTTTCTTCAACATCTTCAAATACTACATGTCCTCTTATTATTGTCTTTTCAACTTTACCCTTTAACTCTATTCCATCTAATGGTGTATATCCACACATTGAAGATTCTTCTTCTACATCTATAGTCCACTCTTTATCTAGGTCTATTATTGTAAAGTCAGCATCTGATCCTATTTCCATAGCACCTTTCTTAGGGTATAAACCATAGTGAATTGCTGCATTTTTACTTAATACATTGACTAATTGTGATAATGAAAGTCTACCTTTATTATATCCTTCACTTACTAGTATTGGAACCATAGTTTCAACTCCAGGAATTCCTGGGAATGCTGTCCATATATCCATACCTTCTTTTTGTTTCTCACTTTCTAATTCATAAGGAGCATGGTCTGTTCCCATGAAGTCTACACTACCATTTCTAAGTCCTTCCCAAAGTTCTTCATTGTCTTTTTTAGTTCTTAGTGGTGGTGCAATTTTAGCTAGGGCTCCATATTCAGTCATAGCATCTTGTGCATTTATAGTAAGATAGTGAGGACAAGTTTCAGAAGTAACTTTTAATCCTCTTTTCTTTGCTTCTCCAACTAAATGAGCACCTATTCCTGTACTCATGTGAACTATATGAAGTCTAGCATCTGCAGCTTCAGCAAAGCTTATTCCAAGCTCTATAGCAACTTTTTCAGCTAATTCCATTCTAGCTTCAGCCCATGCAGGTCCATCTGTTCTACCTTCATCTCTAAGTTTATCAACATAGAAATCACACATGGCATAGTTTTCAGCATGTATTCCAACTGGAAGACCTGTTTTTGCAACAGCCTTGAATGCTTCAAACATTTCAGGATCTGTAACTCTTGGGAATGTTGGTACTGACGGAGTCATATATGCTTTAAATCCTACTACTCCGTAATCAGCTTGTTCTTGAACGCAATCTAACCATCCTTCTCTTACATCTTCTCCTGTAACTCCACCCCAAAATGCAAAGTCTACTAAGGATTGTGGTTGAACTAAATCTAACTTTAAATCAAATTGATCTTTAGATCTTACTGACGGTACAGAACAACAAGGCATATCAATTACAGTTGTTACTCCACCTGTAACTGCTGCTGCTGATCCTGTTAAGAAGTTTTCTCTATGTGGAAATCCTTGATACATAAAGTGAACATGTGGATCTATACATCCCGGAAGTGTCAAGTTCTCTTTAGCGTCTATTACTTCTTTCGCTTCTACAGATGATATATCATCTATGAAGCCAACTATTTTCTCATCTTTAATCAACACATTTGTTAGTTTCGTATTATCGCCTTGAGGAATGTTAGCATTTTTCAGTATTACATCATACATAATTAACCCTCCTATTATTTTAATGTTTCTTTTTTAACTTGTAGTATAAGTATAACACAAAAGAAGCCTTTTTCCCTTGTATGTTTTATCTAAAAATTTAAGTCAAACAAATTAATTATATAGCTTCTTTTGTATATGTTTTACAGCAATCTATTTTAATAGCAACTCTTTTATCTTTATAGCTATTTCTAGGTTTAATCTTTCAGAAGGATCATCTAGGTTTAAGCCTGTTATTTCTTCAATTCTCTTTACTCTATAGAGGATTGTGTTGTAGTGAGTAAAGAGTTCTTCAGAGATTCTAGTTAAATTGCCATTATTCTTAAAATAAGATGTCAGAGTTAATATGAGTTCAGTTGATTTCTTTTCATCATAGTCTACTAGTTTTTTCAATGTAGTATCATAAAAATCTTCCAATTCATGATTTAAGAAATCTTGGGATAGGATTTTAAATATTCCAAGTTCATCATAGGTTATTATATTTTTAGAAGATATAACCTTGCCTATTCTAACAGCTCTTATTGCATCTTGAAAACTCTTATCTACATTTCTAAGTCCCTTATAGACTCTTCCTACACCTATTTTAATTTCTATTTCTTTTTTGCGCTTTAGGAGCATCTCTAAAAGTTTTTCATTGAATAATTCTACACTACTCATTGCCTTTTCTTTTTCTCTAAAGTTTAATAATATCTGTATACCATGTCCTTTGGTAGATACAATCCCTTGTAACTTTAAGTCATTCATTATATTTTCTATATTATTTACTATAGGATTAGAAAACTCTTGTAGATAATTTAAGTCTTCTTCAAGTTCATCACTTTCTCCCTTAAAACTCAAAACTTCCACTATATAATGGTCATCTATATTTAAATTAAAAAACTTTGCCCTATCTAAGGCTTTTTTCTTTCTACTTGCATCAAGTGAAATAAGATCTTCAAAATATTCAGAGCTATATCTTATTTCTACTTCTTTGATAGAAAGCTGCTGTAGTATAAACAGGGATATGGTAGTTGAAGATGATTCGATAATAGATACATCAAAACCACCTAAGGGTGTTTCTATACCCCAAAAGAATAGATGACCATAAATTTGATTTCTAAGAATTATAGGCATTATCATTCTTTTTACATATCTTCCATCTATCATAATGTCTTCTTCTATTAATTTTTTCAATTTACTTCTAGTGTCCCCACACTCATAAAAGGATCTTATTTCCTTATCAAATTCTTCTTCTAAATACTTGCTATTTTCTCCTAATTTTTTAAAATTCTCACCAGAAAAACTTAGACTCAGAACTACAGGGTTTTTTATATTTTCATATAGAATTTCTATTATATTTTCTAAGCCACTTCCCCTTAACATTGAATCCATAAGTTTGCCATGAACTTTTTCAAGTCTTTCTAGGAGTGAAGCTTGCTTATTAAATATTTCTTTAAATGCACCCATCATTATATTTGAAAGTGGTATAGAATACTCTATATCTACTATGGGAAAATTTAATCTATTTGCTAGATCCAATATTTCCTGTGGTAGTTTTCCACCCTTAGCCGCAAGCTTGATTCCTATTCCTGCTAAATTTCTTTCATGACATTGAGTTATAAGCTTCTTTTGCTTTTCTATATTTTCATTTTGGAAAAAGTAGGAGGTGGTAAGTAAAAATTCTCCACTTGTAGTCCATTCTACTATATCTGGATCAGCCATTATATTGATTCTAGATATAGTGTTTTTAGAACTTCTAAATCCAGCTACCAGCGTACAGCCCTTCATCTCTTTTAATTCTAATAAATTGTCTATACTTATACCATTCATCCTTGACATAAATCTACTTCTCCTTTAAGCCAAAGAAAGATATAAAATATTTTCTATTTCCAATATATCATTTAAATGGCTTTTCTATTTTTTCTCCTGAAACATATCTAGCTTCTATGTTTCTATCATCTCCAATATACATATACTTTTCCAGCCTCTCTACTGTACTAAGTTCATTTAATTCTGCTAATTCCTTATCATCAATTATAAGCGCATCAAATTCATAACCTTCTTCAAAACTTCCGACCTTACCAAAGAATTTACCTCCAGCTTTTGTAGCTAGGAAGAATCCTTCAGAAAAATCAAGGGGTGCTAATTCTTTATCAGATTCTAGCCATACCATCTTTGAAGCTTGAACTGCGGCACGCATAACTTCAGGTATACTTAAATTGTTTCCTCCCGATATATCAGATGCCAAGCCTACATTTACACCCTTATTTAAATACTTTCTCACAGGCATAACACCACTTGCTAAGTTATAGTTTGAATAAGGACTATGAGCTGCATAGACTCCATTTTCAGCCATAAGCTCTATTTCATCATCTGTATTATATACACAATGAGCCATTATAGTGTTCCTAATTCCAAATAGATTAAA
>CAZBAK010000001.1:12787-44847 GCA_964489715.1 uncultured Tissierella sp. | reverse complement strand
AGTACCAACTGCCCACAATTCATTAATAAGCTTTTTGAAAACCTTTTCCGCATATGCTACATCTTTATATTTACTTTCTTCTGGAAATGTGTAAGTCTCTAACCAAGGAATTAATTCCTTATCCATTCCAAGCCCTCTGTTGGGATATTGTGTAGCATGAAGGTGAAGATCTACAAAACCAGGTATTATAAGTTTTCCACTATAATCTTCTATTTCATAATCCTTGTATTTATCATCTAACTCTTTTTCTATAGTTACTACTTTTCCATCCTCTACTATAATATAGGAATCTTCATGTATTTTAAATTCCTCTTTTGTTGGTGTATAAACTATGGTACCTTTTAATATTTTCTTGGTCATTTCAAACTCTCCTTTATACAATATTTCCTACAATTTGATTATATCATTGTAGGTGCTAATATCGTATGTATATATTATACAACACAATCAATTTTTTTCCAATATATTTCTATTGTTTTTGTAATTTTATACAGTAATCATAAAAAAGCACTCTATAAATTATTCGAATAATTTATAGAGTGCTTTTAGTCTCTCTTATCTTACAATTGGATCTAAAATTTTAAAGTTATTTACATCTATAAGACCCTTATCTGTTATCTTCCAAGTTGGACTTGTAGATAGAGCTAAGAATGAAAGATGCATAAATGGTGCGTGTATAGTACATCCTAAGTCTCTTACTACCATTTCCTCTAATTCTTCAATCTTTGCACTAACTTCATGAGCATCTAGTAAGTCTGTTATAAGACCTCCTACAGGAAGGGCCATTTCCCCTATTACTCTTCCCTTGTTAGCAATAGCTAAACCTCCGCCCATTTCTATAACCTTGTTTACTGCAACTACCATGTCTTTATAGTTTGTTCCAACAACTGTTATATTATGAGTATCATGTGCTACGGATTCTGCAAATGCTCCTTCTTTAAGGCCAAATCCTTTTACAAAAGCCTTACCTACTTCACCTGTCCTACCATATCTTTCTACACAGGAAATATAAAGAACATCTTTAGATATATCTGATTCTACTACACCTCTTTGTACCTTTAGGTCTTCTTCAGATTTTCCCGTTAAGTTTTGATCTGGTATAACTTCAATACATCTACCGCGAGCAGTATTTCCTTCTGCTAAAATTTGTAATTCTTCTTCTGTTATAGGTCCTCTTTTTACAGATGATTTAACACTATCTGGATATGTGTATTTTGGTAGGTCAATTAGTAGTTCCATCTTTGATGCTACAAATTTACCATTTAAAAATACTCCCTCTACACTCATATCTTCTAAGTCATCTATAACTGCTATATCAGCTTTTTTACCTGGAGCTAAAACCCCTACATCATCTAGTCCAAAATAAGTAGCAGGGTTTATTGTTACCATTTGAATAGCTTCTACTGGACTTACGCCTTCTTTAATTGTTCTTTTAACAATTTCATTCATATGTCCAACTGTCTCAAGATCTGCTGCTACCATATCATCTGTAGCTAAGATACATCTTCTAGAGTCCATTCCCTCTTCAGTTACAGCTCTGATGCATTCTGCCATATTTCTCTGAGTAGAGCCTTCTCTCATAAATAGATATACTCCTTGTCTCAACTTTTCTACTGCTTCTGCCTTAGTAGTGGTTTCGTGACAAGAACACTTACCTCCAGTTGATATAATATGGGCTGCTAATTCCTTACCAAATAACTCTGGTGCATTTCCATCAACTATCATGTCTTTTGATTTTGCATATATAGTAGAAGCTAACAGATCTGTTATAACTTCTGGTGTATTATTATATACGTGTGTTGCGTTGGAAAATCCTTGAAGTTCTCCAATACCTATCATATGTTTATAGTTTAAAAGATCCTTCATATCTCTTGAATCTATATCTACTCCAGCAGTCTCTAATCCTGGCGAGTCCGGTGTAAGTGCTGGTACTACTAGAAATACATTATTTGGAACTGAGTCTATTTCATCTGCCATAGCTTTCATTCCTACAGCTCCTAAAGCATTTCCAATCTCATGTGGGTCTGCTATTAGAGTTGTTGTTCCTGATGGAATTGATAATCTTGAAAACTCAGTGATTGTAAGCATGCTTGATTCAAAGTGCATATGGGAATCTATAAAACCAGGTGATAGATATTTTCCCTCTAAATCAACAACCATTGTATTTTCACCTATAAGATCCTGACAATCTCCAACTAATAAAATATATTCACCCTTTATAGCTATATCAGCTTTATATATTTCTCTGGTTAAAACATTTACAACATTTCCATTGTGCAAAACTATATCTGCGAATTCTTTGTCTCCCATGAGTATATCAATAAGATTTCTATACTCCATGCCCATCTTTATATATTTCGTATCCAATGCTCTGCCTCCTTTAAGCTATTTTTCCTTTAGGTCGATAGTATCTACTATTCCTACTATGGCAAGGTCTATAGGTGATTCACGTTTATTGGCACCTATTCTTGCTGCAGTTCCAGATGCATATATAATTACCTCTCCTACACCTGCACCAACTGTATCTACAGCAACTACCTCACCACCCTTTTCCTGTAGTTTAGAGTCTATAGGCTGAACTATCATGAGTTTACTTCCTATTAACTTTTCATTTTTGCTTGTAGCTACTATAGTACCTATAACTTTACCTATATGCATATTAAACATCCTCTATTCAAATTTTATATTAATTCCCCTACTACGCATCTCATCTCTAGCTAAAGGAGTTAATATATCACCTCTACGAAGTATAATAGTGTCTCCATTTTTTAAAGAACTATTTATATCATTTTTAGTATAAATCTTCTTTTCTAGAGAATGGTTCTCTACTCCAGTTTTTTTACTTAATATATTAGAATAGTTTTTATTCTTATATATGCTATCCATATATTTGTTAGATATTATCTCAGTAGCTCCCATATCTTTTAAGCTTTTTATTTGCTCTAAAATTATATTTTCTACCTTTTTGTTTTTACAATCCATTCCTAGATAATTTAATGTTGATTCAAAATCCACATAGACATTCTTATCTAAATAAAGAAATGTCCAGATCAAATTTGGAATAAACTCGTCTATAAAGCCTTTTGTCGTTTTTGACATGGTATTTATAGTTATATTAGGGGATATTATATAGTTATACTCAAGAGAAACTTTTTTAAGTTCTATAATATCCTCTTCCAAATATACTTCTTCAGGCCTAAGTTTTTCTTTTATCTTTTCAATATTTAATAACTTTTCTGCCATTTTTGAAAAAACAAGAGATAATTTTACCCTTTGATCTTTAAGCCCTAGTATGCATTCTAATTTTTCAGCTATATTGATGTCTGAACCTGTAAACACTACTAGAGCTCTATCTGAAGTTTGTTCAGAGCTTATTTCCTTGTTTATATATTGTTGATTTTCTAATTTAACTTTTTGATTTGTATAGGGTCTGTTGTCTCTTTCCCTAGGGATATTGTCACTTTGAAAGTTTATATCCTTTACTTTCTTAGTAATATCCGCCAATACATTTAAAGTTATTCTATCTTTCGCCATTTAAAACACTCCAGTTCAGCTTATTCGTATTGAGATAATATAACTCTTTCGATTTCACTGTGTGGTCTTGGTATTACGTGTACTGAATGTAATTCCCCAACAGCTCTTGCTGCCTCTGCTCCTGAATCTACTGCTGCTTTAACTGCTCCTACATCTCCTCTTACCATTATTGTTACAAGTCCAAAACCTATTTTTTCATAGCCTACGATATTAACATTTGCCGCCTTAACCATTGCATCTGCTGCTTCTATTGATCCTACTAATCCTTTAGTTTCTACTAATCCTAGTGCTTGACTCATTTCAATTCCTCCAATTATAGTTTTTTTGTTTTAAACTTTTCTTAAACCTTTTCTTTTTTAACTTCTTCTTTAGCTTTAACTTCTTTTAAATTAGATTTCTCTTCCTTCTTTTCTTTAGACTTGTCTTCTTTTTTATCTTTTTTTAAATTTTTCCCAAACTTCTCTATAAGACTATCAAGTTCGTCATGAGGTCTTGCCATAACTCTACTTGATGCTACTACCCCTACTCTCATAGCTGCATCCACTCCTGCTTCCACTGCTGCAGTAACTGCTGAAACTTCTCCTGCAATCTGTATATTAACTCCAACCAGCTGACCTACTCCTATTATTTTCTCAGTACCAATTAGAGTTACATCAGCTGCTTTACAAGCTGCATCTACTGCTGCTACTGCTCCAGTAACTCCTAAGGTTTCAATAAGTCCTAAGGCATTATTCATATTTTCACCTCTCCGTTATATATTTTTCTTTATACTTTCTGTCAGACTGTCTAAAGAAAACTTTTTTTCATCTTTCTTCATTATATACTTATCCGTTTTAGTGCTTTTACTATCATTATTATCTTCTTTACCAGCTACAAGCTTACCTAGTTGATCCAATGTCAATTCTCTATTCTTATTGGATAATCTTTCTTCTGATTGTATAGATCTAGTATTTTCTTCCCTACTGCTCCCTCTAATTTCTTTAGCTAAATCATTTAGGTCTTTAACTTCTCCATATTGCTTGTTTGAGCGATATTTTGAAACTGCAATATTTTTTTGCATTTCATATTTATCCTCAGGATTACTCTTATAATTACTATTACTTTTATAGTTAAAATTACTACTACTGTAATCTGTTTCTTTTAAGTTCTTTCTAGCTATATTGTTCATGACTGATTTTAGCAATTCATTTGACATCTACATATACCTCCATAATTTTAAAATAGTTTATCTACTTCATCATGAGGTCTTGGAATTATATTAGAAGATATTACTTCGGCTACGGTTTCGGCTCTAGCTCTTCCACTTTCAACTGCAGCTGTAACTGCTCCTACATCTCCTGCAACAGTAACAGATACAAGTCCTGAACCTACTATCTGCATATCTAATATATTTACACTAGCAGACTTTACCATAGCATCTGCCGCTTCAATCGCCCCTACGAATGATCTTACTTCTATCATACCTATGGCTTCTCTCATAAATTATTTCACCTCTTTATTTAAGATTTGGAAAATATTTTTCTATATCTACTTCTTCATACTCAGGTATAAATGCTCTTTCAAAGTGATTATCTGGATCCATCAATGGTTTTGTGGCATCAATTCCCACTTTATCTGTTACATTTCCAAGTCCATGAGATGGTTCAAGTCCTGATCCTAGAGCTCCTGCTACTATTACAAAATCTAAACTAGCTTGACTTCTTGTAGCGATTGCCCATTCTATATCCTGAAGATCATATAGGTCTACATCTTCATCTACAATAACTACTTGCTTTAAATCTTTATTTGTTCCGAGAGATGCAAGTATTGCACTTTTAGGGTCTCCTGGATTTTTCTTGTTTATAGATACAAAGGCATTAAATCTATAGCCTCCACCTTCTGTTACATATACATCTTTTACATCCAATTGATTTTTAAGGTTAGCATACATCTCAGCTTCTCTTATTAAACCATTTGCTAGATGTTCTTCCCTACAAGGAAAGGCCACTTGGAATATAGGATCATTTCTATGCATTATTGTATCTATCTTTATTATAGGATGAGGATTTTGTGGTCCATAGTATCCCATAAGCTCACCGAAAGGTCCCTCTAGTTTTCTTTCTCCTGGTACAATTTTTCCTTCTAAGACTATCTCTGCATATGCTGGAACTAATAAATCATTATTTTCGCCTTTTACTAATTCTAGTGGCTCACCTCTAAGAGCACTATCAACTTCATATTTATCTACTCCATAGGTTGCAGCTGATATTTGACTGGCCATTAAGAATTGTGCATCATATCCTAATATTATAGATACTTCCAATGGTTTGTTTTGGCTCTCCAGTTCTAGAAAATCGTTTGTTAGTTTCGGCGATGCAATTAAAGCTGAAAGTTCATCTTTTCCATTTAGTTGAAATCTTCTCACTGAAGTGTGAAACTTTCCTGTTTCCGGGTCCCTTACTACTAGTGCTCCTGCCGTTATAAATTGAGATGAGTCCTTTCCATTAAATTTGTTTATAGGTAGTATTTTTTCTAAATCTATATTTCTATTTATTATGTTTTCTTTTATTGGTCCATTGTTTAATACTTTATATGGCTTAGGATTTGATATGGCATCCATGAATTTAAATATCCTATCTTCATCTGTCATATTCATAAGATTAAACATGATCTCTCTATCTCCATATAGTCCTCCAGCTGCTCTAATAGTGTGGCCTTTTATATTATTAAACAACATAGGCATTCTATTGTTGAAATGTTTTAAAACTCCTCCCATTTCATATACCTTATCTACTTCTCTATTAGTTTCTAATAGCTTTCCCATTTTTTTCATTTGAGAAAGTGTGTATCTAAGCATCTGTGTTTCCAATAAACTTCCTCCTCTCTATCTTTACACTTCTCTGCCTTCCCATCTTTTTACCAGTGAATTATCTATTCCCATCATGTCTAGGATTCTTCCTGTCATGTTTAACACTATATCTTCTAGTGTTTGGGGATGGTTATAAAAGCCAGGACTTGGTGGTACTATACTTACTCCCATTTTAGATAGTTTTAACATATTCTCTAAATGTATTGAGCTCAGCGGAGTTTCTCTTGGTACAAGTATAAGTTTTCTTCCTTCTTTTAAAGTAACATCACAGGCTCTGGTTAATAGTCCATCTGAATAGCCACTAGCTACAGCTGATAATGTTTTCATAGAGCATGGAAGTACTATCATACTATCTACATTGAAGGATCCACTAGCTATGGGAGCTGCAAAGTTTTTATTATCGTGATAATAAGTAGCCATCTCTTTTAATTCCTCTAAACTAACACCACATTCGTGTTCTGTTACATATTCTCCCATAGTACTTACTACTAGGTGAGTTTCAATTTCTAGTTCTTTTAGAGCTTTTAAAAGCGATACTGCGTATATAGCTCCACTTCCTCCAGATATCCCTACAACTACTTTCATAAACAATCCTCGCTTTCTATAAATGTGTATAATATACAAATTTAAATCTATGCTACCATTATAATCACATTGCATCAATTATTACAATGTATAACTTATACAAAACTAACATAAATACTCACTAAATTTTCCATGACTTTTGTAGTTCTAAGTGAGTATAATTATTTACTCTTATTCTTTATATATATTATATCACTTATCCAATATATTAAACAAAATAATTTGATTTTATTCTCTATATTATTATAATTTTCAGTCTTCTTGCTACAATTTATAATAATTTTATTATAAATCTATAATATTTAACTAAGACTATTTTAAAATTTTTATCTAAAAAAGCTACAAGACAATTCTAGATTTATTTCAACCTATATCCTATCTTGTAGCTTTTTACAGATGTTTTATTATATTTTTAATTTACTTTACAATATTTTGAGGATTTCCTTCTAAATATTTCACTACATTTTCAAATACTATTTCTGCTCTTCTTACCATAGCTTCTTCACTAGCATAAGCTATATGAGGGGTTACTACAGTGTTTCTAGCATTTAAAAGTGGATAGTCTAGTGGTATAGGTGGTTCCATATCAAAGACGTCTATACCCGCTCCTGAGATCTTTTCTTCATTTAATAATTTTGCCAACTCATCATTATCCACAATAGGACCTCTAGCAGCGTTTATTAAGATAGAATCTTTTTTCATCATATTGAGATGTTTTGCACTTACAATTCCCTTGGTCTCTTCATTTTGTGGTAGATGTATTGTTACTACATCACTATTTTTAAACACATCTTCCATACTTACATAACTTACACCACTTTTTTCCAATTCTTTGTTTACTGTTCTGCTATAAGCTATAACTTTCATACCAAAGGCTAAGGCTACCTTAGCTACATCCCCACCTATATCTCCTGTTCCAAGAATACCAAGTGTTCTTCCCTTTAGTTCTCTCTGTCTATATCCTTCTTTGGTTCCTCCTTGGCGAGTTATCTTGTCCAAAGGTATTGTATTTCTTAACACATCTATCATTAGACCAAAGGTAAGCTCCACTACTGCTGGAGTACTATAACCAGCTGCATTGGATACTAGAACATCCTTTTCTTTAGCTGCTTGTAGATCTACATGATCTACTCCAGTAAATGCTACTGAGATCATTTCTAACTCTTGGGCTGATTTTATAACTTCTCCACGAAGTGGGGAATTAGCAACTATTAGTAAATTTGTATCTTTAATCCTTTCTTTTTGTTCTTCCAAATCTTCTGTCTTTTCTTCAAATATCTCTAGCTCATGCCCCATATCTATTAGAGGTTTGGCTATCTCTTGTAATTTTTCCTTTCCTACTGCTAGTGGTTCAAGTATTGTAATTTTCATTTAAATCCCCTTTCTTATTTTGTTCTCAATGCTTTCTTTAAATATTGTCCAGTATATGACTTTTTATTCTTAGCTACTTCTTCTGGAGTTCCCGTAGCAACTATAGTTCCACCCTTATCTCCACCTTCTGGGCCTAGGTCTATTACATAATCTGCAGTCTTTATTACATCTAGGTTATGTTCTATAACTATAACACTATTTCCACCTTCTACAAGCTTATTTAAGACCTCTACCAATTTATGGATATCTGCTGAATGTAGTCCTGTAGTTGGTTCATCTAATATATATATAGTTTTACCTGTAGATCTTTTAGAAAGTTCAGAAGCTAACTTTACCCTCTGAGCTTCTCCTCCTGAGAGTTCGGTAGAGGGTTGTCCTATCTTTATATAGGATAGACCTACATCAAACAAGGTTTGAAGCTTTCTCTTTATCTTTGGAATGTTTTCAAAAAAGGAAACTCCCTCTTCAACTGTCATATCCAATACATCAGCTATGGTCTTATCCTTGTATTTAACTTGGAGAGTTTCTCTATTGTATCTTTTGCCATTACATACTTCACAGGGTACATATACATCTGGTAAAAAATGCATCTCTACTTTTAATATCCCATCTCCTCTACAAGCTTCACATCTTCCACCTTTAACATTAAAACTAAATCTACCTTTTTTGTATCCACGCATTTTAGATTCGTTTGTCATAGCAAATATATCTCGTATATCATCAAATACTCCTGTGTAGGTTGCTGGGTTAGAGCGAGGTGTTCGCCCTATTGGACTTTGATCTATGGCTATAACCTTATCTATATTTTCAAGTCCCTTGATATCTTTATATTTTCCAGGTCTTACCCTACCTCTATTTACTTTCTGAGCTATGGATTTGTAAAGGATTTCATTTATAAGAGAACTCTTACCAGATCCAGAGACTCCTGTTACAACAGTAAATAGTCCTAGGGGAACTTTTACATCTATGGTCTTTAAATTGTTTTCCTGTGCTCCAATTATTTCTACCCATTTACCATTTGGTTTTTTACGTTCTTTTGGTATTTCTATCTGGAGCTTTTCAGATAGATATTGCCCTGTTATTGAATTAGGATTATCTTTTATATTTTCTACGCTTCCTTCTCCTACAATATATCCCCCATGAATACCTGCTCCTGGGCCTATATCTACTATCCAATCTGCCTCATACATAGTTTCTTCATCATGTTCTACAACTATAAGAGTATTTCCCAATTCCGTTAAATTTCTAAGAGTTTTTAAGAGTTTAGCATTGTCTCTTTGGTGAAGCCCAATGCTTGGCTCATCTAGAACATAGACTACTCCTACTAAACTTGAACCTATTTGAGTTGCCAACCTTATTCTTTGACTCTCTCCACCAGATAGTGTTCCAGCCATTCTTGACAGGGTAAGGTAGCCTAGGCCAACATCTTCTAAAAACCATAATCTTTCATTTATTTCCTTTAATATTTGCTCACCTATAATCTTTTCAGTTGGATTGAGTTTTAAGCTACTAAAAAACTCAATAGCTTTTGTTATAGAAAGGTCTGTGCTCTCTATAATATTTAATCCACCTATCCTTACAGATAGTGCTTCTTTTTTAAGCCTATTTCCATGGCAAGATGGACAAGGTGTTTCTGCCATAAATGCATCTATTTTATTTCTACTATAATCTGAATTTGTAGAAGCATACCTTCTCTCAAGATTAGGTATTATACCTTCAAATGTTCCTTTGTATTTTTTCATTCCTTCATATCTACTATTAAACTCAAAGGCTATAAGTCTATCTGTTCCATAGAGAAGTTCATCTAAAAATTTCTTAGGTGCTTTTTTCAAAGGAGTTTTCATACTGAAATCATTATCCTTGGCTATAGCTTTGAATATTTCATAATAGTAGGTTCCCGCTGCTGAAGTTGAAAATGGAGCTATTCCTCCTTCATCTATACTAAGTGCTTTATTGGGTATTACTAATTCTGGATCAATTTCTTTATAAAATCCCAAACCATTACAGGTAGGACACATCCCAAAGGGACTGTTAAATGAAAACAATCTAGGTTCTAACTCTTCCATAGATATATTACAATCTGGACAGGATAGTTTTTGACTAAACATTATAGACTCTCCATCTATTATATCAGCTATTACTAATCCATCTCCAAGTTTTAAAGCTGTTTCAAGGGAATCCGTAAGCCTTCCTTCTACTCCCTCTTTAATAACAATTCTATCTACTACTACCTCTATATTGTGTTTCTTGTTTTTATCTAAATTTATATCATCACTTATTTCCAAGGCCTCTCCGTCTACTATAAGACGTATGAATCCTTCTTTTTTTATAGTCTCTAGTAATTTAATATGTTGACCCTTTTTACCTCTAACAATCGGGGCTAGAATTTGTAGCCTAGTTCTATCTTCAAATTCCATTATCTTGTCTACCATTTGATCTACTGTCTGACTTGATATCTCCTTACCACAACTATGACAATAGGGAGTTCCTATCCTAGCATATAAAAGTCTTAAATAATCATAGATTTCAGTAACTGTTCCCACTGTAGATCTTGGATTTTTACTAGTTGTCTTTTGATCTATTGAGATGGAAGGGGATAGGCCCTCTATATATTCTACTTCTGGCTTATCCATCTGTCCTAAAAATTGTCTTGCATAGCTGGAGAGACTTTCTACATATCTTCTTTGGCCCTCTGCATATATGGTATCAAATGCTAGGGAGGATTTTCCAGACCCACTTAAGCCTGTAAATACTATAAATTTATCTCTAGGGAGTTCTAAATCAACATCTTTTAGATTGTTTTCTTTAGCCCCTTTAATTATTATTTTATCTTTTAACATTTATTCACCTCTAATTAAATAATCACAACATCTTTTTAAGTTCTATCATTTTATCTCTTATTTCAGCTGCTTTTTCAAAATCTAATTCTTCAGCAGCTATCATCATAGCACCTTCTAGTCCTATTACCATAGATTCTATTTCATCCTTTGAGAAACTATCGTCATATTTGACCTTTTCTTCAGCTACAATAGTAGCCTCTATAACTTCCCTTACAGCCTTATTTATAGTAGTCGGGACTATATTGTGTTTTTCATTATATTCAATTTGTATTTTTCTTCTTCTATTAGTTTCGGAAATAGTTTTTTCCATAGAATTAGTAATTCTATCGGCATACATTATTACTCTACCATTTACATTTCTAGCAGCTCTTCCCACTGTCTGTGTAAGAGCTGTCTCTGATCTAAGGAAGCCTTCTTTATCTGCATCGAGTATTGCAATAAGGGAAACCTCTGGAAGATCTAGTCCTTCTCTTAAAAGATTTATTCCAACTATTACATCGTATTTACCTAGACGCAAATCTCTAATTATCTCCATTCTTTCCATAGTAACTACATCAGAGTGTAGATAGTTCACCTTTATACCTATTTCTTTGAAATATTTTGTTAGATCTTCTGCCATCTTCTTGGTAAGAGTTGTAACCAAAACTCTTTCATCTTTCTCTATTGTCTTTCTTATTTGTTCTACAAGATCATCTACTTGGTGATTTATAGGCTTTATCTCTATAAGAGGATCCAAGAGTCCTGTTGGCCTTATAATTTGCTCTACTAAATTTTGACTATGAGCGTATTCATATTTCCCTGGAGTAGCAGAAACAAATAAGAGCTGATTTATTAGGCCTTCAAATTCTGTAAACTTCAAAGGTCTATTGTCAAGTGCAGAAGGTAGTCTAAAACCATAATCTACAAGATTCATCTTTCTAGATCTGTCTCCTTCATACATGGCCCCTATCTGAGGAATAGTAACATGAGACTCGTCTGTAATTATCAAAAAGTCATCTGGGAAATAGTCAATCAAGGTATAGGGTCTGCTTCCAGCTTCTCTCCCAGTTAAATGTCTAGAATAGTTTTCAATTCCAGAACAAAATCCCATTTCTTCTAACATTTCCATATCATATCTAGTTCTTTGTTCCAGTCTTTGGGCCTCAACTAATTTATCCTCATCTCTCAATACCTTTAGCCTCTCTTCTAATTCGGCTTCAATTGTAACAAGAGCTCTTTTAACCTTGTCTTCAGTTGTAACATAGTGAGAAGCGGGAAAGACTGACACATGCTTTCTATAACCTATTATTTCTCCTGTTAGGTGATTTACTTCAACTATTCTTTCAATCTCATCTCCAAAAAATTCTACTCTAACTGTATTTTCATTGGATGCAGCTGGAAATATCTCAAGTATATCTCCACGAACTCTAAATGTACCAGCTACAAAATTTATATCATTCCTCATATATTGGATATCTATAAGCTCTTTCATAACTTCATCTCTATCTTTTATCATTCCTGGCCTCAAAGATACCATTAAATTCTTATAATCTATAGGATCTCCTAAACCATATATACAAGAAACAGAAGCCACCACAATGACATCTCGTCTTTCAAATAAAGCTGAAGTAGCTGAATGACGAAGTTTATTTATCTCATCATTTACAGATGAATCCTTTGCTATATAAGTGTCAGTGTGCGCTACATATGCTTCTGGTTGATAATAATCATAAAAACTTACAAAATATTCCACAGCACTATCAGGAAAAAACTCTTTAAACTCACTAGCTAGTTGATAGGCAAGTGTCTTGTTATGGGCTATTACCAATGTAGGCTTTTGAACCTTTTCAATTATATTTGCCATGGTAAAAGTCTTCCCTGAGCCTGTTACTCCTAGTAGTGTTTGATATTTCAAATCATTATTTAATCCCTTTACTAATGATTCTATTGCCTCTGGCTGATCACCAGTTGGTTTAAAACTTGAACTAATCTTAAATTTACTCATATATATTCACCTCATTTGAACATTTGTTCATCACTATATTATATAATACTTTCATTAAATGTCAAAATATATTTTTCTTGAGAAATTCACCTTCTTAATGTAGAATAGATTAAGGAGTGTGATTCCATGAAATATTTTTTACGTATCCTTACCTTCTTATTTATTTCTTCCCTGTTTGTCGGTTGTACAAATAGAGAAATAAGTCCACTATTCTATAGGGATAAGGAAAAATCAAAAGTTATTGAGTCTGATAAAGAATCTATTAATTTAGATTATACTATAGATAAAGTTACCCTATCTAAGAATTATCAATCTATAGAACCCAGCATTGAAATGATTAAAAATGGTCTACATACAAATCTTTTAATATCTCTTGGAATAGTTAACTCTTCAGGTATAACAATAGACAAGATAGATAGAATTGATAGAGATGTAAATATCCATATTTCAAACAAGGATAAAGCTTCAGAAAATCAATTAGTAGTCCCACAAGTTATATTACATTTTGAAGATCTATCCTCTAAGGAAATGGAAAAATTAAATTTCAAGATAGTAAATAAAAATTATGAGCCTATAAAGGCCAATTTGGATATAAGTGAAGCTATTAGTAAAATACAATCTAGCTTAAAAATTTCAAGCTCTACTTTTCCTAATGTAGAGATAAAAAAAGAAAATGATAATACCTTCTTAAATTTAAGTTTTGAAAATGCAGTTGATCTTAAGAATAAAAATAATCCAATCATAAATTTAGACGTTCTAGTTGATCTAACCAGTGGAGAAATAGTAAAATCCACTAGAAATTCCGTTTCATCTTTTATAGACAAGGGAACTATACTAGACTATATTTCAAATAAGTTTATATTTTATTTACAGGAAAAAGTTGGTAATGAATATACAAGTTATAATTTATGGGTCTATGATATAGAAAATGATAAAAAAGAAAAATTTTATACCTCAAAGGAAAAAATAATTGCCTTGGATTTTAATGATAAAAAAGATAAAGCTTTTTTAATTAAATCATCAAAAAATTCTAATGAAGTTCATTTATTAGAACTTGACAATCTAAAGGTCAATAGGCTTGAGATCCAAGAGAAAATAAATCCATCCCTAGCCACCTGGAAGGATGATGAAATTATTCTAGTAGATAAAAAGAATAACAATTCTAAGATCTATAGTTTTAATAATAAGGATAAGAAAGTAAAATCCATATCCCAAAAGAAGGGGGATATTAAGCAAATCGATTATTTCCAAGGAAATTATATCTATGCTATGGAAGATGATAATTCTAAAGAAATATATATTACAGATGATTTCAAAAAAGATACCCTACTTGACCAGGGAGAAAACCCAGTCTTTATAAATAAAAATACAATTGCCTATTTGAAAAACAATAATAATAACGATAAAAAAACATTATGGTTCTATAATATAAAAAATTCAACTACAAAGGCCTATAGTGATATAGATGTAGATAGTATTTTTATTTTGAAGGATAATTTAGCTATAATAGAAAAAACCCCAGCTAATTCTGATAATCCAATATATATATATGATTTACAAGAAGAAAATCTAGAATTTCTAACTTCAGTTAAAGATGACAAGATATTTTTAAATACAGAAAAGGATCTTATATATATAAATCCTTCCATAAGTTTTAACGATAATAAGGTACCAGTTATATCTTTCGTAGACTTAAAAGATATAAAAACTCATTAGGAATAATTTCCCAATGAGTTTTTTTGCATTGTGGATTATGAGTTTTTATAGATAGGTTTACTTTATTTTACCCTTTATCACTTCCAATGCTTTTTGAAGTTGCGTATCTTCATCTAAATATTCTACTCCTATTCCATTTATATCTTCAGGGAGTTCTACTTTTATATCTGGTTCTATACCTATTCCATGTATATTTGTTCCCTTTGGGGTAAAATATTCAGATATGGTCAACTTTATAGCTGAACCATCATCTGTAGGTAGGGGACTGATTCTCTGAACTACTCCTTTTCCAAATGTTTTAGTTCCTATAAGCTCCCCTCTTTCATAATCTTTTATAGCACCTGAAAGTATCTCTGAAGCACTTGCACTTCCTCCGTTTATTAAGACCACTAGGGGAAGGTCTATTTTTGATTTTTTTGATTTATAGTATTCTTTTTCTCCATCCCTTGTCTCAGTATAAACTATTACACCTTCACCTAGTAACTCATCTGCTATATCAGCTGTCACATCTAAAAGTCCGCCAGGATTGTTTCTCAAATCAAGTACAAGCCCCTTTACATCTTGATCTTGTAAGCTCTTTAACTCTTTCATAAAGTCTTTATAGGTCAATTCATCAAAGGAGGATATGTTTATATAAGCAATATCCTTATCTATAATTTCTGAATCAACTGTTACTAGCCTTATCTTTTCCCTAGTCAACTTTACATCAAATGTTTCATTCACACCTTCTTTGTTTTTCCTTGAAATAGTTAAAGTAACATCTGTATTAGGTTTTCCCTTCATAGAGCTAACAGCCTTATCCATATTTTCAGCTAGAAATTCTTTACCATCTACTGCCAATATCTTGTCTTCAGGTTTAAGTCCCGCCCTTTCACCAGGAGTTCCCTTTATAGGGGAAACAACTGTTATAAAGTTATCTTCTCCAGGAGTTACAATAACTCCTATTCCTCCATATTCTCCTGAAGTTTGTTGATTTAGATCATTGTATTCTTCTGCAGTTAAATATTGGGAATATGGATCATCCAAGGCAGATACTAGACCCTTTAATTGACCTTCCATTAACTTCTTATCATCTACTTCTTTGAGATAGTTTTCTTGAATAAAAGACTCTAGCAATTTTACCTTTGAAAACTCATTGGCTGTAGATACTAAATTATTATATTCACCTTTACTAATCACTACTTTAGAATCTGTCTGAAGACCGATAGTATTGCTTAAAGAAAATGTTATGAGATTTGTTAATAAAATAAGTATTACAGAAAATGTAATCAATCTTTTCTTTGACATTTATATCACCTCTAATTTAAACTTGTGCTTTAAACTTCTATATTAATTCATTTTATCATATCCCTCATTAAGTATAAAAGGATTTTAAATATAAAAATAAGGAGGAACTAAGCCCCCTTATTTCTTATAATAGATCTATCTTACCCATGGAAGTGGATCTATATATTTTCCATTTTTCCTAACTTCAAAGTGAAGATGAGGTCCTGTTGAATTTCCAGTACTACCTACTTTTGCAATCACTGTTCCTGTTCCTACAGATTGACCTACCCTTACAAGAGTAGAAGAGTTATGTGCATAAAGAGTAACTATTCCACCACCGTGGTCTATCATTACTACATTACCATATCCACCAAGCCATCCACTATGAATAACTGTTCCACCTGAAGAAGCCACTACGTTACTTCCTGAAGATGCTGGTATATCGATACCTGTATGCATCTTTTTAGTATGGAATATAGGATGTATTCTATATCCAAAATAGGAGCTTACTCTTCCAGAACTAGGCACTGGCCAAGTCATCCTACCACTTGTAGGAGCACTGGAAGAAGATGAACTGCTTCCCCCACTTGCGGAACTGCTTGAGGAAGCACTGGATGAGCTAGCGCTTTGTTTGTTTTTAGCTTCTTCTGCTGCTCTTTTTTCTGCTTCTCTAGCTCTTTGCTCTTCTTGCAATTTAACTATCTTATCTTCAATTTCTACTGCAAAATTATTTAATTTATCATATTCTTTTTCATAATTGGCTACGTCTTCTTGCAGTCTAGCCATTAGAGTTTCTTTTTTACGAGTTGCTACTTCTAAGTCTTTCCTGCGGGATTCTATTTTAGTTTTAGCTGCTGCTAAAGACGCCCTTTGAGATTCTAATTTGTTTTTTGTTTCTTCTATTATTTCCTTTTGTTCTTTCATCACTAAAAGTAATTCCTTATCTTGTTCAGCTATAGCCTTAACCATATCTTTTCTAGAAAAGAAATCCTTTATATCATTAGATGTAAGAAGTAGTTCTAAGTATCCTACATTACCATTCATATACATAACTCTTAATCTAGCTTCAAAGTTTTCTTGCTTTTCTGCTAGCAAATCTTCTGCAATCTTTAATTCTTCTTCATTCTTTTTTATATTGTCTTCTATTTCTACTAATTCATCTTCAACTTTTACAAGTTCCTTAGATGCCTTATTCATTTCTTCATCCAGCTCATTTATCTGCTGTTCAACTGATTTTGTCTCTTGTTTTTTCTCTTTAAGTTTTTCTTGGGTTGTCTTTATTTCTTTTTTAATCCCATCTTGCTCATTTTTCAAACTCTTTACATTCTCACCAAAGCTTGCACTTCCTAGAGATAAAACCATTGAAAACAATAAAATCGTTGAAATTTTCCTGCTATTTTTTTTAAACATATTTTCCCCCTTTAAACATTTAAATGCTTTCTCATAGATACCATACTTCCTAGTGCACCTATACCAGATCCTATAACCAAAAACATAATTGCTATATCTTTTAATATGGTTTCAGGTGGTACAAGTATTACACTAAATAGCACATATAATCTATCATTTATTGAGTCAAATAAATATCCATATCCAAAATATACTATTACTATAGATATCAGTGCTGCCACAATTCCAAATAATATTCCCTCTAATACAAAAGGCGTTTTTATGTAAGCATTAGTAGCACCAACATATTTCATAATGTTAATCTCTCTTCTTCTAGATAAAACTGTCAGTTTTATAGTATTTGAAATTATAAATACTGATATTGCTATAAGTATTGCTATAACTGCAATACCTCCGACTCTTATATAATTTGCTAGAGTTGTAAGCTTATCTATTATCTCTTTATGATAGGATATTTTATCTACTCCTTGCATCTCATCTATCTTATCGACTATATTCTCTGTATCTTGAATATCTTTTACCTTTAATATATATGAATCAGGTAAGGTGTTCTCTTCTATACCATCTAGAAGATCTGCCTGGTCTCCCCATTGTTCTTTCATTATTTGGATTGCATCTTCTTGAGATATATATTCTATAGATGTTACTGCATCTTGTTTTTCTACAAAATCTTCTATTTCTTTTTTGTTTTCTTCAGTGACCTCTTGAGATAAAAACACTTCTACTTCATCAAATTTATTTTGTACGTCTACGACTAAAGCACTTATACTCATGATCAATATTAAAACAAATCCTAAAATTACAAGAACAGCTGATATTGAGGATATAGATGCAACACCCATACCGCGGTTTCTCCACATACTTTTAAAACTCTGTTTAAAAGTATTTTGCATTATTCTATATTTACTCATCATAGCCACCTCTTTTTTGATCCCTTACAATAACTCCGTCTCTTAATTCTATAACTCTTCGTCTCAAGTTGTCAACTATTTCTTTTGCATGGGTAGCCATTATGACAGTTGTACCTCTTGCATTTATATCATTTAATATTTTCATGATCTGTAAAGAGTTGTCCGGATCTAGGTTTCCAGTAGGTTCATCAGCTAAAAGTATCGGCGGATTATTTACTATAGCCCTTGCTATAGAAACTCTCTGTTGCTCTCCACCTGATAATTCTTCTGGGAAACTGGATGATTTTCTACTTAAATCCACTCTACTTAAGACTATAGGAACTTGTCTTCTAATATCTTTAGGATCAGATCCTAATATCTCCATAGCAAAAGCTATATTTTCGTATACTGTCTTATTATTTAAGAGCCTAAAGTCTTGGAAGACTACCCCTAAATTTCTCCTAATATAGGGTATCCTCCTATTATTTATATTTGTAACATCTACATCGTTTAAAAATATCTCTCCTGTGGTTGGGTTTTCTTCTTTTAATAATATTTTTACCAGTGTAGATTTACCTGCTCCACTTTCTCCAACTATATATACAAATTCTCCTTTTTTTATCTGTAAATTTATATCTGAAAGGGCCTTAACTCCGCTCTTATATTCTTTGCTTATGTTTACTAATTTTATCAAACTTCCACCTCACAATCATAAGATACTATCAATTATTTAGTATATATATTTAATATATATAATTTATTATATTTTCTTGATATATCTCCTAATACATTATAGTATATATTTAAGAATAAATAAACACTTTGGGGTGATTTAATTGGAAAAAAAGTTAATTAGAGAAGAAATACTAAGTAAAAGAGCTAAAGTTACTAAGGAAAAAAGGGAAGTCAACAGTAAAAAAATAATAGAGAAGCTAATGGCTTCTTCATATTATAAGCAAGCTCATACTATTATGAGTTTTATAAGTTTTTCAGATGAAGTAAATACTCACGATTTTATAAAAGAAGCTATAGAGGATGGAAAGCAAATTGTAGTTCCAATTACATTTCCTAAGGTCCCTGAAATTAAGGCTTCTATACTCACTAGTTTTAGCCAACTTGAAGCTGGTTTCTATAATATTTTAACTCCTAAAAAAGAATTTCATAAGTTTATCGACCCAAAAGAGATTGATCTTGTTATAGTGCCAGGATTGGCCTTTAGCAAGGATGGATACAGAGTGGGCTATGGTGGTGGCTATTATGATAGATTCTTGTCTAAAATTCCAGATACAACAACAATAGCTATTGCTTTCCAACTACAAATACTTGAAAATCTTCCAACCGATGACTTCGATATACCAGTTGATTACATCTATACAGAGGAAAATATAATAGATTGTAGATAAGTAATTTATATTATTAACTATTTTATGATATAATGGAAGTGTGATTTAATAAAATTACGGGAGGAAGTTAAAATGATTAGATCTGTAGGTACTACAGTAAGAGGAATTAGAACCCCTATTGTTAAAGAAGGGGACGATGTTATTAACATAGTAGTTGACTCATTATTAGAAGCAGCAGAAAACGAGAACTTTAAATTAAATGATAGAGATGTGGTAGGTATTACTGAATCTTTAGTGGCTAGAGCTCAAGGTAACTATGCTACTGCCCAAGAGATTGCAAAAGATATTGAAGATAAATTTCCTGGAGATATAGGACTTGTCTTTCCTATCTTAAGTAGAAATAGATTTTCTATAATCCTAAAGGGGATATCATTAACTGGAAAGAAAGTACACCTTCTTTTAAGCTATCCTGCAGACGAAGTAGGAAATCATCTAATGGATATTGAAAAAATGGATAGCTTAGGTATAAATCCTTATTCTGATCTTTTGACGGAAAAAGAATATAGAGGTTTTTTCGGAGAAAATGTTGGCCATAGATTTACTGGAATAGATTATATTAGTTTATATAGAGAAATGGCTAATGATAATATAGATATATATCTTTCAAATGATCCTAAGGATATATTAAACTATACTAAAGATATATTAGTAGCCAATGTACACGATAGAGTGAAAACTAAAAAAATATTAAAAGAAGCTGGAGCAAATCTAGTATTGGGTCTTGATGATATTTTAACTACTTCTATAAATAAGGCCGGCTACAATGATGAGTATGGATTACTAGGTTCAAATCTTGCTTCTGATAATGAAGTAAAACTTTTTCCTAGGGATAGCCAATACTATGTTGAAGAAATTCAAAAGCTACTTTTAGAAAAAACTGGAAAAAATATAGAAGTTATGGTTTACGGAGATGGGGCATTTAAGGACCCTGTAGGTAAGATATGGGAGTTAGCTGACCCAGTTGTATCACCAGGATTTACGGAGGGTCTACAAGGTACTCCTAACGAGTTGAAGCTTAAATACATAGTGGATACTGAGCTGGGCGAGATGAAAGGCGATGAAGTTTTAAAGGCAGTTAAAAGCAAGATCTACAGTAAGGATGTTGATCTATTATCTAATGCAGAATCTTTAGGTACAACACCAAGACAGATTACTGATTTATTGGGAAGCCTTTGTGATCTTACAAGTGGTAGTGGAGACAAAGGTACTCCTGTGGTTTTAGTTCAAGGCTACTTTGATAATTTAGCTAGCGAATAAGCAAATGCTATTACAAGTAAATTGTAATAGCATTTTTTTATTATATTTACTTAAAAATATTATTGTTTCCTCTCTACTATTTTAGCTGGTATACCTACAGCTGTGGAATAGGGAGGTATAGATTTTAATACTACTGCATTGGCCCCTACTCTTGATCCCTTACCAATAGTTATAGGACCTAGGATTTTAGCTCCTGCACCTATTATAACATCATCTTCTACTGTAGGATGCCTTTTGGTATTTTTTTCGCCGCCTACTCCTCCAAGAGTGACTCCATGATAGATGGTCACATTCTCTCCTATTTCAGCAGTCTCTCCAATTACAACTCCCATGCCGTGATCTATAAAAAGTTTCCTTCCTACTATAGCCCCTGGATGAATTTCTATACCTGTAATACGCCTTGCTCTACGAAATAGAAGTTTAGCCAGTATAGTATGATTTTTTTTGTAGAGTTTATTACTTATTCTATGGTATAGGATTGCCTTTATACCTGGAGAAGATATTATGGCATCAAGTACACTTTTAGCTGCTGGATCCTTTTCCAGCACATTATAAGCCTGTTCTTTTAAAAGTTTTATCACATCTTCACTCTCCTACAAATAAATCTGTGGATAGATATCTAGTTCCCGTATCTGCTAAAACAGTGAGCACTCTACTGTTTTTCCCCAATCTTTTGGAAATTACTATTGCTGCTGCTAAATTTGCTCCAGATGACATGCCAGATAGGATCCCTTCTTTTTCACCTAGTATTCTTGCATATTTATAAGCATCTTCTCCACTAATGTTTAATATTTCATCTACTATCTCCCTGTCAAATATATCCGGAACAAAATCCGCACCTATTCCCTGAATTTTATGTGGATTGGACTTTTCACCTGTCAGTACTCTAGATTCAGTTGGCTCCACTGCAATTATATCAATATTCTCAATTTCTTCCTTTAGTTTTCTTCCTACACCAGAAACTGTTCCACCAGTTCCTACTCCAGCTATAAAAGCATCTAGTTTCCCCTCTGTATCCTTTATTATTTCCCTAGCTGTAGTTTCGTAATGGGACTTTAAGTTGTTAGTATTTGAAAATTGACCTGGCATAAAGTAACCCTTTTCTCTTGAGAGTTTTTTTGCCTTTTCTACTGAGCCTGACATTCCAAGTTCAGCCTCAGTTAGTATGATCTCAGCACCATAGGCCTTTAATATTTTCCTTCTCTCAACACTCATGGTTTCTGGCATAACCAATATAACCTTATAGCCTTTTGAGGCCCCAATCATGGCTAGGCCTATTCCTGTGTTTCCGCTTGTAGGTTCTATTATTGTAGACCCTGTCTTTAATTCTCCACTTCTTTCTGCAGCTTCAATCATATATAGGGCAGGCCTATCTTTAATACTTCCAGTAGGATTAAAGGATTCTACCTTAACCAAGATCTCTCCAATATTTTCTTCTTCTATATTATTCAATCTTATAATTGGTGTATTTCCTATAGTTTCATATATATTATTTAATATCATATCTATCTCTCCTTATAGTTACTTTGCAAGTATATTCTTAACTTTCAATAAAAGTTTGCTTCTATATGCTTTATAACCTTCTTTAGGTCTATTTAAACAAAATATATATAAATCTCCAAATATTTCTACATTTCTAACTCATAATAAAAAGTCCTATAAAATTTAAAGAAGCTGTATAAGTTTAAACTTACACAGCTCCTTTATATATGTATTACATTTTACTTAAGAGCTACAAGACCTATACTTATTCTTAAAGCATCATCTATGTATCTCATCTTATGGTCATCAAACCTTCCTATCTTTTCTCTAAGTCTTTTTTTATCTATAGTTCTAATTTGTTCTAATAAAACTACAGAATCTTTAGGAAGGCCATATTCTTGACCTGCTATCTCTACATGTGTAGGTAGCTTTGCTTTATTGATTTGAGATGTTATTGCTGAGATTATGATAGTTGGACTATATTTGTTGCCTATATCATTTTGAATAACCAGCACTGGTCTTACTCCACCTTGTTCAGATCCTATTACCGGACTTAAATCTGCATAAAATATATCTCCCCTTCTAACTATCAAAGCTGTTCACGCCCCCTAATATAGATTCATATAAAAACAAATCCTCCATATCATATTCTAGGCCTACTTCAGCTAAGTCTAAGTTAATCTTACTCATTTCGTTGTAGCCAGATTTAAGATTTTCATAAATTTTTTTACGCCATCTCTTTTCAAAATATAATTTTAGATTTTCAAAATCAAAATCTTTATTTTCATTATATTTTATCGGGACTATTTGATTGAATTCAATCATAAACTCCCCCCCTTTGTTATATAAATATATAATCAATAAAACAATCTCTAAGTATAATTATATCTTCATAAGCTCTCTTATGTCAACCAATTAAACTATTAAAAGCATTCTAATCTAAAATATAATCCACCATATGACTAAGTTCTTGATCTTTTATATATATTCTGGGTACTCTTCTACTCATCATACATACAATTTCATAATTTACTGTTCCCAACCAACTTGCAATATCTTCTACAGATGCTACGTTTTCTCCATAGCCAAACAAGATAACTTCATCACCTATTTTCAAATCTTCTATATCTGTTATATCTACCATCATCTGATCCATACATATCTTTCCTACTACCTCTGCCCTTTTGTCATTTATAGAGACATGGGCTTTTCCTGTAAGCATTCTTGAATATCCATCTGCATATCCTATAGGTAGGGTTGCTATTTTTGTCTTCTTGCTAGCTATATAAAGGTGATTATAACTTACTCCACTTCCCTTAGATATGGTTTTTATATGGGATATAGTAGATTTTAAGGTCATGGCAGGAATTATATTTAAATTATTTTCTATAACTTCATCTGATGGATAATGACCATATAAAAGAAGTCCAGGCCTTATCATATTTAAATTATATTTTTCTATGTCAAGTGTGGCTGCTGAATTGGAAACATGTTTGATATCTATAAAAAGTCCTTTTTTTTCTAATTTTTCTACAACATTCATAAATCTTCTATACTGTAGGTTAGTAAAAGTCTTATCCCTTTCATCAGATTTAGCAAAGTGTGTAAATATACCTTCTATATTTATACCTGGAAGCTTAGAGATCTTTATTATATCTTCTATAGATTTATTATTTGGATAAAATCCAATTCTTCCCATGCCTGTGTCAATCTTTATATGAATATCTACTTTTTTATCTAGAGCTAGACAAGCCTTAGACAATTCCTTAGCATCTTCATAGCTATATATATTTTGTATAAGATCATATTGGATTATTTTTTCATATTGACTAGGAGGAGTGTAATTTAATATTAGAATAGGCGCTTCTATACCTGCCTTTCTAAGTTCTATTCCTTCTGTCAAAAGAGATACTCCTAACCTATCTGCTC
The DNA here is from genome assembly GCA_964489715.1 of uncultured Tissierella sp. Taxonomy (GTDB): domain Bacteria; phylum Bacillota; class Clostridia; order Tissierellales; family Tissierellaceae; genus Tissierella_A. The sequence goes on along the minus strand of CAZBAK010000001.1, from coordinate 20,332 downwards.
CATTCTCTAAGAAAATTTTAGAGGAACTTATAGCACCATGTCCATATCCATTAGCCTTAACTATGGCCATAATAAGTGTTTTATCACCAGTGCGACGTCTTAACTCTCTTATATTATGTGCTAAATTATCCAAATTTATTTCAAGTATAGTAGGTCTTGTTTCTTGTAAATATTGCATGACTATTCTCCTCGCTACTTTAGTGTTATTGATTCTATAAGTAATTATTATATTATATAAGTGATATTTAAGCTATAAAAAATTATAATATTAATGGAATAAAATTCTTTTTAAAATCCAATTGCAAAGCTAATTGCATACTCTCTTTCATGAGATATAGATATATCTAAGCTTTTTAAGCCTTGCTTATTTAAGATCTCTTTGATTTTAGAATTTATATTTATATAAGGCCTGCCTTCTTTATCGTGTAAAAGCTCAATATCCTTCCATGCTAATTTTCCTATGCCAGTTCCCAAGACCTTAGAAACAGCCTCCTTGGCGGCAAAAAAACCTGCAACAGTTTTTGAATTATGATTTTTCCCTTTAATATATTCTATTTCAGCCTGTGTAAAAAGTTTTCTATAAAAAGTATCTCTTCTCTTTTCCAAGATCTTTTCTATTCTTTTAACTTCTACTATGTCTACTCCTGTTTTCATCTATTTAAATTCCTTTCCTTTAGAATTTATTTTTATATTGATTATACACTATAATTAGGTTTTTGTTTTATTGATTTTAGAATAAAATATAAATAAACTAGTTATTATCTATCTTTCATAAGAAGGAATAATAATCTTTCTTTGGATAAAATAGTGAATATATTAGGAATTTCTGCTATACTTATATATAAATATGTAAAGGGTGGGATATTTAAATGGAATTTATTTTAGGAAAAGGCAGTAATGTAAAAGTAGTAAGCGTATATGAAGATATGGAAGATTTAAAAAGCGGAAAAAAACTTTTGGATTTTCTTAAGGAAAAAGAATTATTTAAAGGAAAGTCTTCAGAAGTCTATGCTGATCTATCCTTAAATGGTGAAAACATCTTATTAGTTGGTTTAGGAAAAAAGGAAAAAATAACAAATGATGGATTGAGAAAAGCTTTTTTTAAGGCAGGTAAAGAGTTAGCTAAGTTTAAAATAAGTGATGTAGAGATAGAAATCAAAGATACCTTTGGCTTGGATTCCAAGGAACTTATCTCAGCTATAGCTGAGGGACTTCTACACTCTCAATATGCTTTTGATAAATATATAAGCGAAAAGAAAACAAAGATAGATTTAGAAAAAGTATATATAGATGTATCTAATATAGAGAAAGAAGATTTTCAAGAGGCTATAGAGGAAGCAGAAATTCTTATAGATGGAATCTTTTTGGCAAGAGACCTGGTAAATGAAAGATCTATAAATATGTATCCTGAAATATTAGCAAAGAGTGCAAAAGATAATCTAGAATCCCTTGGAGTAGAGGTCGAAATATTTGAAAAAGATAAAATTGAAGAACTTGAAATGAAGGCATTTTTAGCAGTTGCCCAAGGATCTGATAAAGAACCTCGCTTTATAGTTATGAATTATAAGGGTGATCCTTCTAGTGATGAGAAAATTGCTCTTGTAGGTAAGGGTTTAACCTATGACTCAGGTGGTTATTCTCTAAAACCTTCTACTAGCATGGACACTATGTATTGTGATATGGGTGGCGCTGGCAGCGTTATAGGAGCTATGAAATCAATTGCAAAAGCTAAACTAAAGAAAAATGTAGTTGCCATAGTAGCTGCATGTGAAAATATGGTATCAGGAGGAGCTTATAAACCTGGAGATATTATCTCTTCTATGAGTGGAAAAAATATTGAAATATTAAATACAGATGCTGAAGGTAGAGTTACATTAGCTGACGCTCTTTGGTATGCTGCAACAGTGGTAAAGGCAGATAAAATAATCGACCTAGCTACTTTAACTGGAGCTTGTGTTGTAGCTCTAGGGGATATAAATACAGGAGCTGTTACAAATAACCAAGAGTTTATGGAAGATGTTAAGAAGGCTTCAAAAATCTCAGGTGAACCAATTTGGGAGCTTCCAACAAATCCTGAATATGAAGAAATGATAAAGAGCAAGGTTGCTGATGTGAAAAATGTTGGTGGAAAAGGTGCTGGAACTATAACAGCAGGACTATTTTTAAAGGAATTTATAAAGGATATACCTTGGGTACATTTAGATATAGCAGGTACTGCATACCTAGATAAGGCCCATGGATATCTTCCAAAGGGTGCTACTGGAGTTCATGTAAAGACCTTATATAACCTGGTAAAAGATCAATAAATACTATTATTTAGGTAATCTTCTTATTATTAAAAAATCTTATATAAGTTGTAAAATAAAACTTGACAAAATATGATTTTCATATTAAACTAATGATAATTTAAAAAAACTTAATAAAAACTTTGAAGAGAAGAGTAAGCTTATAGAGTTTCTTACAGAGAGTTCCCAAGGGTGAAAAGGAACAGAAAAAAATAAGCTGAATATGGTCTTGGAGTTAGATAGTTGAATTTTTAGGCTATCTCGGGTGCGCCCGTTACAGTGATAAAGTATAAGAGATTTTTATCTCTAGTACTTGATAAGATATTTATTGCGAGATAAATATAAAACTAGGGTGGTAACACGAAACTTTCGTCCCTTTACTTTTTATAGAAGTAAAGAGATGAAAGTTTTTTTAATTTAAGGAGTGATTGTGTTGATAAAAATAAAAAATCTCAATAAGGTCTTCTCTACAGATAGTTTAGAATTTCAAGCATTAAAAGATGTGAATTTAACTATAGATGATGGAGATATATATGGAATAATTGGTCTTTCGGGAGCTGGTAAATCAACTCTTATAAGATGTTTAAATAGGCTGGAGGAAGCTACTTCTGGGGAAATATCAATAGATGGAGTGGATATACTTGCCCTAGAAGAAAAAGATCTTAGGCTCTTTAGAAAGAAAATAGGAATGATATTTCAAAGTTTTAATCTTTTAAAACAAAAGACAGTCTTTGAAAATATAGCTCTTCCTCTACATTTAGAAAAATTGGATAAGAAAAAAATTCAAGAAAAAGTAGATCTTCTCTTAGGCTATGTGGGCTTAGAAGATAAGAAAAATAGTTATCCCAGCGAACTATCCGGAGGTCAAAAACAAAGGGTAGCCATTGCAAGGGCCATATCTAATGATCCTAAAGTATTGCTTAGTGACGAAGCAACCTCAAGCTTAGATCCTCAGACAACAGTCTCAATTTTAGAATTGTTAAAGAGAATCCAAAAGGAACTAGGAATAACTGTAATTATGATAACCCATGAAATGGAAGTAGTAAAGCAAATTTGCAATAAGGTTGCTATCATGGATGATGGCAGGGTTATAGAAAAGAACACTGTTGAAGAACTATTTAATAATCCTAAAACCAATCTTACAAAGAGTTTTATAAATTCAGTAAATACTACTGTGGAAGAAGAAATAATAAATCCTAGTAAATTCCAGGGAACACTTATAAGACTAGGTTATCTTGGAGATAGTTCAAATTTTCCTATAGTTTCCCAAATGGTTAAAAACTTTGATATAGACGTAAATATACTTTCAGGAAATATAAATAAACTTCAATCTACCAGCGTAGGCCATCTGGTCTTAGAGCTAATTGGAGAAGATATAGATGTAGAAAAAGCTATGGAATTCTTAAAACAAAATCAAGTAAATGTGGAGGTAATGTAGATGGAAGAGTTATTTTTAGAAGCTACACTTCAAACTTTATACATGGTATCTCTTTCAACTATTTTTTCACTCTTAATAGGTTTTCCACTTGGCCTTCTACTTGTTATAACTGAAGTAGATGGAATATGGCCAAAGCCTACTTTTAATAGCTTCCTAGATGGAATAATAAATATATTGAGATCTATTCCTTTTATTATACTTATGATAGTGGTCTTTCCACTTTCAAGATTACTAGTTAATAAAATCATAGGTACTACTGCTGCAATAGTTCCACTTTCTATAGCTGCTGCACCCTTTGTAGCAAGAATCATGGAAGGAAGTTTTAGAGAGATTGATAGAGGCCTAATAGAGATGAGCCAATCTATTGGTTCCAGCGTATGGGAAACTATAAGGTATGTTCTTATACCTGAAGCTCTTCCCTCCATAGTATCTGGAATAACCCTAGTAATAATAAATATAATTGGCTACTCTGCCATGGCAGGTGCTATTGGAGGAGGTGGCCTGGGAGAAGTTGCTATAAGATACGGACTTTACAAAACCGGTGAAACACATGTTATGTATATAGCTCTCATATTGATAATAGTACTGGTTCAAGGAATTCAATTTTTAGGTAACAAGCTTATGTTAAAAATAGATAAAAAATAAAAAATGGGGGAATAAAAATGAAAAAGACATCAATAATATTATTGGTTATTGTATTATCATTATCACTTTTCACTGGATGTTCTAGCGATTCAGGAGAAGATTCAGCAGAGGAATTAACTGTTATTAAAATAGGAGCTACTCCAGATCCTCACTTTAAAATCTTAGAACTTATTAAAGATGATTTAAAAGAAGATGGAATAGACCTAGATATAAAAGAATTTACGGATTATGTTACACCAAATGTAGCACTAGAACAAGAAGATCTAGATGCCAACTTCTTCCAACATGAGCCCTACCTAAAAGATATGGTTGATGAAGAAGGTTACGATCTAGTTTCTATAGGAAATGTTCATGTTGAACCTATGGCTCTATATAGTGAAAGTTTAAATTCTTTAGATGAAATTGAAGATGGAGCAGAAATAGCTATACCAAGTGACAATGTAAATGGAGCTAGAGCTCTTATACTTTTAGAGGCTAACGGCCTTATAGAAGTAGATAAAGATGCAGGATTAAATGCTACAGAAAGAGATATAACAAGCAATCCTAAAAACTTAAAGTTTTCTGCACTTCAAGCAGAGATCATACCTCAAGCCCTACAGGATGTTGATGCAGCTGTTATAAATGGAAACTATGCTATAGATGCTGGTTTAAACCCTGTGGAAGATGGTCTTATAATTGAAGGAGAAGAATCACCATATGCCAATATAATAGCAGTTAGAAGCGAAGATGCAGAAGACGAAAAGTTTAAAACACTTTTAAAACACTTACAATCTGATAAAGTAAAAAAGTTTATAGAAGACAATTATGATGGTGGCGTAGTTCCAGCATTTTAAAGAGACAAATAAAAAAGATTAAGTTCTAGCCTAGAACTTAATCTTTTTATATCTCTTTTAATATCTCTTATCTCTATAGGATCTCCTATCTTTATATTTTTTTCTATTCTTTCTTGAAAGTGATATACCACCAAAACCACTTATTATAGCCATATAAAAACCAAAATCATAAAAAAATCCGGTATTTATACTTTCATATATACCACTAGTCCCTCCAAATAAGGAAAATACTAAAGATATAGGTGCTATCCAACCATGCCATATGCCTGATAAAAACCCAGCAGGATTTATCATTGTATAGGATCCGTCACCAGGAACACACCCTGTTAAAAGACCTATCAAGATAACAAGTAAAAAAGATAATTTAAAAAATCTCTTCATATAGTAACCTACTCTCTTTTTTCTAATGTCTCATCTTTAGCTTCTTTTAACTTTTCCATATCTAGACCCCAATTTTTATATCCTTCTAAAAGCAATTTATAGTAATGATCTGGCGGATTTTGCAAGTCTTTTTCTATCATAGTATATGCTATTGCATCATAAGTATTATTGTTTTCATCAACTACCTCTACTATCATTCTGTCATAAAGGTCAGGATAGCCTTCTAAAGTATCAAGTATTTCTAATTCTTCTTTAGATATAACATAGAGGGCACCTAGAACCTCTTTTCCATTTTCTGCTACAATATCTGCCAATTCATTGAAGGTTAAAGCAAAATCCTTTAAACTTACTTTCTTTATAGGAACTGCCTCTGGACATCTAGATAGCATGTACTCTTTACTTAAGTTGCTTGCATAAGCAAAATATAACATATAAAACGCCTCCTTATATCCTATTAATCTTATCTTACCCTAAAGACTTAAATCTAAAACTTTCTAAATTTCAGTTATTTAAATTTTTTAACGGGTAAATGTTTATTAAATGGACATTTATGTTAGGAGGATTTTTGTGTCTTGGACCGAAGAAAACTATCCAGATTCAATGAAAAATTTGGAAAAATCAACAAGAAATAAGGCTATAGAAATAGCAAATTCACTTTTACAGGATGATTTTGACGAACCAAGATCTATTGCTATAGCTATTACTCAAGCTAAAGAATGGGCTATTAGGAAAAAGGTTGAGAATTCTAATGGAGAAGATCAACATATAATACCACACAAGGGCAAATGGGAAGTTTTAAAAGAAGGTAGTAAAAAAGCAAGTTATATATGTGATTCTAAAGAAGCATCTTTAAAAAAAGCAAGAGAAATAAGTGAAGAAGAAGAAAGTAAAATCATTGTCCATGATAAACCTAAAAAACCAAGAAATGGTAAAAAGCCCTAAGATCAAAATAAGAATAAAGATATACTATCTTTATTCTTATTTTAAAGTCAAATCTTTTATAATAAAATTTAAAATTAAAAACGAGAATTTATTATTCTGTTTTTTTCATCCTCTGTATATACAATTTGAGTTGGATAAGCAAATTCAACATCTTCATGCTTCATAAATTCTTCTAGAATGTCTTCATATATTTTTTCAGCACTAGCTCTTCTATTCCTATAGGAGCACATATATCTTATAGTTAAAATTATACTGGAGGAATCTGGATCTATCTTAGTATAGACAGTGGGTTCTAATTGGGCGTTATAGAGGCTAAATTTTTTAGAAGCTTCTTTTATACTTTCTTCTGCCTCTGAACTAATGACTTCACCATACTTGTCCCCTATATCCTTTAAGATACACTTAGCCCTTTTCCAATTGCTTTCAAGGGGAACAGCTATAGGTATTTCATTCCATACATAGGGTATACCTTTACTATAGTTTAAAAGAGCCTTATTAAATATCATAACATTGGGTATAAAAACTATTCTTCCTGTACTTTGATCTGCATCAACCCAATTTCTTATCTCCATTAATGTAAAGGAAAAAACCTGAACATCAATAACATCACCTGATATACCATTTATTTCTATTCTATCTCCAACACTAAAGGGTGATTTGATGATTATATAAACCCAGCCTGCTATATTTAATATAACATCCTTCATTACAATAGCTAGTGCAGCTGAAAATAGTCCAATAAATGTGGCCAATGATCGGACACCTTGAAACCAGACTCTACCTACCAGCAAAATAGCTACTATAACCATAAGATAGGAAGTAGTTTTTTTATTTTATAATACACCTTATTATCTTCTATTGTGTTATATAGGATTTTTCTGATGAAAAAGTATATTAAACTTACTATTATTATTATAGCTAGTGTTTTTAGAATCTGGATCTGTAGATCTGGTGTTATAAGTAGTTCGTCTTCTATCCAATTAGTAATATCAATCATTTCAATCACCTCTTTAGATATCTA
>CAZBAK010000001.1:0-12687 GCA_964489715.1 uncultured Tissierella sp. | reverse complement strand
CGTCTTCTATCCAATTAGTAATATCAATCATTTCAATCACCTCTTTAGATATCTATACCCTATTAGTTATAAAAAACATGCTTTAAAGCAATTTATATCTAAAAGATTTCATGATTATACTTTTTTAGCTTGAAGTTTGTAACTAGTCTAATATAGGGGAGACCTCAGGTCTCCCCTACTTTATTCTTTGTTTCTATCCAGGGTTTCAATCTTAAATCCATTTAAAAATATAAGACTAAAAATAATGACTGAAAGAATAATAATGGACATGGTTATATACATCAAACTAGCTAATCTATTTTCTAAGTTTGTAAAAGAAAAGCTTACAATTTGTATAATTATCATTATAGGTATTACTCTTCTATACCACCAGGATGACTTTATTTCTAAAACATCCCCATCTTTAACTTCTATCTCCTTACTTTCGATTCCAAATTGTTGAACTTTTAATAAGGCTTTTTGATTATCTAGATCAATTTCCATGCTTTTGTTTTCTTCAATTGTATTTACTTTTTCTCCATTTACTATTATTTGAATCCCTAAAAACCAAGCATTCCAGCCAGTATTTCTATTAATTATAATTGACATACCCTAACCCCCTTTTATATCTTTTCTTCTATACTATATCAACGAATTGGATAGGGGCTTTGTGACAAATTAATTGAAACATTTTATTTTTTACAAAAAAAAGACATGTAAAAGTAAATTACTAACTTTTACATGTCTTTTCAATATTATTCTGCTTGTGAAATATCTATTATTGTCTCGCAGAGGATTTCTACTCCCTTTTGAAGATCCTCATAGTCTGTCCACTCTTCTGGGCAATGGCTTCTTCCCCCCTTACTAGGTACAAATACCAATCCCACATCAGTTATTCCTGCCATAACCATTGCATCATGACCTGCTCCACTTAGCATGGTCTGACTTTTAAATCCTAAATCGTCACTATATTTATTTAATTTAGATATAATTTCCTTAGATAATTCTATAGGTAGAACCCTCATTTTATCTTCAATACTATATTCAGTTCCCTTTAGCTTGCAAATATCCTTTAGTGAACTTTCTATCTTTTCCCTAACTTCTTCTATACATTCATCTTTTTTAGATCTTATATCAACTGAAAACTTAACTTGACCAGGTACAATATTTGCAGCTCCTGGTTTTATCTCTAAAACTCCAACAGTTGCTACTGTTCCTTCTCCTGCTTCTTTTGCAAAATCACTAATAGAGCTTATAACTTTTGATGCTGCATCTAAGGCATCTGATCTCATTGTCATTGGAGTTGTTCCAGCGTGATCTGGTCTTCCACTTACTATTACTTCTATTTGATTTATCCCTACTATATATTCTACAATGCCTATTTCCTTTTTATTGTTTTCTAGTATTGGACCCTGCTCAATATGAAGCTCTAAAAAAGCTTTTAAATCTTCTGGCCTTCTCCTTGCTTCTTCTATTTTGTCAGGATCAAAGCCAAAGTCCTTCATAGCACTAGCTATAGAAATACCATCACTGTCTTTGTAGTTATCTAAACTTTCTCGACTAACCTTTCCCACCATAGCACGACTAGCAAAGAGACCTCCACCAAATCGTCCTCCTTCTTCTTCTATCATAGCTATAAATTCAACTGGATACTTTGGCTTAAGATTATTTTCCTTCATGACCCTGGCTATTTCAAGAGCTGTTACTACTCCAGCTGGTCCATCAAAATTTCCACCGTTTTTAACAGAGTCATAGTGGGAACCTATCATTACAATTTCTCCATCTTCTAAACTACCTTCCAGCCTTCCAACTATAGTTCCAGCAGCATCTTCATAGACTTTTAATCCTGAAGATTTCATTTGCTCTTTAATATATTCCCTTGCCCCTCTATCTTCATCCGTAAAAGACATTCTTGTAAGTCCTTGTCCTGGAGTCTTGTTAAATTTAGAAAGATTTTCAATATCACTTTTTATTCTATCTAGTTTTGTCTTCATAGTTTAGCTCCTCTTCATATTAATATTTTAGCAAGGCCCTTCTATAAATTTTATAGAAGGGCCTTGTTAAGTAAAACTTATTTAAAATATAATACCATAATACTAGACCAATTTCAAGCTTTATCACTTTAGCTAGATAAATGCTAGTTGTTATCTAAAAACTTTAAAATTTGTCTCTTATACTTTATAAAATCATCCGTCAATAAAAAACCCTCTCCCCTAGGTTTAGGATTTTCAATCCTTATCTCATCTCTTATTTGACCAGGAATTCCTGTCATAATATAAATACGATCTGATAGGAGAATGGCTTCATCTATATCATGAGTTATAAAGATGGTAGATAGTTTAATCTTGTCCATTATATCTAAATACCAAGCATGCATGCTGCTCTTGGTTATAGTGTCTAAGGCACTAAAGGGTTCATCTAGTAGAGCTACTTCATGTGAAAAGAGATAGGTTCTAAGAAAGGCGGCTCTCTGTCGCATACCTCCAGATAATTCATGGGGATATTTATCTTGTGTTCCATCTATTCCAAAGATCTTAAATTTTTCTGAGGCCTTTCTTTTAGCTTCTTTCTTTTTTTCTCCCCTTATAATTAGAGGAAGAGCCACATTATCTACAACTGTCTTGTAAGGCATCAATAAATCCTTTTGTAGCATATAGCTGATTTGTCCCGCTTGTCCAGTTATGTCCCTATCTTCTAGATACACCTGACCTTTTTCTGGAAGTAAGATCCCAGATAAAACATTAAAAAGCGTAGTCTTTCCTACTCCACTAACTCCTAATAAGCATATAAGTTCTCCCTGGTATAATTCTAAGGAGATATTTTTTATTACTTCTTTTCTTTCATATAGTTTTGTTATATTATCTGCTCTAAGTTTTATCTTCATAGACCTCTCCTATTTATTTTTATTCCCCAAGATACTTATTGGTAAAGCCGTATCCCTTTGGAATCTCTCTTTCTATTAAATCGTTTTCGAATAACCATTCATAAAAGCCATCCCATCTAGCTCCATCTATATATCCCCACTGCTCTACTTCAGCTTTATATTGATCTGCTAGGTAGATCTGGCTTTCCATAACTAATTCCCTGTCTAGTTCTGGATTTTCTTTTAAAAGTATTTCTCCTGCATCTTCAGGATTTTCTATAGCATATTCATAGCCTTTTGCAACAGCTTCTAAAAACATTTTTGTCTCTTCTTCATTGCTTTCAAGATAATCATTGTTTCCAATTAAAATTGGACTATAGTAATCAAGTACTGGTTGAATATCTTTAAATGCAAAATAATCAGTTTCCAATCCCTGAACTTCAGTTGCTATTCCATCCCATCCATAAAATACCCAAACAGCATCAATATCTGTATTTAGGGCTGCTACTACATCTGTAACAGTGCTTGGAATCATTTCTATATCTTCATAGCTGCCTCCATCTTTTTCTACTACAGATTTTATTATTTCCTTTTCAACAGCTAGATCCCAAGTTGCATAGCTTTTTCCACTCATACCCTTAGGACTCTCTATTCCACTGCCTTTTTTTGATATAATTCCTGATGTATTATGCTGTATTAAGGCTGCTACTGTTGTAACAGGAAGAGGATCTTCTCTTGTAAAGGCTGGCGCTATATAATCTTGGAAATCAATACCAAATTGAGCCTTTCCTGATGCTACGAGAGCTGTTGCACCATCTTCTGGCGGTTGGATTATTTCAACATCTAGACCCTTTTCCTTGAAATATCCTTTTTCCATGGCCACGTAGAGTCCTGTATGATTTGTATTTGGCGTCCAATCTAATACAAGTTTTATTTCACTTCCACCTTCTCCAGCTTCTTCATTTTTTCCACTACAAGCTGTTAATATAAGTGCTAAAGTTAAGATAGATATTAAAAGTATATTTTTTTCCTTCATTTATATTCCCCTTTTTTATATTTTTGATTTTTCTTCTTTTAGCCAGGGCATAGCTACTTTTTGTAAAACCGTTACCCCGCTCATCAACAATAAACTTATTATAGATATAAATAAAATCACTGCAAACATCTTATCAAATGAATAAGACTTCTTAACCCTTGTCATATAAACTCCCAATCCACTAAAGCCTCCAAGCCATTCTGAGATTACTGCCCCTACAATAGAATAAGAAGCTGATATTCTAAGAGAAGCAAAGAAGTAAGGAAGGGAACTTGGAAATTTAATATGTTTAAATATTTGACCCTTACTTGCATCCATAGACTGAAGCAATCTTATGGCGTCTTTATCTGCTGATGCAAATCCATCTAAAAGCCCTACTGTAATTGGAAAAAATGTAACTATTACAATAAGTGTTATTTTAGGTGCTATACCATAACCTAGCCACAGAACTAATAGTGGAGCTATTGCAACTGTTGGAACAGTTTGTGTTATAACTAATATTGGATAAATAGCCCTATATAAAAAGTCAAACCTATCCATTACAACTGCAACAAGAAATCCAAAGATTACGCCTATAGCAAGTCCTAGAAAGGCTTCTAACAAGGTAATCCTTGCATGATGCATCAGTAGGGAGAAATCCCCTATAAAAGCCTTTACAACTTCCACAGGAGATGGAAGCATATAGGAAGGTATAACTTCTGCCTGAGATAAGACCTGCCAAGTAATAATTATAAATACTATCAGCACATATGAGGATAGTTTATTTGTAATGTTTCTTAAGCTTTTGGTCAATAGTAAGTACCCCGCCTTCTGGATTAAAGTTGATTTTGATATAGCTCATAATAGATGGACATCCAGCTTCTATAGCTATATATTGGCAATTTTTTACTACTTCCATAAGTTCTTCATAGTCACCTTCTATTACAGTCTCAAAGGGTCCTACATATGTCTTTAGTCCTGTAGATTTAATATAGGCTATAACTTCATCTACAATCCTCACCACTTCTTCACTACTATTAGCCTTAGGTAATACTTGTATAGCTACACTTGCATTCATCAAAATCTCTCCTCTTCTATAAATTTTAAAATAAAAAATCCTCCCTGATATCTACGGATATCCAGAGAGGATTAAATACAATTGAAGTTTTATTCTCAATATATTTTTTCCTACGCTGGCATTATCCAGATCAGGTTGACGGTTAGAAATATAAGTTTCTTCTCAGCCCAGTATATGAGCACCCGTAATATACAATCATATTATAATATATTTTTCTTTCTGTCAATTAAATAATCTAATATAAGAATTCTTGTTAATAAATTCCTATATGTTTATCTTTCTTCTTATAGCAATCTCTTTCCAAAATAGTTTATAGCTATAGCCCCCAGTGGTGCCGTAAGGACTATGGATAGAACTCCAAGGGCTAGGATTATTTCCCCACCTTCAACACCTAAGCTTAGAGGTATAGATGCTATGGCTGCCTGTACTGTTGCCTTAGGAGTATAGGATATTATGCAAAAGAGTTTTTCTTTTAAGTTTAATTCTGATCCCATAAGGGCTATAATAACTCCTGTGCTTCTAGCTATAAGACCAATAATTATAATTACTATACCTATTTTCCCTGCCTCTCTTGCCACTGATATATCAACTTCAGCCCCTACCAATACAAATAAAAGCATCTCTGCAAAGATCCATATCTTTTTAAAGGCTTTTGAAATCTCCCCTCCTATACTAGGCAAGCTTTCCCCAATAATAAATCCAATAGTCATTACCCCAAGTAAGGAAGCAATTTCAATGCTAGCTTTTACTTGGTCTTCCAGCTCTGTAAATAATATGGCTACTCCTATTAATATGAGAACCTTTATAGTTTTATCTATGGTATATTTTTTAAATATCTTGACCAAGACAAAGGCTATAGATGCTCCCAATGCTATGCCAAGAACTATTGATAGGGGAATATTAAGAAGCTGAAGGCCTATGCTTTTATCTACTCCGCTATAAAGACTTAGAAAAGCTCCAAATATAGTTATAGCAAATACATCATCTATGGATGCACTGGCTATTATTAAGGTAGGCACTGCTTTCTTCTCTCCCAGCCCACTATTTATCATTTTAAGCATAGAGGGAACTACTACAGCTGGAGAAACTGCAGCTATTATAAAACCCAGCATACCAGCTTGAATAAATGAAAAATCTAAAAATTTAATTGATATAAGGGCTATAGTAAAACCTTCAAATAATCCAGGTATAAAGCTCATCTTTAAGGCACTTATACCATTCTTCTTTAAATTCTCCCTTTGAATACCAAGACCTGCCCTTAAGAGTATGACTATTAAAGCTATTTTCCTTAGATCTCCCGATGCACTTAATATATCTCTATGTAGCAAATCCATTCCGAAGGGTCCAATTAAAACTCCAAGTATTAGTAGGCCTAGTAGGCCTGGAAGTTTAAATTTTTCAAAGACTTTATTAAATATAATCCCAAGTATTATAATAATTCCCAAACTAAAAGCCATTTCTTCTCTCTCCTTTCAAAATAAAAACTCCTACAAAAATACAGGTATTTTTGTAGGAGTCATTAGCTTTAAGCGGTTAAAGGCGAACTCCATCGCCATCTATTTCTTTGTATTTAAAGTATACTAGTTTTATATTTTAAAGTCAATTAAAAGAGCCTTTTAACTCATATTCCTCTACACCCTTATTTGCATTTTCATATATTATCTTTGGATATCCAAGATATTTTAAAATAGCAAGAGCATTTCTGGTGGTAGCAGGACCCCTTCTTAAAAGATAATCAAATGAAATGTCATTTTCTTCTATGGATTCTTTAAAATGGTAATTATCAAAGCTCTCGCTTACTATGCTAGTAAGCTCTAAGTCATGCGTTGCTGCTACCACTAGAGTATTTCTATCTATCATATAGTTTAAAACCTCTCTGGCAGCACTTATTCTTTCAGCAGTATTTGTTCCTCTAAATATTTCATCTAAAATGCAAAGTACTGGAACTCCATCACTTAAATTATCAACAATTCTCTTTAAAGATTTTGCCTCTGCCATAAAATAGCTATCTCCCTCTTCTATGCTGTCTGTTGTACCAATAGAAGTTAAGAGATTATAATAGTTAGAAGAGTACTCCTTGGCAAGTACCGTATTAAAGGTCTGTGCAAAGACAGTATTTATACCTATGGTCCTTAAGTAAGTAGACTTACCTGAAGCATTAGAACCTGTAACCAGAGCCCCTTTATTATCTAATTTAAATGAATATGGTACAGGCTCTTCCAGCAATGGATGATAGAGTTTTTCTACTTGTAAAAAGAAACTGTCATGACTTTTGATTAAAGATGGTTTTGTATGATATTCTAGGCTATCTTTATAGGAAGCTATAGAAATATATGCATCTATCTCTCCTATTATCTTATAGATCTGAAACAAGTCATCTTTCTTATCATTTATTAAATTTACTGTCTTATAAAAGATTATGGTCTCTCTTAAGGTGATTATATTCCAGTAATCTAAAAGCAAGTCTAGTTCACTTCTTACACCTTCTTTTGTATTTAAAGATGAAACATTCTTATATATTGTTTTTGTCTTTTTTATAAGATCTTCTAAATCTTCTCTCCCTATATTTAATGAAGCAGTATCTATTTTAATAATATCCTTAGAGGTTTTTATAAGTCTAGCTATAAATCTAAATGTTTCAACCTCTTGATAGATCCTATTTTTATTTTTTTGAAATATATATGCATTTACACTAATAGATATTAAAGCAAGCAATAAAGCTATTTCTTTATTCAAGAAAAAAACACCAAAGGCCAGAAGAGGTGAAAAAGATAAAATTCTATAGACTAGTAGATACTTTGTATCAAGATCCATACCCTCTTTAAAATATAGAAACAATTCCTTTATATCCTTCTTGCCAAATAAATATAGGGGATATTGAATTTCTTGTGATATATGTTTTTCCTTGGAAAAAAGATTTATACTTTCATCTCTTTTCTCCAATTCTATCTCATCAAATAAAGGTCTTCTAAGTATATTATATAGACTTTGCATCCCAGGAAGAGATTTTGTATGATCTAGCTTTTGAAAAACAGAGTCCATATTTAGATCTCGCCAAGTTATGTCATCTAAGGACCTCTCACCCCTATGCTTTGTAAAATCATATAATTTTCTTATGGATTCTAAATTTCTCTTTTCTATATGCTCTTGTCCCCATTTGGCTTTCAATTTTTCCTTGGAATACTTGATCAGTTCTTTTTTCTCCCAGTGATTAGTATAGATTAAAGCTAGTATTCCAAGCAAAGACAAAGCAAAGTATGTATAAGAATATTGAACTGCCAAAAGTCCCCCAACAATTATGACTATTACAAAAAATGGCTTTATAATATATTTTATCTTGTTTTCCCTAGTGATAAAAACCAACTCCTAAAAAAGGACATGAGCTCATGTCCTTTGACTTTATATTTTCTCAATATCTTAATTGTATATTAAAAGCTATCTCTATACAAATATCTTTAAAGATTTAAATATATTAGTCTTTATAGCTTATGCTGGTCCTATATCCATCAAAACCAATAACAGTGTTTTTAAATACTTCTCTTGCATTAGACTTATATTCTTCTGGATTTTCAAGTCCAGCATTAAAATGTGTTAGGACTAGTTTTTTTACCTTGGCATCTCTAGCCAAACTAGCAGCTTCTCTAAAGGTCATATGGGTATTGATCCTAGCTTTTTCCTTGTTTTTATCATCTCCATAGGTTCCTTCACATACTAAGAGCTGGCTGTCTTTTACAAAATCATTTATCCTAGCTATAGGTCTTGTATCAGTTATAAAGGAAAATTTAACTCCCTTACGCTCTTCTCCCAAGACCATGTCTGGATTATAGATCTCCCCATCCTTTTCTATGGTTTTACCTTCTTGAAGCTTTGACCATAGTTCTCTAGGTACATTGTTTTCTATAGCTTTTTGTGGATAAAACTTACGATTTCTAGGCACATAGAAACTATAGCCTAAACAAGGATCCGAATGCTCTAATTCTAGTGTGGATATCCTTATATCTTCACGAGAGTCCTTGTGATTTTCTTTTACTTTAAGAATTTCCTTAGATATAACAAAGATCAAATCTTCTTTAGGATCTTCTATAAGATTGATTGTAAAGTTTAAATAATCCAAAGTAATCAATAAAGACTCCATAATCTTTTTCAAGCCAATGGGCCCAATAATAGTAATAGGCTTTGTTCTATTACTATTTGAAAGAGTAGCTAGGAGTCCAGGCAAGCCAAATATATGATCACCGTGAAAGTGAGTTAGACAAATAATATCTAAGGATCTAAAACCTGTATGAAATTCTCTCATAGCAACTTGAGTTCCCTCTCCTGCATCTATCAAGATCTTTCTTCCTCTATAGTTTACTATCATAGAAGAAAGATATCTCTCTGGTATAGGAAATGTCCCACCACTACCAAGTAAAATTAAATCAAGCATAAAATCATTCCTTAGTATTTATAATTTTTATAACTTACCTACTGGAGAAAGATATACTACAAATTCATCTTCCCCATCTACATCTATTAGCTTATCCATTAGTTCTTGATTGTATGATGCTATGGCACAAGTTCCAAGACCAATGGTCTCACAGGCTAAGTAAAGAGATTGGCAAATATGACCTGCATCAAGAAGCATTATCTTGTAAGACCTGTCCCCATATCTCCATTCAGTTCTATAGGGAATACAAGACCAAATAAAAGTAACTCCTGCCATGCCTGCAAACTTTTGTATATTAGAAGCTATGATTATTTTTTCTGATAAATTCTCTTCATCTTTTACAAATAGAAGCTTATGTTCTAGGGGTAAATATCTATATATACCTTTCTTTAATCCTTCTACATTTAAGACTGCTAGATAGGTTTCAAAGGGATGTCTTCCTCCTGCTGAAGGTACTGGCCTTAATCCTAGATAATTATCTCCTCTTATATCTTTTATTCTTTGAGTCATAGATAAAAGATAGGATAATTCTTCTAGGGAAACTGCCTTATCCCTGTAAATTCTATGACTCTTTCTTCCCAGTATAGAATCAACAATATCATCTTTGATTATAAGAGCCTTATCTACTTTTGGCAGATCTATTAGTTCAGCATCCTTATGAAAGGGTTTCTCAAGAGGAGGCTGAGCTATTCCTTTATCCTGATCTGTTTCAATATATTTATCAAATCTTGACTTCATAAAATCTCTATTCATAGTCCATCACTCCTTTAATAATATACTATTTTATTTCAATGGATCCCATAATAAGAGTAAAGTTTATTCTCAATATAGGTACATCTAGGTCTTCTTTATATCTTTTTTTATTAGAAAATTCTCCCAGTATAGGACTGCCATTATGTTCTATTTTCCAATGTTCTGGAACATATATCTCTACGCCACTCATAACTGCATTTATACTTATGGTGGCTTCATCTTCATAAAGTTTTGAATCCCTTAAATCTAATTCTATACCAGCCATAATACTAGTTATTTTCCCACCTTTAAACTCTTGAGATTCTATTCTTGTTTCTAATCCAGACATTATTGCAAATTCATCAATATGATCATCTAGGCTTATATTTTTGTCCTCATGATCTCTATCCCTACTATCACTGATATTCTTGGAACTTATAATTCTAATTCCTAGGACTATTAAAATTATTGGCCAAAACAATTGAAATATATTTATATCTATCCAATCTAAGTTTCTTGCTTGAAAAAATATTCCCAATATAATTATTACAGTGTTTACTAATTTTGAGTTTTTCCTGTTTAAAAATCCTACTACTCCAATAACTATCAATATAAGGGGCCAATAAATACTAATTATATTATTAAAGGATATTATGTTGAATTGATCTAATAAAAAACCAATTCCTAACAAGATAAGTATAATTCCAAAAAGTGATCTATCTTTCATCTTTTCCAACTCCTTAAGTATTTATCTTTTTCTAAAGAAAAGTCTCACAAAGAGTATCAGGGCTACCATAAAGACTAGGCTTATTAGCTGACTTGCAAATCTCCCTATATCAAAACCATTTACTGTTTCTAGATTCATTTAAATTTCTCCTTTAACACTTTTTATAAAATTTGCTTTGTTAGTATTTATTTATAAAAATACTGATTATTAAAATATTTGAATTAATAATCAGTAGCATTTAAAAATTTAAATCATTTATAAATATAATTGCAATAAACTACCAAGAACAGATAAAGATAGGATTACTTTGCTTATATTAGGATTTATTTTAACATTTAACTTTAATATAACTGCCACTATGGCTATAAGACTCCATCCTATGGCTAAGAATCTCTGACTTGTAAAATTTGTAGGCAGGGATGTAAATGTTAAATAGGATACAACTATTGCAAATAACATGTTAATAATAAAGATACTATTCCTTGCCTCTTTTTTATATAGTAAAAATTGAATTGCCACTGCTATTATGCCTAAAATTACAAATAATATTAATAATAGTTCCATAAAATACCCCCTTTCTATAAGAACTTGCATTTCCTTATATTGATACCCAATTATAGGAAATATAATATTTGAATAACTCTCATATTCCCTATAATTTTATCATAAAATAGATAAAAGATATGGATTTTTATAAACTTATATCTAAAAAAAATAAAAGCTATGCAAGACTTGCATAGCTTTTATTTTTACTCTATTGGAATTTTTTTAGTTTTTTCTTTTTCTTCATCCTTAGGAATATTTATACAAAGAACTCCATCCTCCAGCTTAGCATTTATATCTTCTTCTTTTATATCTCCTAGATAAACACTACGAGCCATGGATGAATATCTTCTTTCTCTATGAACATAATCTTTCTCTTCTTTTTCTTCCTTTTCTTCTCTTTGAATAGAAATAGTAAGTCTTCCTTCGCTTAAATTAAGATCTATTTCTTCTTTTTTAACTCCCGGAAGATCTGCTTCAACCACATACTTATCTTCCTCATCTTTAATGTCTAGTTTAAAAGAATCATTCATAAGACTTCTACTTCTCTGAATAGGATTCGTAAAAAAATCATCTAGAACATTATAGAAGTCTTCAAAACCACCAGCTCTTCTTAAAGAATTTTTTCTGTTAAATGGTATTAAATCTTTCATAGTAAAAGCCTCCTTTTATTATTTTTGTAAACTTTTCTACATTATATATGCTACCCATTTTTTATAAAACTAATCATATTTTTAACTATTTTATCTTTCTCTTACTACTAAAACTAAATCCAGGGTCACTTCAGATTTAGCCTCTACTATTTTGTCTTTCTATCTCTCCAATCATTGATATACCTATAATTTATTTCCACACTTGGGGCAATATTCAAACTCCTCTTTTACTCTAGAATTACAATTTCCACAATATTTTACTTTTCTATAACTACTATTGGTATCTATAAGATCTTTATCTTCAATCTTAATATTTTCTCCTCTAGCTATAGCTTTACCTAGTTCTTCATCTATGCTATATAAGCTTCCACAGCAAGTACTTCTTATATAGTATTTTTTATTCCATTTTATTATAGGTATAAAAAACAAGCTAAAATATGAATATGTCATAAAAGCTTCCAATCTTCCATAGGATCCACAAGTTTTACAAAGAGTGGTCTGGGAAAAATCCAATTCTTTTTCCTTACTTGAAATACCAAATACAAAAAACATCCTTACTCATCCTCTTGTTTTTGACTTTATTTTTTTATAAGCTCTATAATAAGAATTATACTATATTTATCTCTTACTTTATAGAAACTATAAGTAATTATATAAAAATTCATTTTTTT